>JAGRKN010000115.1:1459-13268 GCA_020442275.1 Rhodoblastus sp. | reverse complement strand
GCGGCGTCGCCTACGAATGCGACGTAGCGAAGGAAGACCAGATCAAAAAAATCGTCGACGAGGTCGAGAAGACGATCGGCCCGATCTCGATCTTCGTCTCCAACGCTGGCATCGGCGATTTCGGCGGCAGGCAGGACGATGCGACCTCGCAGCCCAATGACCAGTGGCAGCGCGGCTGGGACGTCAACGTCATGGCCCATGTCTACGCGGCCCGCGCCTGCCTGCCGTACATGATCCCGCGCGGCGAGGGCTATTTCGTCAATACGGCGTCCGCCGCCGGCCTGCTCAACCAGATCGGCAACGCCTGCTACGGCGTGACGAAACACGCCGCCGTCGGCTTCGCGGAAATTCTGGCCATCACCCACCGCGATCAGGGCATCCGGGTCTCGGTCCTGTGCCCGCAGGCGGTCGACACGCCGCTGCTGCGCCGCGCCGGCGAAGGCTCGCAGAATGTCGATGGCGTTCTGACCCCGGCGCAGGTCGCCGACGATGTCGTGCGCGCGATCGACGAGGAGAAGTTCGAAATCCTCCCGCATCCCCAGGTGCTCGGCTACATGCGCAAGAAGACCGAGGATTATTCGCGCTGGATCGGCGGCATGGCCAAGCTCCAGCGCGCGCTCTTCCAGAAGAAGTGAGCCCGGCGAGAAAACCGCGCTGGACCGATCTCGACGAACATCGCGCGTCTGTCGTGAGCGCGATCATGATCGCGATCGGTCCGCTCAGCCTCTCGCTCTATACGCCGGCGCTTCCGACATTGGTGACGGCCTTCGGCACGACGCCGGCGGCTGTCAAATTCAGCCTCACGGTCTATTTTCTCGGCTTCTGTCTTGCGCAACTGCTGTGCGGGCCTTTGTCCGACGCCTTCGGGCGCAGGCCGGTCGCGCTCGCTTTCTTCCTGATCTACTTCCTCGGCTCGATCGTCGATCTTCTCGCGCCGACGATCGAGATCTTGCAGGTCGGTCGCGCGCTCCAGGGAGTCGGCGCGGCGGCTGGCATCGCGACCTCGCGCGCGCTCGTGCGCGATCTCTTCGTCGGCCAGACCTCGGCGCGCATCATGAACCGCATCGGCCTGTTCGTCGGCCTGGTGCCGGCGGTCTCGCCGGCGATCGGCGGCACGCTGCTGACAGTGGCGCACTGGCGCTCGATCTTCCTCTTGATGTTCGCCTACGCCATCGTCGTCGTCATCATGGTCTGGATTTTCCTGCCCGAGACCAACAGCGCTCGGGACCGCGCCCATGCGCATCCGTTCCGCATCGTCGGCAATTACGCCACGCTCGTCCGCGACCGCCGCTTCATGGCGCCGGCGACGCTCATGGCCTTCGTGCTGGGCGGCGTCTATACGCTGCCCTCGCTCATGCCCTTTGTGCTGATCGACAAGCTCGGTCTCACGCCCCTGCAATATGCGGCGATCGTCCTCGTGCAGACCGGCGCGCTTCTCGTCGGCAATCTCGTCGTCGGTCGCCTGCTGCGGCGCGTCAATGCGCGCGAACTCGTGCCGGTCGGCATCGTGATCATTGTCGGGGCGGGCGCGGGCTTTGCGGCGGTGCGGCTCTTTTCCGCGCCGCATGTCGCGGCTTTCGTAATTCCCAGCGCGATCTGGTCCTTCGGCCTTCCCTTCGTCACGCCGGGCACGATGACCTCCGCCCTGTCCCACTTCCCACGGATCGCGGGCGCGGCTTCCTCGCTCATCGGCTTCATGCAGATGGGAGGCGGTTTCGTCGGATCCGCGATCGGCGCCGCGGCCTTCGGCGATCCCGTGGTCGCGGTCGATACATTGTTGCCGGCGATCTCGGCGCTCGCGGGACTTTCCTACTTTCTTCTTAGTCCGCCTGCGCCCGCCGAGAAGACGGAATGACGATAAGGGCTTCTCTCGGACATTCGATCCTGCTACCTTTTTGTCCGACAATAATGCTGCGCTGCACAGTGGCGCGCCCGCCGAAATTGGCCAACCAAACGAAAGAGGAAGCCCGTGGATTTTTCTCTCACCGCCCGTGAAACCGAATGGCGCGATCGCGTCATCGCCTTCATGAACAAGCACGTCTATCCCGCCGTTCCCGTCTACGATTCCCAGATGGAAGGCTTCGGCGCCAACCGCTGGCAGGTCGTGCCTGTGCTGGAAGAGTTGAAGGCCAAGGCGAAGGCGGAAGGCCTGTGGAATCTGTTCCTCGCGCCGAACCCCGAGCACGATACGGACGAATATCAGGGCGCAGGCCTCACCAACCTCGAATACGCCATGTGCTCGGAGCAGATGGGCAAGCTGCAGTTCGGCTCGGAAGTCTTCAACTGCTCCGCGCCCGACACCGGCAATATGGAAGTGCTGCACCGCTACGGCACGAAGAAGCAGAAGGACACATGGCTGCGTCCGCTGATGGCCGGCGAGATCCGCTCGGTCTTCTTCATGACCGAGCCGGCGGTGGCCTCCTCCGACGCCACCAATATCGAGACCTCGATCAAGCGCGACGGCGATCATTACGTCATCAACGGCCGCAAGTGGTGGTCGTCCGGCGCGGGCGATCCGCGCTGCAAGATCGGTATTCTCATGGGCAAGACGGATACGTCCAAGCCACGCCATGAGCAGCAGTCGCAGATCCTCGTGCCGCTCGACACGCCCGGCGTGAAGATCGTGCGCATGCTGCCAGTCTTCGGCTTCGACGACGCCCCGCACGGCCATGCCGAAGTGATCTTCGACAACGTGCGCGTGCCCGCCGAAAACCTGATCCTCGGCGAGGGCCGCGGCTTCGAGATCGCGCAGGGCCGCCTCGGCCCGGGCCGCATCCATCACTGCATGCGCACCATCGGCGTCGCGGAAGCCGCGCTTGAGAAGATGGTGAAGCGCCTGCAGAGCCGCGTCGCTTTCGGGAAGAAGGTGTCAGAGCAGTCCGTGTGGGAGCAGCGCATCGCCGAAGCGCGCACCGACATCGAGATGACGCGCCTGCTGACGCTGAAGGCCGCCGACATGATGGACAAGGTCGGCAACAAGCACGCCAAGCTTGAGATCGCCATGATCAAGGTTGCGGGCCCCCGCATCGCGCTCAAGATCATCGACGACGCGATCCAGGCGCACGGCGGCGGCGGCGTCACGACCGATTTCGGTCTCGCCAAGTCCTACGCCGGCATTCGCTCTCTGCGCATCGCCGACGGTCCGGACGAAGTGCACAACCGCCAGATCGCGCAGATGGAAATGCGCAAGTACACCAACCGCGAGGTCAAGGGCTGATGGCTGGAGCGTCGGCCTCCACCGACGACGTCTTCGGTGGAACAAAGCCGGTCGAGGAGCGCCATCGTTTCGACGAGGCGCGCCTTGCGGCCTGGATGAAGGAGAATGTCAGCGGCTATGAAGGGCCGCTGACCGTCTCTCAGTTCAAGGGCGGGCAATCGAACCCGAGCTTCCGGCTCGACACGCCCACGCACTCCTACGTCATGCGCCGCAAGCCGCTCGGCAAGCTGCTGCCGTCGGCGCATGCGGTCGACCGCGAATTCAAGGTCATCTCCGCGCTACATCCGCAGGGTTTTCCGGTCGCGAAACCCTGGGCGCTCTGCGTCGACAACGATGTGCTGGGTTCCTTTTTCTACATCATGGACAATGTGGAAGGCCGTATCTTCTGGAACGGCACGCTGCCGCAGTCCTCGGCCGAGGAACGTCGCGCGATCTACGAGGCGGAGATCTCCACGCTCGCGCGTTTGCATAATTACGATCCGAACGCGATCGGCCTCAGCGACTTCGGCAAGCCCGGAAACTACTTCTCACGCCAGATCGATCGCTGGACCAAGCAGTACAAGGCTTCCGAGACGCGCCATATCGAGGTCGTCGAGAAGCTGATCGAATGGCTGCCGCGTACTGTACCGACGCAGGAGCGCGTTTCGGTCGTGCATGGCGACTATCGCATCGACAACATGATCTTCCATTCGAGCGAGCCGCGCGTCGCCGCCGTGCTCGACTGGGAACTGTCGACGCTCGGCGATCCATTGGCCGACTTCACCTACTTCCTGTCGCACTGGGTCATGCCGCCGGAAGGCCGCAGCGGGCTTTCGGGTCTCGATCTGAAGTCGATGGGAATCCCGTCGATGGAAGAGGCGGTCGCGCTCTACTGCAAGATCACCAACCGTCCGGGCCTGCCGCAGCTCGAATGGTACTTCGCCTACAACATGTTCCGGCTCGCCTGCATCACGCAGGGCATCGCCGGCCGCGTTCGTGACGGCACGGCGTCGAGCGCCCGCGCCATGGAAGCGGGCTCCCGCACCGAGCCGCTCGCCACCATGGCTTGGCATTTCGCGCAGAAGGCGGGAGCGTAAAGCTCTCGCAACGTACATCATCCCGCAATCGCGAGGAGCATAGCGAAGCAATCCATCGCCGAAACAAGCCGCAGAGATGGCTTGCTTCGTCGCTTCGCTCCTCGCAATGACGGGTAGACAGAAGAGCAGGAATTAGAGGAAACGCCGCATGGAATTGTTCGACCTCACCGGCAAGACCGCCATCATCACGGGCTCTTCACGCGGCATTGGAAAAGCCATTGCCGAGCGCATGGCCGAGCATGGCGCGCGCGTCGTCATTTCCTCGCGCAAGGCCGCGCCCTGCAACGAAGTGGCGAAGGAAATCAACGCGAAATACGGCGAAGGCCGCGCCATCGCGATCCCCGCCAACATCTCCTCGAAGGAAGAACTCCAGCGCCTCGTCGATGAAACCAGGAAGGCTTTTGGCGACATCCACATTCTCGTCTGCAACGCCGCCGCCAATCCCTATTACGGCCCGCTCGCGCAAATCAGCGATGACGCCTTCCGAAAGATTCTCGAAAACAACATCATCGCCAACAACTGGCTGATCTCGATGGTGGTCCCCGAGATGCGCGCGCGAAAAGACGGCTCGATCATGATCGTCTCCTCCATCGGCGGCCTGCGCGGCTCGCCGGTCATCGGCGCCTATTGCATCTCCAAGGCGGCCGACATGCAGCTCGCGCGCAATCTCGCGGTCGAATACGGCCCGGACAATGTGCGCGTGAACTGCATCGCGCCAGGCCTCATCAAGACCGATTTCGCCAAGGCTTTGTGGGACGATCCGGAGACGCTGAAGCGCTCGACCTCGGGCGCAGCGCTGAAGCGCATCGGCGATCCCGACGAGATCGCGGGCTGCGCGGTTTTCCTGGCGGGCAAGGCCGGCGCCTTCGTCACCGGCCAGAATTTCGTCGTCGACGGCGGCGCGACCATCTGAGGCTCTGGCCATGACGCAGGAGCTTCCGGCAGGTTGGCCCGCGGTCTCACTGGCGCGCGCGCACGAAGCGCTGACCGCGCCGGGCGCGCCCTTCGAAATGGCGGAGGCCGTCATCCGTGGCCATCGGACGCGCATCTGGAAGAATGCGCCGCCGACGCTGCGCGAAATTCTCGTCGCCAGCCGGGCGACCTTTGGCGAGCGCATCTTCCTGGTGCATGAAGACGAACGCGTCAGTTACGAGACTTTCGCGCGCGCCTCGATCGCGCTCGCGCATTGGCTGGAGGCGCAGGGGGTCGCCAAGGGCGACCGCGTCGCCATCGTCATGCGCAACCTTCCCGAATGGCCGGTCGCCTTCTTCGCGTCGGTGCTCCTCGGCGCTATCGCCACGCCGCTCAACGGCTGGTGGTCGGGCGAGGAACTGATCTACGGCCTGAAGGATTCCGGCGCGCGTGTGATCATTGCGGACGAGGAGCGCTGGGCGCGCATCGCGCCGCATCGCGACGAATGTCCCGCGCTCGAAAAGATCGCGGTCACGCGCGCGGAAAAGGCGCCGGCAGGAACCATCGCTTTCGAATCCATCATCGGAACGCCCGACGCCTGGAACAACCTGCCGGACGCGCCGTTGCCGGTCGTCGAGATCGGCCCGGACGACGACGCTTCGATCCTCTACACCTCGGGCACGACGGGCAATTCAAAGGGCGCGATCCAGACGCATCGCAATTCGACCTGCGGGGTCTTCGCCGCGCAATTCTCGGCGATGCGCAATTTCATCCGGCGTGGCGAACCGATCCCCGCGCCCGATCCGTCGGTCCAGCGCTCGATGCTGATCGCCATACCCTTCTTTCATACGACGGGCGCGCACGCGATCCTGTGCCCCTCGCTCGCGACGGGCGGCAAGATCGTGATGATGCGCCGTTTCGATCCGGTGCGCGCCATGCAGCTTATCGAACGCGAGCGTGTGACGACGGCGGGCGGCGTGCCGACGATCGCCTGGCAGATCATCGAACATCCCGACCGCGAGAAATACGACCTGTCCTCGCTCGAGGCCGTCTCCTATGGCGGCGCGCCCGCTTCTTCCGAACTCGTGCGACGCATCATCGAGGTCTTTCCGAAATCCGCGCCCGGCATCGGCTGGGGCATGACGGAGACGACTTCGACCTTCACGAGCCACAGCGCCGAGGATTATCGAAATCGGCCGGAAAGCGCCGGCCCCTGCATTCCCGTCTGCGACATGAAGATCGTCGACGACGACGGACGGAGCCTGCCGACGGGCGCCGTCGGCGAATTGTGGGTGCGCGGCCCCAATGTCGTACGCGGCTACTGGAACAAGCCCGAAGCGACGGCCAAGGCCTTTGAAGGCGAATGGCTGAAGACCGGCGACGTCGCGCGGCTCGATGACGAAGGCTTTCTGTTCATCGTCGATCGCAAGAAGGACATGCTGATCCGCGGCGGCGAGAACATCTATTGCATCGAGGTCGAGGAAGTCCTCTATCGCCATCCCGCCGTCATGGACGCGGGCGTCATCGGCCTGCCGCACCATACGCTGGGGGAGGAGCCTGCGGCCGTCGTGACGCTGAAGGCGGGCATGAACGCGAGCGAGGACGAATTGCGCGCTTTCGTCGGCGAGCATCTGGCCGCCTTCAAGGTGCCTGTGCGCATCGCCTTTTCGGGCGAGCCGCTGCCGCGCAACGCGCCCGGCAAGATCATGAAGCCACAATTGCGCGCCTTCTTCGCAGAATAAAAGAAGCGGGCGTCGCCGCCCGCTCCTCGTTTTCTGCCAAAGGCCGGTCTCAGCCTCGGTCGTCGCCGCGACCCCAGCCCATGCCGTGCCGATGCATCCAGCCGCCGCCGTGGCCGCGCATGCCCGGCCGCATCAAAGTCGGCAGGCGATCCTTCTGCTCGGTCGTCAGCGTCGCGTAGAGCGGCGCCGCGGCGTCGGCGAGCTTCTTCATCGCCTCGCCGCGCGTGATCTGCCATTCGGCGCGCCGCTTCATGCCTTCGATCGGGTCCTTCGGCTTCTCGCCGCGCGCTTTTTCGAACCGCTCGCCCATGCCCTTCGCCATGTCGCGCACGGCGCTCTCGACCGGCGGCCACAGCTTCTCCTGGTCGGCGGTCAGGCCGAGGCCGGCGTGGATCGCCGCGATCCGCGCATTGAGGAAGGCCGCGCGGTCTTCCTTGGAGAACTGGCGGTGGTGACGCCAGCCCGGGCCCATGCCGTCGCCGGGACCCATGCCGCCTTCGCGGCCCATGCCCCAGCGCCTGCCGCCCCAGCCGCGATCGTCGTCGCGGTCCATGTCCCAGCGGCCCATGCCGCGGCCATCTCCCGGACCCCAGCCCGGCCCGCGCGGACCAGATTCGGAGGCGCCTGGTGGCGTCTGCGGATTGGCGGGCGCCTGTGTCTGCGCATTGGCGATGGCGAATGCGCCGGCGGCGCCGAGCGTCGCGACCAGCGCGACAGCGGTAGGCTTGATCAGTTTCATGTGGCGTCTCCTGCGCCCGAGGTGTCGATGGGCGCAGTAAGACGCGCGTTCCAGGCGCGTTCAACTTAAGGTTTGGCAATGTAGCCGGCGGAACGCGGCAAATGCCCTGCCGTCCCGCTTCAGGCGGGGGCCTGCGGCGTCATGTCGCGCGCAAAAAACAGCTCAGGCGTCGTCTTCGCCCGACAATGCCGCCTTCATGTCCTCGGGCCGAGGCATCGAGATGATGTTGTAACCGGCGTCGATGTGGTGGATCTCGCCGGTCACGCCTGCAGAGAGGTCGGACAGGAAATAGAGCGCCGATCCGCCGATCTCCTCGATCGACACCGACTTGCGCAGGGGCGAATGCGCGCGCTGGAACGAATACATCGCCCGCGCATCGGAAACGCCGGCGCCGGCGAGCGTGCGCACCGGTCCCGGCGACAACGCGTTGACGCGGATGCCCTGCGGACCGAAATCATTCGCCAGATAGCGCATCGAGGCTTCCAGCGCGGCCTTGGCGACACCCATGACGTTGTAATTCGGCATGACCCGCGTCGAACCGCCATAGGTCAGCGTGATCATTGAGCCGCCGTTTGGCATCAGCTCGGCCGCGCGCTTCGCCACTTCCGTGAAGGAGAAGCAGGAGATCACCATCGTGCGCGAAAAATTCTCGCGCGTCGTATCGGCATAGCGGCCCTTGAGTTCGCGCTTGTCGGTGAAGCCGATCGCGTGAACGATGAAATCAATCGTTCCCCAGCGGTCCTTCATCGCCGCGAAGACCGCGTCGACCGAGGCGAGATCCTCGACGTCGCAGGGCAGAATGAAATCGGAGCCCGCCTGCTTGGCGAGCGGCGCCACGCGTTTGCCCAGCGCCTCGCCCTGATAGGTGAAGCAGAGTTCGGCTCCATGCGCGGCGAGTGTCTGCGCGATGCCCCAGGCGATCGAATGCGAATTGGCCACGCCCATGATCAGGCCGCGGCGGCCATGCATCAGGCCCGTCTTTGCTTGCGCGTTCATGTCTGGGCTCCGCTCAAGCATCGATGCGGCTGAAAACGAGCGAAGCGTTCGTTCCGCCGAAGCCGAACGAGTTCGACAGAACGGTCGAGAGCTTCGCATTGTCGCGACGCTGGCGCAGGATCGGCATGTCCGCGAAGGCCGGATCGAGTTCCTGGATGTTGGCGCTCTCGCAGATGAAATCGTTGTTGAGCATGAGCAACGAATAGATCGCCTCGTGCACGCCCGTCGCGCCCTGCGAATGGCCGGTCAGCGACTTGGTCGCCGAGATCGGCGGGCACTTGTCGCCGACGCCGAACACTTCGCGGATCGCCTCGATTTCCTTGACGTCGCCAACCGGAGTCGAGGTCGCGTGCGGATTGATGTAGTCGATCGGCCCCTTCACGGTGGCGAGCGCCTTGCGCATGCAGCGGATCGCGCCTTCGCCCGACGGCGCCACCATGTCGACGCCGTCGGACGACGCGCCGTATCCGGTGAGTTCGGCGTAGATCTTCGCGCCGCGCGCCTTGGCGCGCTCATATTCCTCGAGCACGAGAATGCCCGCGCCGCCTGCGATGACGAAGCCGTCGCGGTTGACGTCATAGGCGCGCGAGGCGGTCGCCGGCTTGTCGTTGTAGGACGACGACATGGCGCCCATCGCGTCGAACAGGACCGACAGCGTCCAGTCGAGTTCCTCGCAGCCGCCGGCGAAGACGACGTCCTGCTTGCCCCACTGGATGAGCTCGGCGGCATTGCCGATGCAATGGCTCGAAGTGGAGCAGGCGGAAGAAATCGAATAGCTCGTGCCGCGAATCTTGAACCAGGTGGAAAGCGTGGCCGACGCGGTCGAACACATGGCCTTCGGCACGACGAACGGGCCGACCTTCTTGGGGCCCTTCGAGCGCGTAGTGTCCGCAGCCTCGACCTGCGAGCGCGTCGACGGGCCGCCCGAGCCGACGATAAGCCCCGTACGCTCGTTGGAAATGTCGCCGGCCTCGAGGCCGGAATCGGCGATCGCCTGTTCCATCGCCACATGCGCCCAGGCCGTGCCGCCGCCATGAAAGCGCATGGCGCGGCGATCGACGAGCTCCTCGGCCTTGCACGTCGGCGCGCCGTGGATCTGCGAGCGAAATCCGAGCTTGGCGTATTCCTCGGCGAAGACGACGCCCGAGCGCGCCTCGCGCAGCGAGGTCAGCACTTCTCCGGCGTTGTTGCCGATCGAGGACACGATGCCCATGCCGGTCACGACGACGCGTCTCATGATGTTCTCCCTCGAGCCCGCGGCGCGCGATCGCCCGGGCGTTTGTCGACCGCGGAAATCAGGCGGCCGACGCTTCCGCCTTGGCGAGGCCGACCTTCAAATCCTTGGCCTCGTAGATGCGCTCGCCATCGGCGGCCACCCATCCGTCGGCGATGCCGAGAACGAGCTTGCCCTTGAAGATGCGCTTGAAATCGATGCCGTAGCTGACCGTCTTGACGGTCGGGCGAACCTGTCCGGAAAATTTCACCTCGCCCACGCCGAGCGCCATGCCGCGGCCGGGATTGCCGAGCCAGCCGAGGTAGAAGCCGGTCAGCTGCCACATGGCGTCGAGCCCGAGGCAACCCGGCATGACCGGATTTCCCTTGAAGTGGCAATCGAAAAACCAGAGGCTCGGCTTGATGTCGAACTCCGCGCGCGCGTAGCCCTTGCCGTGTTCGCCGCCGCTCTCGAAAATCTCGGTGATGCGGTCGAACATCAGCATCGGCGGCAGCGGCAGCTGCGCGTTGCCCGGTCCGAATAATTCCTCGCGACCGCAGGCGAGCAGGTCTTCGTACCCAAAGCTGGAGCGCCGTTCGCCCATATCTCTCTGCCGTCCTCTCGCAAATCCGGGTGCGCCCGGTCGTTCGATCCGACCGGCTTCTAACACACGAGTTCGGGGCTCGAAAGTCGCCTCCGTCGCCTGTCGGGGCGCCCGGCATGCGACTTGCGGCTGACGGAGGACGCGCAGGCTACTGGATGGTTTCGCCGGGATAGGCGCCCCAGAGATTTTCCTGCTCGATCCAGCCGTCGAAGCCCTCGCCCGCGAGGCGGCACCATTTGCCGTTGCAGGCCTTGAGCGAGCCGATCACGCCCGACTGAAGCCGGGCGGTGACCTCGGCGCCGGCGTCCCCGGTGCGGCGTAGCGGGAATTCCACCCCCTTTTTCCAGGGGGCGACGATCGCCGTCCTTCGGCCCGACAGCAGGGAATGCAGCACCCAGCCCTCGGAGCCCTCGGAATCGCGAATGCGCCGCCAGATGTCGAATTCGGCTGTGACTTCGACCGGCAGGCCGGCCCGCTGGAAGATCCAGATGGTCCTATGGTCCTTCGAGGGGCCCTCGCGCAGGTTCACGCGGTCGGATTTCAGGCTCACGAACCGCGGCACGGGCAAGCCGGTGACCGGTCCCGTCTGCTGAGCGGCTTGCGCGATCGGCGACCAGAGCAGGGCCAGCAGGGCCATAAAGGCGCCCGCGCGGGCGGTGAGACAGGTCGCGTTCCGAATCCGTTCCGCGAAAAAGGCCATGTCGCAACTCCGGTGCTGGGCGGCAATCGGCGTTCTTGTCTTTGTCCAGCCATCTGCTAGGAAGCGTCGAACCGCCGTTGCGCGCTCTTGAGACGTTGTCGTCCAAACGTCGTTAAGGAGCGGTGAATTATGGCGACCTCATGCCGCTGGCCGATTTCGTCGGCCGGCCGCGCGGGCAGGGACGGACACGGAATGCCGCAGAAGAAACCGCTGGTTGTCGTAACGCGCAAGCTGCCCGAGGTCGTCGAGGCGCGCATGCGCGAATTGTTCGATGTCCGCCTGAACGAGACCGACGCGCCCATGTCCAATGCGCAACTCGCGGAAGCCATGCGCACGGCCGACGTGCTGGTGCCGACGGTGACCGACCGGATCGACGCCGGCCTCGTCGCCCAGGCCGGCGACCAGATGAAGCTGATCGCCAATTTCGGCAATGGCGTCGACAATATCGACGTGACCTCGGCGCTGCGGCGCGGCATCACTGTCACCAATACGCCGGGCGTGCTGACCGACGACACCGCGGACATGACCATGGCGCTCGTCATGGCGGTCGCGCGCCGCATCGTCGAAGGCGCGCAGACGATTCCGTCGGGCGAATGGGCCGGCTGGTCGC
>JAGRKN010000115.1:1020-1411 GCA_020442275.1 Rhodoblastus sp. | reverse complement strand
GGCATCGTCGGCATGGGCCGCATCGGCCAGGCCGTCGCCGTGCGCGCCGCCGCCTTCGGCCTCGAAGTCCACTACCACAACCGCCGCCGCGTGGCGCTGGCGACCGAGACCAAGCTCGGCGCGACCTATTGGGAATCGCTCGACCAGATGCTGGCCCGCATGGACGTCGTCTCCGTCCACTGCCCGCATACGCCGGCGACCTACCATCTCCTGTCGGCGCGCCGCCTGAAATACCTTAAGCCGCAGGCGATCGTCGTGAACACGGCGCGCGGCGAAATCATCGACGAGAACGCGCTGATCCGCATGCTCGAGGGCAATGAGCTCGCCGGCGCCGGCCTCGACGTGTTCGAGCACGAGCCGGCGGTTTCGCCCAAGCTCGTGAAGCTCGCCA
>JAGRKN010000115.1:0-984 GCA_020442275.1 Rhodoblastus sp. | reverse complement strand
TCGAGGGCCGCATCGACATGGGCGAAAAGGTCATCGTCAACGTCAAGACCTTCATGGACGGCCACCGCCCGCCGGACCGCGTGCTGCCGAGCATGCTCTAAGGGGCCGAATCGGGCGATTGCGTGTCCGATCGGATCGAAAGATGAAACATTCGCTGTCGCGCTACGCGCCCTATGCGCTATCGCTCATCCGGATCATCTCCGGCTTGCTCTTCCTGGAGCACGGTACGCAAAAGCATTTCTATTTTCCGGCCGGCGGCAATCACCCGGCGATCGCCACCCTCTCAGGCGCAGCTGGCGCTTTCGAAATTCTCTGCGGCGTTTTGATTGCCATCGGCCTGTTCACCCGTCCGGCCGCCTTTGTGGCGAGCGGCGTCATGGCGTTCGCTTATTTTCTCGCTCACTTCCCGCGCGGATTCTTTCCGGTCAACAACGGTGGAGACAGCGCCATACTGTACTGCTTCGTATTTTTCTATCTGATCTTCGCCGGCGGAGGCCCTCTCGGATTGGATGCGCTGCGCGGGCGGAAATAAGCCGACATGAAAAACCCGCCGGGTCGCCCCGGCGGGTCTTGTGTTTGAGCCTTGAAGAAGAAGCGATTACTCGCCCGCTTCGGCCGCCTTCTGCGCTTCGCGCTCGGCCTTCTGCTTGGCCTCGAGGTCTTCGCCGGTCTCCTGGTCGACGACGCGCATCGACAGGCGCACCTTGCCGCGATCGTCGAAGCCGAGCAGCTTCACCTTCACCTTGTCGCCTTCCTTGACCACGTCCGTCGTCTTGGCGACGCGGCCGAGCGCAAGCTGCGAGATGTGGACGAGGCCGTCCTTGGAGCCGAAGAAATTGACGAAGGCGCCGAAGTCGACGGTCTTCACCACCGTGCCTTCGTAGATCTGGCCGACTTCCGGATCGCTGGCGATCGACTTGATCCAGTTGATCGCCGCCTTGATCGAATTGCCGTCCGAAGACGCGATCTTCACCGTGCCGTCGT
>JAGRKN010000114.1:20526-20678 GCA_020442275.1 Rhodoblastus sp. | reverse complement strand
CCTCGTTGTCGTCGTTGTCCTGATCCTCGGTGACGGTGATGCCCATCTCGGAGAGCATCGCGTAGACGTCCTCGATCTGGTCGGAAGAGACTTCCTCCGACGGCAGGACCGCGTTCAATTCGGCATAGGTCACGAAGCCGCGCTTCTTGGCG
>JAGRKN010000114.1:0-20491 GCA_020442275.1 Rhodoblastus sp. | reverse complement strand
CGAGCAATGGGCTGTCGGTCGTCTCAACCACGGCCGCGCCTTCGCCTTCCGGCTTCTCTTCGTCTTTTTTCGCCATCAAGTTCACTCCGAACCCGCTCGAGGGGCGCAGCCGGCGCGTCCGCATCCGCGCCGTCTTATTCGCGCCTGCAGGCGGCAGCGCGCCGCGACTGATTCGCTTGACGCGAAAATCGCAGGCCGGCGCCTAACCGCCTCTTAACCAAGGGCGCGGATGCGCCCGAAAATAACTTGCGACCAATCTACGCGCGAGGCAGCCAAAGCCTGACGGCGGCAGCTTCACAATTCTTTCGACGAGCGTCCCGATGGGGTCCCGAAACCTTCGATGACCGCCTCTGCCCCGTCCAATGTTGAGAGCTGACCCTGTATGTCCTGCAATCGCGCGAGATTGCGGTCGTTCGCATCCTCCGCCAGAGCGGCCTCTGCGGCGACCAATTCCCTATGTAACGCCTTGGTCCTGCGATGCAAGGCCAGAGCCTGATTCAGCGCGTGGCGGGCGTCGGACACATCCGCGGAGGGGCGGACCGACCACAGGGTCGAGATGGCGGCCATGGCGTCCAGCCGGTCGAG
Organism: Rhodoblastus sp.; assembly: GCA_020442275.1. Taxonomy (GTDB): domain Bacteria; phylum Pseudomonadota; class Alphaproteobacteria; order Rhizobiales; family Beijerinckiaceae; genus JAJXWB01. The sequence continues at coordinate 19,906 of JAGRKN010000114.1, read as the reverse complement.
CGCCGGGCGGAGACCTGCATGCTCGATCTCCGCGCGCAGGTCAGCCGCCGCCTCGCCGGCGCTGGCTACGGACAGGACGAAATCGCGCAGGCGGGCGAGGTCGGAGTTGGCGAGCTCCAGCGCCGCCAGTTCCTCCGGCTGCTCGACGGCAAGGTCGGGATGATTGCAAATCAACAATAAAATCAATGCCTCGCGCGGCACGATGGCCTTCGGGCCGCCCGCGAACAGGCTGGAGCGGGCGAGCGCCGGGCTGATCGTCAGCGGGGCGGCCTGCTGGCGCCAGCCGCCGTTCTGGCCGCCGTGGCCTCCCGGTCCGCCGCGCGGACGGGGTTCCCAGCGCCGGCCTTCGCCCCGGGCGCGGTCACGGCCGAACAAGGCCGAAACGCGGGCGGAAAATTCCTCGCGATAGTGGCGGCGCAGGTTTTCATCGCCGATCGCCTGCAAAACCTGGAAGGCGCGGGACTCGAAGGAAGCGCGGCGCTCGGGCGTATCGAGCGGCTGCGCCTCGATCTCGCGCTGCCAGAGGACGTCGACGAGGGGCTTGGCCTCTGAAATCACCTCGTCGACGGCGGTCGGGCCGGCCGAGCGGACGAGGTCGTCCGGGTCCTGCCCGTCCGGCAGGAAGGCGAAACGGAGGGAACGGCCGGGGCCGATCAGCGGCAGGGCGGTCTCGATCGCCCTGAAGGCGGCCTTGCGGCCGGCCCGGTCGCCGTCGAAACAGAGGATCGGTTCTTCCGCCATGCCCCAGAGGAGCTGGACCTGTTCCGGCGTCAGCGCCGTGCCGAGAGGGGCGACCGTGTCCGGAAAACCGGCCGTATGCATGGCGATGACGTCGACATAGCCCTCGACCGCGATCACGCGGTTCGACTTGTGAGCGGCGGCCCGCGCGCGGTGGTGATTGTAGAGGCAATGGCCCTTGTGGAAGAGGGGAGTCTCCGGAGAATTCAGGTACTTAGCCTGGACGTCCTTATCCATTGCGCGGCCGCCGAAGGCGATGACGCGGCCGGAGCGGTCCGCGATCGGGAAGATGACGCGATCGCGAAAACGATCGTAGGGGACGGCGATGTCCTCGCCATGCACCAGAAGCCCGGCCTCGATCATGGTCGGGCCGTCGACATCCTTGCCGGCGAGAAAATCGCGTAGGCCGAATTTTTCACGCGGCGCATAGCCGAGGCGGAATTCCTTCTGGAGCGCGGGGCCGAGGCCGCGGTCGGCGAGATAGCCGCGTGCGCGCGCGCCTTCCGGCGATTGCAGCTGCGTCTCGAACCAGCGGGCGGCGAGTTCGAGCGCCTCGTGCGTCGAGGCGCGGCGGGCTTCGCGCGCTTCTTCCTCGGCCGTCATCTTCGGCAGGGCGAGGCCGGCGTCCGCGGCCAGTCGCTCGACCGCCTCGGGGAAACTCACCCCCTCAGTCTCCATGACGAAATCGAAGATGTTGCCGTTCTTGCCGGCGGAAAAGTCGAAGAAACGCGCCTTCTGGTCGTTGACGTAGAAGGACGGCGTCTTCTCGCTTGTGAACGGCGACAGGCCGCGAAACTCGCGGCCTTCCTTCTTCAGGCGCACGCGCTTGCTCGCCACCTGCGACATGGGCAGGCGGGCCTTGATCTCCTCCAGGAAGCTCGGCGGAAAGCGCATGGAACCTTTTCGCGCAAAGAAAGCGCAGTCTCTATATAACAGGCGCAAGGCGAGGGGCGGCCGCCGTCCCCGCTTTCAACAGGCTGAGGGAACAAATATGCGCAGCGCGGCCCGCTTTTTCGAGATGAAGCGCAAGGGCGAGAAGATCGCCATGCTGACGGCCTACGACGCGCCGACCGCGCGGGCGGAAGCGGCGGGAGGCGTCGACCTCATTCTCGTCGGCGACAGCGTCGGCACGAATATGCTGGGCTATGCGAGCGAGCGCGAGGTGCAGCTTGCCGATATCGCCCATCATACCCGGGCAGTGCGGCGGGGCGCGCCGGACATGTTCATCGTCTCGGACCTGCCCTGGCAGACCTACCGCACGCCGCAGGAGGCGGTCGCCAACGCCAAAATCCTGGTGGAGGCGGGCGCCGACATGGTGAAATTCGAGGGGCCGCTGCCGGAGATCGTGCGCGCCATCAAGGGCGCGGGGATCGCGGTGTGCTGCCATCTCGGCCTCGAACCCCAAAACCACGAGGAAAAGCGCCTGAAGGGCAAGACGGCGGCGGAGGCGCGCAAACTCGTCGCGGATTCCTGCGCGCTGGACGAGGCCGGCATGGACATGCTGGTGCTCGAAGTCATCCCCGAGGACGTGGCCGACGTCGTGACCCGCGCGATCAAGGCGCCGACGATCGGCATCGGCGGCGGGCGCAAGACCGACGGGCAGGTGCTGGTGATCGTCGACGTGCTGGGCTTCACCGACGCCAATTTCAAGCACAACAAGCGCTATGCCGAGGTTGGGGCGACCATGCGGGAGGCAGCGGGAGCCTATGTGGCGGACGTGAAGTCCGGCGCATTCCCGGCCGAGGCCAACGCCTTCAAAATGCCGAAAGAGGAGCGGGAGGCGTTTCTGGGCTGAGGATGCTTGGCCGCCCGCCATTTGCCACCCGCAACCCTTTCGCCTATAAGCCGCGCGCGCCCGTTTCCGACACCCCTGGAGGCGTGGGCGTGAAACTCACTATCAAGGACTGAACCATGGCCGAGAAGAAGACTCTCGCGGCCTCGGTCCGCAGCGGGACTGGCAAGGGGGCCGCCCGCAGCGTACGCCGAGAAGGCCGCATTCCCGCAGTGATCTACGGTGGCGGCGACGCGCCGCAGCCGATTTCGCTGGACCGCAAGACCGCCACGCAGCTGATCTACGCCGGTCACTTCCTGACCACGATCTTCGAGATCGACGTCGACGGCGCCAAGGAGCGCGCCATTCCACGCGACTATCAGCTCGATCCCGTCAAGGACACGGTGCTGCACGTCGACTTCCTGCGCCTGAAGGCGGGTTCGCGCCTGCGCGTGGACGTGCCCGTGCACTTCATTAACGTGGAAACCGCGCCGGGCATCAAGCGCGGCGGCTCGGTCAACATCGTGCGCCACACGGTCGAGATGTTCGTTCCGGCCGACAACATTCCGGAATCCATCACCGCGGATCTCTCCGGCTACGACTTCAACGATTCCCTGCACATTTCGGCGATCAAGCTGCCGGAAGGCTGCAAGCCGACGATCACCGACCGCGATTTCACCATCGCGACGATCGCGCCGCCGGCCGTCGAGAAGGAAGTCGCTCCGGCCGCCGCCGCGCCTGCCGCCGCCGCGCCCGCGAAGGACGAAAAGAAGAAGTAAAGCCGCATCGGCTTGCCTCGATTCAGGCCCGGCGCGATCGCGACAGCGGTTTCGCCGGGCTTTTCATTTTGACCGCCAGGCCGGAGGGCCTGCGCCCTGGGGTTTTTCATGCTGCTCTTCGTCGGGCTCGGCAATCCCGGCCGCCAGTATGCCCGCAATCGCCACAACATCGGCTTCATGGCGATCGAGCAAATCGCGCGCGCCCATAATTTCGCGCCGTTTCGCGCGCGCTTTCAGGGACGTGTGAGCGAGGGCCAGATCGGCGGCGAGAAGGTCATCTTGCTCGAGCCGGAAACCTACATGAACGAATCCGGCCGCGCGGTCGGCGAGGCCGCGCGCTTCTACAAGATCGGGCTTGCCGACATCGCGGTGTTTCACGACGAGCTCGATCTCGCGCCCGGAAAATGTCGCGTGAAGGTCGGCGGCGGCGCCGCCGGGCATAATGGGCTGCGCTCGATCGACGCGCATCTCGGCAAGGACTATCGTCGCATCCGTCTCGGCATCGGACATCCCGGCGACAAGAATCTCGTTCATTCCTACGTGCTGAACGATTTCGCCAAGTCCGAAGAGGGCTGGGTCGAGACGCTGTGCGACGCGGTCGCGCGCAACGCGGCGCTGATCGCCGAGGGCGACGATGCGACCTTCCAGAACCGTGTGCATCTGGCGATGGAGGCGGCTGGATTTGCCGAGGTGAAACGCGTGGGGGAGAAGTAGCGGTCTCCGGCTCGAAAAAGACGCCGCGATTGCTGACGCACAAGCCCGCTCGAAGGTCGCGCATATGGTAAAGCGTTCGTTCGCGCGAATCCGGCGGGCGTGGCGCGACGTTCAAGATTTGTCCACCACGAACAATCTCTGAAATTCCGTAACGAAAGGCTTTTAACGCGACGGTTAGAGTTTAGGCGACTTTCTGGTCTCTCACGGGCGACAATCTGTCGCGCCGCACGCTGGTTGCGACGGTCGAGAGGGGAGCGAAGCGCCAATGATCCGGATTGCGATTTTTGGAAGTTTCTATCGCGGATACTACGTGCTCGACGAGCTGATCCACGGGCCGTACAGCGATCGCTTCGAAATTGTCGGCGTCGCGACCGACGATCTCTCGCAGAAATTCGTCAACGCCGATCGTCGCGTCTGGCAGTACGACCACAAGCCCGAAGAAGAGACAATGGTCGAGCGCTCTGCGCATCGCAATGGTCTCGCCGTCTACAAGGGTCGGGTCAAGGACGATGCGTTCTACGAATTGTTTTCGAGTTCCTGGCGTCCGGACATGTGCGTGGCGTGCACTTTCGGGCAGCGGATCGACAAGCGGCTGTTCGATTACCCTCGACTGGGCTTCTACAACCTGCATCCCTGTATCGAGGGCGAGTGGCCATCCAAATACGCTGGCCCCAACCCCTTCGCGGAACTGATCGCGGATGGGCAGGACCATACGCAGGTCGCGCTGCACCGGGTCGATGCCGGCTTTGATACGGGCGAGCTCATCGGCATGTCGCCACGCATTGCGATACCGCCTGCCGCGACCGTCATCGACATGCACAAGCTGACATCGCCTGCCGTTGCGCAATACGCGATCGGCGAACTCGCCGCGATCGGCCAAGTCGCCGCGCTTCGCGAACTCGCCGCACGGGCCAGCGCCGCGGCATGACGATGACGCTCACCTCGACCGCCGCATCTTCCGCGCTTTGCCGGCTTCGTCGGTTCGCGCTGACGGCCGTAGCCGCGACGATGGCCTTCGCCGCGCCGCTCCTTCCGCAGGCTGCCCTCAGCCAGACAGCGACCCCCGCTGGCCTCACGACGCTCGCCGACGGCCGCGTCGTGGCGCCGGACATTGGCCGTATCCTTTCACGCGGCGAGCTCGTGGTCGCCATGAACCACGCCAACGCCTATCCGTTCTTCTACGAGCGCGACGGCGAGCCGATGGGCAGCGACGTCGAACTGATGCGCGATCTCGCGAAAGAACTGAAAGTCGGCATCCGCTTCGACAGGTCGCCGAAGACCTTCGACGGGGTCGCCGATCTCGTCGCGGCCGGCGGCGCCGATGTCGGCGTCAGCCGATTGGCGCGTACGCTGGCCCGCTTCCAGAAGGTCTCTTTCTCGAATCCTTACTTCAAGCTCAACCACGCGCTGCTGATCAATCGCGTCGCCTTCGCCAAGCTGGCTCACGAGCAGCCGATCGAAAAGGTCATCCGCAACTTCGACGGCGCACTCGGCGTGATGCGCGCGTCGGCCTGGGTCGAGTTCGCCCGCCGCAATTTTCCAAAAGCGCGGATCGTCGAATTCAAGAGCTGGAAAGACGTGGTCGAAGCCGTCAAGCGCGGCGAGATCGTCGCCGGCTATCGCGACGAATACGAGACGCGGTTGGTGCTCGCGAAAGATCCGTCGCTGACGCTCACTCTGCGCACCGTCACTTTCGACGACGCCTATTCCGATCTGGCGGTCGCCGTAGGCATCCGCGACACGGCGCTGCTCGCCTACATCAACGAATTTCTGGCGCAGCGGCGTACGGACATATCGATAGCCAAGCTCCTTGCAGCGGCGAAAGCGGGGAATTGACGTGACATCGACGGTTCAAAAACCCGAACGAAGCGCGATCGAACGCTATTATGCGATCGCCCTCAATCCCTGGATGGTTCTGACCTGCGTGGCCGCCGGCGCCGCGTTCGCGCAGATCGCGCCCGACATCAGCCGGCACTTCGATTTCATCGGCAAGGTCTATGTCGACCTCCTGAAGATGATCGTCCTGCCGTTCATGATGGCGACGATCGTCTTCAGCCTGCAGCAGATGTTCCGCGACGGCCACGCGATGGCGATCATTCCGCGCGTGCTCTGGGTGTTCCTGTGCGCCTCCACGATCGCGGTCGGCGTCGCCGCGATCGTCACCATCGCGTTCCATCCCGGCGCCGGACTGTCCGATGAGACGCGGTCCGCGCTCGGCCAAATCGTCGGCGGCGATCTCGATCTCTCGAATACGCGCATGTCGTTGCATTCGGCTGGACCGGACGCCAAGGCTTCTCACATCAGCGACCTCGTGAATACGCTGGTGCCCTCCAACATATTCGCCGCTCTATCGTCGGGCGAAACGATCAAGGCCCTGATCTTCGCCCTGCTGTTCGGCGCCGCGGTCGGACAGATTCGCGGCGGCCTCGCCAGCAGCCTGTCTCAGACGCTGGAGACGATCTACAAATCGTGCCAGATCCTGACGCGCTGGATCAATCTTCCTCTGCCGTTCGTCCTCTTCTCGATTTCGGCCTCGCAGGTTGCGGCCGTCGGCATGGGGCCGATACGCACGATGGCGCTGTTCGTCGGCGTCGTTCTGATCACGACGGCGGCGCTGCTGGCGCTCTCGCTTATCATCATACAGGCTCGGGCCGGTTGCGGGTTCGGCCATGCGATCCGATCGATGCAGGAAACGTTCGCTCTCGGCATCGCCACCAACAATGCGACGAGCTGCATGCCTGCGATCATGGATGGACTGATCGAGAAGCTCGGGTTCGACAAGGTCCGCGTCGAACTTCTGGCGCCGCTTGTCGTGTCGCTGCTGCGCACGGGCGCCATGGCCTATTTCGTCTGCGCGACGCTTTTCGTCGCGCAGTTCTACGGACGCGAGGTCAGTTTCGCGGAACTGGCCGCCGTGCTGATCGTCAGCCAACTCGCCGGTTACGCGTCAATGGGCATGGCTGGCGTCGTCACGTTGACGCTGGTCGGTACGACGACCGGCCTTCTCGGCCTGCCGTTCGAGGCGGCCTATTTTCTGTTTGCCGCCATCGATCCGATCTGCGCCATGGCGCGCACCGCGCTCACGGTTGTCGGCGGCGCGGCGGCGGTAGCCGTAATTTGCGAGCGGCCAGCGAAGAAGGCCGCGCTCGCGCCGTCAGCGCAAGCGGCGGCTGCAGTCTGATTTCGAAGAGGCCCGGCGGTCATGCTCTACAAGGAACGTCCAGCGCTCGCGCAATATGTCTGGGGCAAGGTCCGGGATGAGACGACAGCGCTCGCCTATCTCGTGACGCACGAGTGGCGGCTGGCCGTGGCCGTCGCCCTCCTCGCCATCGGCTTCATGATCTATCTCGATCCGCTGCCGCCATCGACGATCCGCGTGGCCAAGGGACAACCGAATTCCGGCCTGGAGATGATCGCGCTCAAGTACCGCGAATATCTTTCGCACTACGGGGTGCGGGTCGTATTCGTCGACTCGGATGGCGCGCCGGACAATCAGCGGCTCGTCAGCGCGGGACGCGCGGATGTCGGCTTCGGGCTGAGCGGCCTGCCTCCGGCGGCGAACACGATCTATCTCGGCAGCATTCGCTATCAGCCTCTCTGGCTCTTCTACAGGGGCGCCAAACCCAGGCCGGGACATCTTGCCGATTTTCTCGCCGGCAAGCGTGTATCGGTCGGAATTCCGGGCAGTGGCTCGCGTCTGGCGTCGGGCAAGGCGCTCGAGATGCTTTCGAAGGAGACGCGCGCGAAAATTCAGCTCGTGGAATGGAACAATGCGGATACGCTGGCCGGCCTCAAGAGCGGCGCCATAGACGCGGCCTTCCTGCTCGCGAGCTTCGATTCCGGCAATACGCAGCGCCTTCTGCAAAACCCCGAGATCGGCGTCTATGACTTTACCATGACGCCGGCGCTCGGCGAGCATCTGCGGTTCGTGGAACCCGTGACGCTGCCGGCCGGCGCGGTACATTTCAGCCCGGCATGGCCGAGCGACGACGTGCACATGGTGGCCGCGACCATGACGCTGATCGCCAAGGACAACCTGCATCCGGCGACACAGATGCTGCTGCTCGCCGCCAGCAAGCACATCGCGCAGCATCATCGCGACGTGTTCCCGCGCGACAAGGGCTTTCCGGCCTTCGTCGACAACAAGCTGACGCGCAGCCCGGTCGCCGAGCGCTACTACGAGCATGGCGCGCCGGTGCTGTGGGGGCAGGCGCCCTATTGGCTCGCAAGCCTGTTCGATCGCTTCTGGGCGCCACTGCTTGCCATATTTGCGCTTCTCTATCCGGCCTTGCAGGCGATGCCGAGCTACAAGCGCGTTGCTTTCGATGCGGTGCTCGCCAATCATCTGCGCGATCTGCGCGCTCTCGAGGCGCGGTTCGGCCGGACGAAGTCGGCCTCCGATCTGCATCATCACCTTGCCGCGGCGCAGAGTCTTCAGGAACAGACAGCGCTGATCCGCGCGCCAATCGGCGGCAGTTCGACTCTCAGCGAATTGTTGCAGGCGCAAGCGAAGCTGATCGAGAGAATAGCCGCAGCGATGGCGGAGGGGGAGCGCGAAATCGAGGTTGCGAGCGCGCTCGATGAACCGCTGCAGAAGGCCGCCGCCTGACCATGTCGTATCTGGTCCGGCGGAGGCTTCGTCGCCACGATGCGCGCTCAGCGCGTGGCCGCGCCGTCAGCTGAAATTGAGCTTCAGACCCGGTCGCGGCCATTCGAACGAGACGAGCCTGCCGCTCGACGACAGAGTCACGTAGGCCGTGCGCAATTCCGGCCCGCCGAAGCAGATGTTGGTCGTCATGTAGTCGGGCATGGGCACGTGCTCGACCGACTTGCCGTCGGGCGACATGACAGTGATGCCGCCATTCATCAGCGTGGCGACACAGACATTGCCGGCGCCGTCGATGGCGAGAGAATCGAAGAGCTGGAAACCCGGCACGCCTGCCAGAAGTTCGCCGCCGGCCGCCGCATGGCCGGTTTTCTTCGGAACGAGCTTGCCGGGACCTTCGAGATCCCATTTCCAGACGCGCCCGGTCTGGGTTTCGGCGGCGTAGAGCGTCTTTTCGTCCGGAGAAAGACCGCAGCCGTTCGGCGTCATCATGGGATAGATGGCCTCGGTGATGAAGGAGCCGTCGGCCTTTGCGTAATATAGACCGCCGCGATCCATGTCGCGTGCGCGGCCCTTGCCGAGATCGGTGAACCAGAAGCCGCCCGTTCTGTCGAAGACGATATCGTTGGGGCCGCGCAGCTTGCCGTTCTCGGCGCCGTCATAGAGGCGCTCGACCTTGCCGGTCGACAGATCGACGCGCTCGATGCGCCCGCCCGAATAATCCTTCGCCTGCGCGACCGGGCGCAAGCCGGTCTCGGGCGTCTCGCGCCATTCGAAGCCGCCATTGTTGCAGACGTACATCTTGCCGTCCGGTCCCAGGGCCAGGCCGTTCGGGCCGCCGCCTGTCTCCGCGACAACGTGAATCCTGCCGTCCGGCGTAACGCGCGAAATCGTGCCGCGCGCGATCTCGACCAGGATGATCGAGCCGTCGGGCATGGCGACCGGGCCTTCGGGAAAACGGAGCCCCGTGGCGATTTCCTTGATCTTGACCTGCATGGATGCGTTTCCCCGATGATGTTGTGGTCTGCGCCAATTGTGCCGCCGCTTTGCGAAAAGGGGAACTGCGCGCAAGACGGCGCAGACATGTCGCGCGCGAGGACGCGGCTAGCGGGTCGATTTCGCCTTGTCCGCGTTGACGGCGGCGCCGCGCTCCTGCGCGTCGGCGACGGCGCGGGCGAGCGACGAATTCACGCCGAGATCGTCGAGCATGTCGGCTGCCTCGCGCATTTCGGCGGCGCGGCGTAAGCCATGGGTGCGCACGCGCTCGGCCATATTGTCCGCGAGCGCGGCGAAGTCGGTTCCGGGAAACGTGCGTTCGAGACTGGCGAAGACGTCGTCCGCCACGCCCCAGGCGCGCGCCGATCGCGCGGCGTCGACGATCAGCGCCTCGATGCCCTTGATCATGATGGAGCGCGACAGTTTCGTCGCGGACGCCCGGCCGTATTCGCTCGACACCGGAGCGACGTCCATGCCGAGCGGATTGAGTAGCGCGGCGGCGCGTCCCGCCTCCGGCCCGCCGGCGAGGATCGCCGTCGCAATTCCCTTCGGCGCGACCGGCGCCATGACGGCGGCCTCGATGTAGTGCGCGCCGGCGGCCATGACTTCGGCGGCCGCGCGACGCTTGGTTTCCGGCGCGGCGGAATTGACGTCGACGAAGAACTGGCCTGGCCGCAGATAGGATCGCGCGAGACGGGCGACGGGTTCGGCCTGATCGGCGGTCACGCAGGAGAAGACAACATCGGCGTCGCGCGCGGCGTCCGCGGCCGAGGCGCCGGCGCTCACGTTTGCCTGCTGTGCTTCCGCGCGTTTTTCCGCGCCGCGCGAAGGGTCGTCGAAGAGGAGATCGTAGGCCGTCATGCCCGCGACGCCTTTCTCGCGAAACTGGCGCGCGAACAACTTTCCGACTTCGCCGTAGCCAATGAAGGCGAGTTTGAGAGGTTTGGTCACGTGTCGCCTCATGGGCCGCGAGCCTTCAGGCTCGCATTCGGTCAAGGCGAGCCTGAAGGCTCGCGGTCCTTCATCCCACCGGCTTGACGTCGACGCTGACCTTCAGCGTCTGCTTGCCCGACATGAGGATGATGCCGTCGAGCGGCGCGACATCGGCATAGTCGCGGCCGATCGCGATTTCGACGAAGTCGTCGTTGACCTGCAGCGCATTGGTCGGATCGAGGCCGAGCCAGCCGGCGTCCGCGCCGCACCAAACGTTGACCCAGGCGTGGGAGGCGTCGGCGCCCTCGAGACGCGGCTTTCCTTCAGGCGGAATGGTGCGGATGTAGCCGCTGACATAGGTCGCCGGCAGGCCGAGGCCGCGCAGGCCCGCGATCATGATATGCGCGAAATCCTGACAGACGCCGCCGCGCGCCTCGAAGGCTTCCGACAACGGCGTCGAGATCAAGGTCGCTTCCTGATCGTACCGGAAATCCTTGCGGATGCGGCGCATGAAGTCGATCGCGCCGGCAAGGACCGGCCTACCGGGCGGAAAGCTCAGCGCGGCGTAGTCGGTCGCAGGATCGTAGAGCGGCACGAGTTTCGTCGGAAAAATGAAATGGGCCGGCGAGCGGGCGTCGAGCGTCTGTACGTTGGCGACCTCGCGCCGCACTTCTTCCCAGGAGGGAGTCAGATCGGCGTGCGGTTGCGACTCGCGCCTGACATCGACGCTGGCGAGAGAGGTGACGCGCAATTCGCGATGCGATTCCTCGATGCGCACGGTGGTAACGAGATTGCCGAAGAAATCGGGGCGCGCCATGCGCGAGACCGGAAGCGGCGCGATTTCGATGCCGCTGTCGAGCACGTGCTGGCCACGGCCGTCGCGTGGCGAAAGACGCAGGGTGCAGAGCGCCGAGCCGACCGGCGAATCGTAGGAATAGGTCGTGATATGCCTGATGTCGTAGATCACGCGAGTCCTCGCGGCGTCTCTGCGCGCACGGCGTTCGAGCCCTGCAGGAAGTAACGAGCCTCGATCGCGACGGCGAGCGACATCAGGCTCTGCTCGAAACCGAGTATCTTGGCGTTGTCGAGCTTGCCGGCTTCGGCAGTCGAGAGGTCCGCGTCGAGCAGGCGCGCGATGCGTTGCGGGGCTTCGAGCATGCCGTCGTGACGCAGTGTCGGCAGCCCCGCGAGGTGTTCGCTGATGCGCTGGACCTGGAAGGCGACCGAGCGCGGATTGTTGGGGTCGAGCAGCGCCATGTCGCGCACGGGCGCGAGCGCGACGCCGACGAGATAACGCGAGCGATAGGTGATTTGCGAATCGATGAGATCGAGCACGACGTCGAGATTGTCGGCTGTCGCGTCGCGGTCGGCGAACATGCGGGCGAGCGCGCACGTGAAAATGCCGCGTTCGACACGTCGCCCGATATCAAGAAAGGCCCAGCCGGCGACACGGTTGAAATTTTCCTGGATGAGGCCCGACAGGGCCGACAGCGTATGCAGCGCGCCTTCGGCGCGGTCGATCAGTTCGGCCTCGGGCAGTGGCGACGCTGGCAGCGGAATAGCCAGGCGATGTTCGAGGTCGCCGAGGATCTGCCAGATATCCTGCGACAGTCGCTCCCGAATGATCGATCCCGCGGCGCGCGCGGCATGCGCCAGCGCCGCGCCGGACGAGATGTAGCGAGGATCGTGTAGCGCGGCCGCGGCGATTTCCGCCGGCGACTTCGTGACTGGGGCGTCGGGTTCGTCTTCGGCGCGGCGTGGCGTCAGCAGGGTCTGCAGGCGCGCGCGCGCGCTCGATGGTCCGTCGGGCGCGCTTTCGGTCACGCGCGTGCAATAACAGCGCACGAGCCGCAGCGTTGCTTCCGCGCGTTCGAGATAGCGGCCGAACCAGAAAAGATTGTCGGCGGCGCGACTCGGCAGATTGCCGAGCTGGCGCACGATGCGCACATTGTCGCCGGTCGCCAGCAAGGTCGTCTGCTCGACCGGCTTGTCCTCGAGCACCCAGACGTCGGCCGACGTTACGCCCTCGCCCATCGAAAGCGCGCGCGCGTCGATGTTGTCGGACATGCGGCAGAAGCCGCCGGGCATCACGCGCCAGCCGTCGGGCGTGGCGGCCGCATAGACGCGCAGCGTGAACGGGCGCGGCTGGATCGAGCCGTCGATCCAGGCGGGCGTAGTCGACAGGCGCACGATCTCCTGTCCGACATAGTCGACGCCACGTCGTTCGATGGCGCGGCGAAGTCTCTCGCGCCGACCTGGGTCGAGCTCGGACGGTATGGCGGCGCGGCCATTGTCGAGGCCCGGCGGATTGTCGATGAAGGCCCCGGAAATCGCCTTGTTGTCGAAGTCCGACAGGACGGTTTCGATGGCGTTGGGGCCGCCGCACCACCAGGTGGCGATGTGCGGCAGGATGAGCTCCTCGCCCATCAGCCGGTGCGACATGGCCTGGAGATAGCCAAGCAGCGCGCGCGATTCGACCAGGCCGGCGCCCGGCATGTTCGCGACGACGACCTCGCCGGCGCGAATCGATTCCATCATGCCGGGCACGCCGAGCTGCGAGGCGGCGTTGAGTTCGAGCGGATCACACCATTCCGCATCGATGCGCCGCAGCAGCGCGTCGGCGCGCTTGAGGCCGGCGATCGTGCGCACATGCACCTTGTCGTCGCGCACGACGAGGTCGCCGCCCTCGACCAGCAGGAAGCCGAGATAGCGAGCGAGATAGGCCTGCTCGTAATAAGTCTGGCTGTAGGGACCGGGCGTCAGCAGGCAGATGCGCGGCTCGCTGCGGGTCGCCGCGGCGACGAGTCCGGCGCGAAATTCGCGGAAGAATCCGGCGAGCCGGTCGACGTTGAGATCGCGGTAGAGGTTGGCGAAGACGCGCGTGAAGACCAGGCGGTTTTCGAGCGCGTGGCCCGCGCCCGACGGCGCCTGGGCGCGGTCGCCCAGCACCCACCAGCGCCCGTCGGGGCCGCGGCCGATGTCGGCGGCGTAGAATCGCAGCCAGCGTCCGCCGGCCGGACGCACGCCGTGCAAGGGCCTGATGAAATCTGGCGAGCCGAGCACGGCGGAGGCGGGCAGGACGCCTTCCGAGACGAGGCGCCCTTCACCGTAGATGTCGGCGAGCGCCCGGTCCCACAATTCGGCGCGCTGGGCGACGCCGCGCTCGATGCCGGCCCATTCCGCGCCGTCGATCAGCAGCGGCAGGCGCCCGAGCGGCCACGAGCGCTCGCTGGTCTCGCCGTAGACGCGGTAGGACATGCCGGTCTCGCGGATCAGGCGGTCGGCGGTCTCGAATCGCTGGGCGAGGTCCTTCTGGCTGTATTTCGCGAGCGCGACGAAGAACTTGACCCAATGCTGGCGCGCGACGCCATCCGAATCCATGAATTCGTCGGGGACGCCAAGGATCGGGTCATAGCCGGCGATCCAGTTCTCGATCTGGCGCGCTACGGAGGCCCTGCCGCCGCGGCTCTCGGCCCGGCGCAAGCTTTCCTTCAGGCGTTCGCTCACGTCAGCGCCTCCGCGACGCAGTCGAGCGGGCGATATGCGTCACGCGCGGCGCTCCGGTCCGAAACAGGGGGCCGAATATAGCCAGATCGCGTCCGCTGTCTAACTCTTGGGCGCGAGCGTTCCGTCGGGCGATTTATTGAGGCCGACGGGGGCGTCCTCGATGTCGACGTCGAAGGTTTCGAGGAAGCGCGACACCATCATGTAATAGCCGATCGTCAGCGTCAGTTCCTGCATTTCCTTGTGCGAAAAGCGGCGCGCGAGAGGGGCGAAGGTCGCGTCCGAGGCGCGCACGTTCGCCACGACGTCGTCGGTGAAGCGCATGATCTCCTTTTCCACCTCGGAGAAGGCGGCGGCCTCGGGGCCCTCGTGGATCGCGGCGATCTTTTCGTCGCTCATGCCGAGCTGGCGGCCGATGCGCTCGTGCTGGTGCACCTCGTAGCCCGCCTTGGACAAAACGCCGACGCGGATGATGGCGATTTCGCGCAGGACCGGATCGATCTTGGTGAAATACAGGATCTGGGAGCCCAGACGGTTGAAGCCGTCCACCAGTTCGCCGGAATGGCCGAGCATGCGGAAGATGTTGAGCTTCGGCAGTTTTTCGTAGGCCTTTTTCGCGCGGCCCTCGGCCTTGGAAATGTCGAAATAGGGGATGCGGGCCATGGGGGTCTCCAGCAAATTTCCTACTGTCATTGCGAGGAGCGGAGCGATGCGGCAACCCCTCCCCGACAGGAGCCATTGTTCGGGGATGGATTGCTTCGCTCCGCTCGCAACGACGGACGGATGGATTACCGCAACGAGGCGTTGATCTTCGCCAGCGCCGCCGAGCCCGGCACGAGGTCGGCGTCGCTCAGCTCGTTGAGCGGACGATCGACCGTGTTGAGGCGATCGTGCATATCGCCGGGCTCGTCCTCGAGATAGACGAGACCCGTCGGAATTTCGCCGGCGACATCGTGCTTCATCAGGTAATTGATGGCGGCGACGCGATCGTGGATGTCGTAGTCGGCGTTCATCTTGCGCAGCAGGATCGAGGTGCCGTCGTGCAGTTTCACCTGCTGCGTCTGGCCGGGATCGTAATCTGCTGTGATCGGCGCGCGCTCGGTGATGAAGTCGAGCGCGTTGACCGCCTCGTTGTGCGCGCGCACGTAGTCGAAGCTCTTGGTCGAGCCGTCGTGATTGTTGAAGGCGACGCAGGGCGAGATGCAGTCGATGAAGGCCGGGCCCTTGTGATCGATCGCCGCCTTGATGAGTGGCACGAGCTGCTTCTTGTCGCCGGAGAAGGAGCGGGCGACGAAGGTCGCGCCGAGATGGATCGCCATGGTGACGAGGTCGATCGCGTCGTCGGTATTGACCGCGCCTTTTTTCAGCTTGGCGCCCTTGTCGGAGGTCGCGGAGAACTGGCCTTTCGTCAGGCCGTACACGCCGTTGTTGGCGACGATGTAGACCATGTTGACGCCGCGGCGGATCGAATGCGCGAACTGGCCGAAGCCGATCGAGGCGCTGTCGCCGTCGCCGGAGACGCCGAGATAGATCAGGTCCTTGTTGGCGAGATTGGCGCCGGTCAGGACCGAGGGCATGCGGCCGTGCACGGAATTGAAGCCGTGCGCATTGCCCAGAAAGTAGGTCGGCGTTTTCGACGAGCAGCCGATGCCGGAGAGCTTGGCGATGCGATGCGGCGGCAGGTCGAGCTCGAAACAGGCATGCATAATCGCCGACGAAATCGAATCGTGGCCGCAGCCGGCGCAGAGCGTGGAGATCGAGCCCTCGTAGTCGCGGTGCGTCAGGCCGAGCGCGTTCTTCTCAATCGAGGGATGGCGGAATTTCGGCTTGGGAAGATAAGTCACGAAAGAGCCCCTTCCTTGGCGGGCGTTTCGGCCCTGGCCACGAGATCGGCGATGGCGCGGGCGATGTAGCGCGCGGTGACGGGCGAGCCGTCGTAATGCAGCACGGACACGAGCTTGTCGGGCGATGCGCCGATCTCCGTCATCAACAACGTGCGTAGCTGGGCGTCGCGGTTCTGCTCGACGACGAACACTTTTTCGTGGCTCGCGATGAAATCGTCGACCGCATGTGCGAAGGGGAAACCGCGTACGCGCATCACGTCGACCTGCATGCCCTGTTTGCGCAGCATGTCGATGGCTTCGTCCATCGGGGCGGCGGTCGAGCCGTAGTGCAGCACGCCAAAGCGCGCTGCGGCGCCAGCGCTGTCGATCAGCGGGGCCGGCACGTAGGACTTGGCCGTCTCGAACTTGCGCAGCAGACGCTGCATGTTCTCGACATAGGGCCCGCCTTCCTCCGTGTAGCGCGCATAGGCGTCGCGCGTCGTGCCGCGCGTGAAGAAGGAGCCTCGGCTCGGATGCGTGCCGGGATAGGTGCGGAAGGGAATGCCGTCGCCGTCGACGTCGAGATAGCGGCCGAAGTCGCGGCTCGAATCGAGATCGGCCTTGCTCATCACCTTGCCGCGATCGAGCTTGCGATCGTCGTCCCAGGCGAACGGCTTGGTCAGATGCGAATTCATGCCGATCTCGAGATCGAGCATGACGAAGACCGGCGTCTGCAGGCGGTCGGCGAGATCGAAGGCGAGGGCGCCGAACTCGAAGGCTTCGCCGGGATCGCGCGGGAACAGCAGGACGTGCTTGGTGTCGCCGTGCGAGGCGTAGGCGCAGGCGAGCACGTCCGACTGCTGGGTGCGCGTCGGCATGCCGGTCGAGGGGCCGCCGCGTTGCACGTTGAACAGCACGGCCGGGATTTCCGCGAAATAGGCGAGACCCAGAAACTCCTGCATCAGCGAAATGCCAGGGCCCGACGTCGCGGTGAAGGCGCGCGCGCCGTTCCAGCCGGCGCCGATGACGACGCCGATGGAGGCGAGCTCGTCCTCGCATTGCACGATGGCGTATTTGTTCTTGCCGGTCTCCGCGTCGCCGCGCAGGCGCTTGCAATAGGAGGTGAAGCCTTCGGCCAGCGAGGTTGAGGGGGTCAGGGGATACCAGGCGCAGACGGTGGCGCCGCCGTAGACCGCGCCGAGCGAGGCCGCCGCATTGCCTTCGACATAAATGCGGTCGCCGACGCCATCGGCCTGTTTCACGCGCAGGCCGATCGGGCATTGGAGGTTGGCGAGCGCCCAGTCGCGGCCGATCGCCAGCGCCTTCAGGTTGGCGTCGATCAGCTTCTGCTTGCCCTTGAACTGCTCCGACAGGAGCGCCTCGATGACGCTCACATCCATGTCGAGCACGGCCGAGAGCGCGCCGAGGCCCATGATGTTCTTCATCAGCTGGCGCTGGCGGGCGTCGTTGTATTCGCGATTGCAGATCTCGGTCAGCGGCACGCCGATGACGGTGAGGTCCTCGCGGAATTTCGAGGCCGGGATCGGGCGCGAGCAATCGTAGAAGAGATAGCCGCCGTATTCGATCGAGGCGACGTCCTTGTCCCAGGTCTGCGGGTTCATGGCGACCACGAGGTCAGCGCCGCCGCGCGCGCCGAGCCAGCCCTGCTCGCAGACGCGCACCTCGAACCAGGTCGGCAGGCCCTGAATGTTGGAGGGGAAGATGTTGCGGGTCGCCACCGGCACGCCCATGCGCATGACGGCGCGGGCGAACAGGAGGTTGGCGGAGGCCGAGCCGGAGCCGTTGACGTTGGCGAACCGGACGACGAAATCGTTGACGCTTTCGATGGCCATTACGCCCCCGCTCGCGGAAGTTGGATAGAAAATTTCTGCATGTCCCAGGCGCCGGTCGGGCAGCGCTCGGCGCACATGCCGCAATGGAGGCAGACGTCCTCGTCCTTCACCATCACGCGTTTGGTCTTGAGCTGTCCGGACACGTAGAGATCCTGTGTCAGGTTCAGCGCGGGCGCGTTAAGGCGCTTGCGCAGGTCCGGCTCGGCGCCGTCCTCGGTAAAGGTGATGCAGTCCATCGGACAGATATCGACGCAGGCGTCGCATTCGATGCACAGCGGCGTCGTGAAGATCGTGTCCACGTCGCAATTGAGGCAGCGCTGGGCCTCGGCGAGCGCGCGCGCCGTATCGAAGCCGAGCTCGACTTCCACGCGAATATCGGTCAGCGCGACGGCATTGTCGCGCAACGGGACTTTCAGACGGCGCTGCAGCGAAATGTCGCTGTCATAGGACCATTCGTGAATGCCCATTTTCTGGCTCACGAAATCGCCCTTGGCCGGCGGCTGGACATCAACGTCGCGGCCCTGGCAGAGCGCGTCGATCGAGAAGGCCGCGCCATGGCCGTGCGCGACCGCCCAGATGATGTTCTTCGGACCGAAGGCGGCGTCGCCGCCGAAGAAGACGTTCGGGATGGTCGAGCGATAGGTGACGGGATCGACCTTGGGCATGTCCCATTTGTCGAATTCGAGACCGATGTCGCGCTCGATCCAGGGGAAGGCGTTCTCCTGGCCGACGGCGACGAGCACTTCGTCGCATTCGATCAACGTGTCCGGTTCGCCGGTCGCGATCAGCGAGCGGCGGCCCTTGGCGTCATATTCGGCGCGCACCTTCTCGAACACCATGCCGGTCAGACGGCCGTCGATATGCTTGACCTCTTTCGGCACGAGATAGTTGAGGATCGGGATGCCCTCGTGCATCGCGTCCTCCTTCTCCCAGGGCGAGGCCTTCATCTCCTCGAAGCCGGAGCGCACGACCACCTTCACATCCTCGCCGCCGAGACGGCGGGCGGAGCGGCAGCAGTCCATGGCGGTATTGCCGCCGCCGAGCACGATGACGCGCTTGGAAATCTTTTTCACGTGCCCAAAGGCGACGTTGGCGAGCCAGTCGATGCCGAGATGAATGTGCGCGGCGGCTTCCGCGCGGCCGGGCACGTCGAGATCGCGGCCGCGCGGCGCGCCGGTGCCGACGAAGATCGCGTCATAGCCCTCGTCGATAACGCCCTTGAGGCTGTCGACGCGCGTTCCGTGCCGGAAATTCACGCCGAGGTCGAGCACATAGCTCATCTCCTCGTCGATCACGGATTCCGGCAGTCGGAACTTCGGGATCTGCGTACGCATGAAGCCGCCGGCCTTCGGCTCGGAATCGAAGACCGTGACGTCGTAGCCGAGGGGGCTGAGATCGCGCGCGACGGTGAGGGAGGCCGGACCCGCGCCGATGCAGGCGACGCGCTTGCCGTTCTTCTTTTCCGCCTTGACCGGCATGCGCGCGCGAACATCTTCCTTGAAGTCGGCGGCGACACGCTTGAGGCGACAGATGGCGACGGGTTCGTCTTCCACGCGGCCGCGCCGGCAGGCGGGCTCGCAGGGGCGATCGCAGGTGCGGCCGAGAATGCCGGGGAAGACGTTGGACTGCCAATTGATCATGTAGGCGTCGCCGTAGCGGCCGGCTGCGATCAATCGGATGTATTCCGGGACGGGCGTGTGGGCCGGACAGGCCCATTGGCAATCGACGACCTTGTGGAAATAGTCAGCCGGCGCGACTTGATCTGATCTCACGCATCCTCCCTGACGCCGGTGTCCGGCGCCACATCCGCGACCGTCTTTACTCCGTTATCGCGGGCTCTTGCTCTTGGATCGAGAATTGGGCCCGATTGCGTCCATTCGTCAAGCCAAAGGCGGAAAATCGCGGTCTATTCCCGCTTCAACCTTCGGTGAGAGGGTTAAGGCGGCTCCTATGCTGCATTGCTGCGCTGCGGCGCCGTCCGGCTTGGCCTCGGGCGGCCTCCTGCGCTATGTGTAGACCGATTGTGCATCGCAGCAGCGACGTCGCAGAGATTTCCGCATGAATGTGAATGTTCCGCCGCCTGCAACGGCGCCCATCGACGTGGCCCAGCTCGACGCCGCAATTTCGCGCGCGACGACGGCTCTGCTCGACCGGCGTCGCGACGACGGCCATTGGTGTTTCGAGCTCGA
>JAGRKN010000407.1 GCA_020442275.1 Rhodoblastus sp. | reverse complement strand
AGCCGGCGCCCGGCCTGTTCCAGCGTACGCTCGACAACATCAGGGAAGTCGAGAGCAACATCTATTTCAATGTGCCGCGCGGCTTCGACATGCTCGTCGCCGAACTGAAGGCCGACGCGAGCTTGCGCGAAAAATTCTTCCGCAAGCTGCAGGTCATTTTCTATGCCGGCGCCGCCCTGCCTCAGAATCTGTGGGACGATCTGATCGTCCTGTCGCGCGAGACGATCGGCGAGCCGGTCGTCATGGTGTCGGCCTGGGGCTCTACCGAAACCGCGCCGCTGGCCACCGATTGCCATTTCCAGGCGGAACGTTCGGGCGTCATCGGCGTGCCGGTTCCCGGCGTCGAACTCAAGTTGACGCCGAACGGCGACAAGCAGGAAATCCGTGTGCGCGGCCCGAACGTGACGCCCGGCTACTGGAAGCGGCCCGATCTGACGGAAAAGGCCTTCGACGAAGAGGGCTACTACCTGATCGGCGACGCCGTGAAATGGTTCGACGACGCCCGCCCGGAGAAGGGATTGTTGTTCAATGGCCGCGTGGTCGAGGATTTCAAGCTGATGTCGGGCACCTTCGTCAATGTGACGGGCGTGCGGGTGCGTGGCGTGGAGAGTCTCGCGCCACTGGCGCAGGACATTGTCGTGGCGGGCCACGACCGCGAGGAAGTCGGCTTCCTCGTCTTCACCAATCTCGCGGCGGCCCGCGCCCTGGCCGGCCTGCCCGAATCCGCCGCGCCGGAAGAGATCGTCGGCCATCCGAAAGTCGTCGCGCATGCGCGGGCCGGGCTGGCCAAGATGAAAGCGAGCGGCGCCGGTTCCGCCGGCTATGCCGCGCGCGCCTTGCTGATGACGGAGCCGCCGAATGTCGACGCCGGCGAAATCACCGACAAGGGTTACATCAACCAGCGCGCCTCGCTGGCGCGGCGCGCCGCTCTGGTCGAAAAGCTCTATTCGGCCGACGAGCCGGCGGTGATCGGGCTCTGAGAGCGGAGCGGTTTGGCCTCGATTTCGCCGACGGATTGCTTCATCTTCAGGCAATGCGGAAGTCTCTTCGATCCTTGCCTGTCCGGAGCGCGCGTTGACGCAGGCCGACGCCTCGACGCCAGCCGCGCAAGCGCTTGCGCGTGTCGCGACAGCCGATCCTGTGCGACCCTTCGTCGTTGCCCAGCTCGGGCAGTCGCTCGATGGCCGCATCGCCACGCTGACCGGCGAGTCCCGCTACATCAACGGCGACGAGGGCCTCGATCATCTCCACCGCCTGCGCGCGGTCGTCGACGCCGTGGTCGTCGGCGCGGGCACGATTGCGGTGGATGATCCGCAATTGACCGTGCGCCGCGCGCCCGGCGCCAGTCCGGCGCGCGTCGTGATCGATCCGCGCGGACGCGTCGGCGGCGCCGGAAAATGGCTTGCCGACGATGGCGCATCACGCATCGTCATTACTGCTGCGCAACACGCCGGGCCGCCCGGCGCCGAAGTCGTCGTCCTGCCGGCGCGTGACGGCCAGATCGCGCCGCGCGACATCGTCGCGGCGCTCGCGGCGCGCGGCCTGCGCCGTATCCTGATCGAAGGCGGCGCCCGCACCATTTCCGCCTTCATCGACGCGGGCGCGGTCGATCGATTGCATCTGATCTTCGGCTGCACGATCATCGGCTCCGGCCGTCCGGGACTGCAACTCGAACCTCTCGCCCGCCTGGCCGACGCCTTGCGGCCGGCGACGGAAGTCTACAAGCTCGGCAGCCGCGACATTCTGTTCGATTGCGGATTGCGGGACGCGGACGGAGAGTGATGTCCATGATCGAAGCCCCCGGCCCGCAAAAATATTCCGCTCTCCCGATCGCCATCCACTGGATCGTCGCGGTCTGCATCGTCGGCCTGGTGCCGGCGGGTTTTCTGATTTCACGGCTCGATGAAAGCCCGGTGCAGGAGATGGTTTCGGCGACCCATCAAGCGGTCGGTATCTTGGTCCTGTTCCTGACCCTGCTGCGTCTCGCCCTGCGGGCGGCCGGCCGTATGCCGAGACCCGCGTCCGTCCTCACGCCCTTCGAACGCGCGACCTCGCGCGTGACGCATTTCAGCCTGTATGCGCTTCTGATCGTCGGGTCGCTGATCGGCTGGCTCGGCGTCAACGCCTATGGCGAGGACGTGAGCTTTTTCGGCCTGTTCAAATTGCCGACCCTGTTCGCCAAGGACGAGGCGCTCTCCGACCAGATTTTCGCGCTACACCTGGCTTGCGCCATTCTCATCGTGCTCGCGGTCGTCGCGCATGTCGTCGCCGCCTTCGTTCACAATATGCGCGACGACGGTGTAATGGAACGGATGCTGCCCGGCCGTTGATCAGCTGGGCTGCGCGAAAATGTCGGTGTGGCCGACCTCGACTTCGGCCTCCGTTCGCGCCGCGCGCCATTCGGCAATCGTACGCTGATCGACGAGCCCCGTTTCGGCGCAGGCGCCCGCGACGCCGTCAGCCAGCGTGTCGATCAGCGCCCCATCGTCACGCGTGAGTCGCCACGGACTGTCGTCCTGCGTGACCGCATAGCCCTGCGCCGCAAACAGGCGCGCGAGAATGTCCGTCGCGCGCGGGCCGGCCGCCGGGCCAAACCCCTTGTCGCGCGCCTGATGCGCATGGAAGGCGGCGAGCATGTCGCCGTCGCGTGCGTCGGGCGGCGACCAGGTCTCGACGCCATTGTAGGTCAGCGCTGTGTAGAAGGGCGCGCGCGCCGTAGCGACAGAGGCGACGAAGCCTCGCATCCAGCTTTCCGATACGAGATCGAACAGGGCGGCAGCCGTCACAAGATCCGCCCCGCCGATCACGCTCGCGACATCTCGCGCGAGATCGGTTTGCATGAATTCGACCTCGATCGTGCGCCCATCCCGCAGCAGGCGCAGTGTTCCGTCTCCCGTTTCCTCGGCGGTCTCCGCCCATCGAGCGAGCCGCGCGCGCGCCGCGTCCAGCAGGATGGAATCGTGATCGACGAGGCGCCAGCTCTGCCGCGCGGGCAGGTGCGGCGCGAGCGCGCGAAGGTTCGATCCAGAGCCGCAGCCGAGATCGACGACCCGCACATGATCCCGCGTGGCGAAATGCGCGGCGCAGGTTGCGAGCACGTCTTTGTTGCGTGCGCGATGATCGGCGCTTTCGCGCAGATCGAGCCAGGCCGGATCGAAACCGCTCATACCGCCGTCCCCGTGCGCACGGCCGCGAGAAAGGCCTGCGCCGTATCGCTCCAGCGAAACTGTTCTTGTGCGGCCTGCCAGGCGCCGTCGGCAAGCCGCGCGCGTAACGTGGCGTCGTTGATCAAGGCCTGGAGATGCATGGCGAGCGCCTGCGTATCGCCGGCTGGGTAAGTGAGTGCGCCATTGGCCGGCGCGGCGCCAGCGGCGGCGACTTCGTGCGTAGCGATCACGGGAAGGCCGCGCGCGACAGCCTCGGCGATCGCCATGCCATAGCCCTCGAAATGCGAGGGCGTGACGAAGATGTCCGCGCCCGCATATCCGGCCGCGATGTCGTCCGCATCCATGGCGCCGGCGAGGAGGATGCGCTCGCCGAGACCTTGCGACGCGATCAGCGCCGCAATGTCGTGCGCATGGTCGGGCGCGAGTTCGAGCGAACCGGCGATTGTCAGCCGCCATGCGCCGTCGACGAGCGCCAGCGCGCGCACGAGGTCGCCGTAGGCCTTGCGCGGCGTCAGCGAGCCGACCGAAAAAAGGCGCACGACGCCATCCTGCGAACCTTGCGCGTGGGGCGCCGGATCGACTCCGGGCGGCGCGAAAAACAGGCGCTGGCGCGGAACGGAAAATTCCTGTGCGACAATGTCCGCCGTCATCGCGCTCGTGGTCACGACCGCGCCGGCGCAATCGAGCGCGACCTGTTCGCTGGCGCGCAGACGCGCCGCCATGTCAGGCGTGAGGCCCGCTTCGAGAAAGAGCGGATGATGCACGAGCGCCAGCGGTCGCGGTGTCAGCGCCGTGATCAACCGCAGGGGCAGGACAGCATAGGCGAGCCCGTCGATGACCAGCGCGTCGCGGTCGCGGTCCATCAGCAGGCGCTGCGTCTCGGCAAGGTCGTCGGCGGTCGGATAGGGGAATGACGCCGGCAGCGCGATCGGCCTGATGTCGCAGCCGAGGGCTTCGAGTTCGCGCATCACGCGCCGGTCGTAGCCATAGCCGCCGGTCGGCGTGTTGATGTCGCCGGGATAGGCGAAGTCGATCCGCAACATCGAAGCTTCGCTCACACCTTGCCTTCGTACCAGCCGCGCGCGACATGCGATTCGTGCAGCGTCACGCGGATGCGCTCGACGCCTTCGCCGCCGGGCCCGAGCGCGCCGGAGCGCGCGGCTTCCGCCATCTGCAGGAAGATGTGGCGGCTCAAGAATTCCGTTGTCGTCTGCTTGCCCTTGAACTGAGGCAGGTCGTCGAGATTGCGATAGGCGAGCGGCGCGAGAGTCGCGTCGAGCGCAGTGTGCGCGCGGCCGATGTCGACGACCACGCCGTCCACCGTAAGCTCTTCACGCATGAAGGCGACATCGATCACGAAGGTCGCGCCGTGCAGGCGTTGCGCGGGCCCGAACAGGTCGCCCTTGAAGGAATGGGCGATCATGATGTGGGATCGCACTTCAACCGCGTACATGATTTTCCTTTCACTCGTAGACGACGAGGGGAACGACGCCGGGCGCGCCTGGCGCGAGCAGGCGCGGCAGCTCTTTCGCCAATTTCGCGAAAGCGACGCGTTCGTCCAGAAGCATGTCGAGCCGCGCGTCAGCGAGCAGGTCGAGCGCCTTGGCGAGCCGACGCGCATGGCTCCAGCGCGACCGACGCGATCGTGAAACCTGCCCGACCTGCGAGGAGACGATCTGTAGACGCTTGGCATGAAAGGCGCCGCCCAGCGGCGCTTCGACCGCACGGTCGCCGTACCAGCTGATTTCGACGAGCCGCGCCTCATTGCCACAGGCGGCGATCGCCGCCGCAAGACCCGCCGATGTCGCGGAGGCGTGGAACACGACATCGGCGTCGACGACAGCGCCCGCGTCGGAAAAATAGCGCGCGCCAAAAGCCTTTGCGATCGGCGCGCGAGAAACGTCGGGGTCGATCAGCGTAACCTCCGCGCCGGGCAGGGCGGCCGAAAGGAAGGCGATGAGCAGACCGACCGCGCCGCCGCCGAAGATCGCGATCCGGTCGCCTGGCCCCGCGCCGGAATCCCACAGCGCGTTCAGCGCCGTTTCCATATTGGCGGCCAGAACCGCACGCGCCGCGGGAACGGTTTCTGGCACGACCGCCATCATCGAGACGGGCGCGACGAACAGGTCCTGATGCGGATGCAACGCGAAGATCGTGCGTCCCACGAGTTCGCGCGGGCCGGCCTCGATCCTTGCGACGGCGCAATAGCCGTATTTCACCGGAAAGGGAAAATCGCCTTCCTGCAAGGGCGCGCGCATGGCCGCATATTCGCTCTCGGGCACGCGGCCGCTCGACACCAGCCGCTCCGTGCCGCGGCTGATCGCCGAAAACAGCATTCGCGCCAGCGCCTCGCCCTCGCCGGGCGCAGGAACCGCGTTCACGCGCAATTCAGCGCGGCCGGGCGAGACGTGCCACAGGGCCCGCGCCATCGGCCCGGTCCCTGCTTTCGCCAGCGGCTCCTGCGCCAGGCGCGACGTCATCCGTTCCCTCCCGGCGCTTCCGGATTGCGATGATTTGCTGCAAGAAGCCTTATGCGACATTCGCCCATGACGGCAATTGAAACAACCACGACGCCCGCAGGCTTGCAGTCACAGGCCCGGGTCACGCATCGTCGCTGGATCGTGCTCGCCCTCAATCTCGTGGTCTATGGCGGCCTTGCGATCTGGCTCGCGCGCATCCTGTCGGCCGGCGGCTGGAGCCTGGTCGACGCAATATTCTTTGTCTGCTTTCTGGTCGCCGCGCCCTGGGCCGTCCTGGGCTTCGTCAACGCCGCGCTGGGGCTCTGGCTCTTGCGGTTCTCGCGGGATGGGCTCGACCGCGCGGCGCCTTTCGTCGCGGCAGACGAGGTCGCCGCGCCGCTCGCGCGGAACTACGCGCTGATCATGACCATACGCAACGAGGACGCCGCCCGCGCCGTCGGACGCCTCATGCGCATGGAGGCGGAATTGTCGGCGACCGCCGACATGGAGCGCTTTTCCTATCATCTCCTGTCCGACACGTCGGATGAGGCGATCGCGGCTGCGGAGGAGCGCGAAGTCGCCAGTTGGCGCACGGCGCGGCCGGAAGCGGCGGCGCGCGTGCACTATCGTCGGCGCCTCGACAATGCCGGTTTCAAGGCCGGCAATGTCCGCGAATTCTGCGCACGCTGCGCCGAGGACTACGAGGCGATTATCGTGCTCGACGCCGACAGCTACATGCGTGCTGACGCCGTCCTGCAGCTGGCCCGCATCGCCGAGGCCTATCCGAAGATCGGCATCCTGCAGTCGCTGGTCGTCGGCGCGCCGTCACGCTCGGCCTTCGCGCGTCTCTTCCAGTTCGGCATGCGCGCCGGCATGCGCTCCTACACGGCCGGTGCGGCCTGGTGGACCGCTGATTGCGGACCCTTCTGGGGGCACAATGCGCTGGTGCGTATCCGCCCCTTCCTCGCTCATTGCGACCTGCCGACCCTGCGCGGCCGGCCGATCCTGTCGCACGATCAGCTCGAGGCCGCGCTGATGCGCGCCGCCGGCCACGAGGTCCGCGTGCTTCCGGTGGAGCGTGGCAGTTTCGAGGAAAATCCGCCCGACATGGTCGAATTCTCCAATCGCGACCTGCGCTGGTGCCAGGGCAACATGCAGTACTGGCGCCTCGTCGGTCTGCCCGGCCTGATGCCGGTCAGCCGCTTCCAGCTTGCTTGGGCGATTTCCATGTTCATCGGCCTGCCGGCCTCGCAGATTATGCTGCTGGCGGCGGCGACCAAGCCCTTCGACGGCGAGCCGCTCGCCGCCTTCCCGACCGCCTCGGCGATCACGTTTTATTTCGTCTATCTCGCAATAGCTCTCGCTCCGAAACTCGCGGGCTATGCCGATGTCCTGCTTGGACGCGAAGCGTCTCGGTACGGTGGCGCGGCGCGTTTTTCCGCAGGCGTCGTACTCGAGCTTTGCGCCTCCTATCTGCTGTCGGCGGCGACCGCTTTTCGCACGTCGCTGTTCCTGATGGGCCTGCCCTTCGGCCGCGATCTGTCGTGGGGCAGCCAACAGCGTGACGCGCATGAGCTATCGTGGAGCGCGGCTGCCGCGCCATTCTGGCCGGGCATGCTGTTCGCTGCGGCTCTCATGGCCATGCTCGTCGCAGGCGCGCCTGCCGCCATTCCCTACGCGCTGCCCTTTGTCGCCGGGATGTTTCTCGCCATACCCTTCGCGAAATTCACGGCCGCGCCCGGCCTCGGCGCCGTCATGGCGGATGCGGGCCTTTGCGCGACGCCCGAGGAAGTGTCGCGATCGCTTTCCACGCACGAATCGGTCAGGCCGGCGTCACCCGCCGCAGCGTCAGATTGATCCGCGCGTCATTGGCGATGAGCGTCGACGTCGCCGGGTAGAGGCGATCGACGCCGTGATAGCAGAAACGTGATTTGCCGCCGATGACGACGACATCCCCCGAAGACAGCTTCACGGACCTCGTTGGATCGTTCCGCGTCGGCCCGCCGTAGCGAAACAGGCAGGTCGCGCCGAGCGAAATCGACAGAACCGGCGCGCGGGGCTCCTTCTCGTCAGCATCGGCATGCAGGCCCATGCGTGCGCCAGCTTCGTAGAAATTGACGAGGCAGGCCTCTGGCGGCCCATCGAAATCCGCGAATTCGCGCCATGCCTCGATGAGCGCTGGCGGCATAGCCGGCCAGGTTTCGCCGGTCGCGGGATGCGTCGCCTGATAGCGGTAGCCGCCATCGCGATCGGACACCCAGCCGAGCGGCCCGCAATTGGTCATGCGCACCGAGAACGGCTTTCCCGTACGCGGCATTGTGGGGGTGAACAGGGGCGCGGCGCGCACGATCTCGCGGATCGCTTCGACCAGCGCTTCCTGCTCTGCGCGCGAAAAATGCGCCGGGTGCAGTTCGAGCCCCGGCGCAAGCAGGATCACGCGGTCAAGACCTTCTTGGATTCGACCGTTGAATCCGCCTTCAGCCGGTAGACGAGCGGAACCCCCGTATCCAGCTCCATCGACGGGATGGTGTCGGGCGTCAGCCCGTCCAGCACCATCACCAGAGCGCGCAGCGAATTGCCGTGGGCGGCGACGATCGTGCGCTTGCCGCTGAGAACGCCCGGCAGGATGTGCTGGCAATAGTACGGCAGCACGCGCGCGACAGTGTCCTTCAGGCTTTCGCCGCCGGGCGGCGAGACGTCGTAGGAGCGCCGCCAGATGTGCACCTGGTCCTCGCCCCACTTCTTGCGGGCGTCGTCCTTGTTGAGGCCGGAGAGATCGCCGTAGTCGCGCTCGTTCAGAGCCTGGTCGCGCGTCGTGGCGAGGCCGGGCTGGCCGAGTTCGTCGAGCACCAGCTTCAGCGTGTGCTGCGCGCGCGTCAGCGCGGATGTGTAGGCCGTGTCGAATGACAGGCCGAGCGCCTTCAGGCGCTGACCGGCGGCCTTGGCTTCCTCGATGCCTTTGGGCGTGAGGTCCGGATCCTTCCAGCCCGTGAAGAGATTCTTGAGATTCCAGTCGCTCTGGCCGTGACGGACGAGGACGAGCAGGCGGTCCATGATGTCTCCTTGAATTCCCTCCCCCCTTGTGGGGGAGGGTTAGGGTGGGGGGTCGAGGTATCCTGCGAGATTGCGCGACCCCCTCCCCCGCCCCTCCCCACAAGGGGGAGGGGAGGAGGCCAGCGCATAAGTATCAGTCGTTGAGCCCGAGCACGTCGAGCATGGAATATTGGCCGGGCTTGCGCCCGCGCGCCCAGAGCGCCGCCTTGATGGCGCCATTGGCGAACAGGCTGCGGTCTTCCGCATGGTGCGAGAGCGTGATGCGTTCGCCCGCGCCAGCGAGAATGACAGAATGGTCGCCGATCACCGTGCCGCCGCGCAGCGTCGCGAAGCCGATGTCGCCGGTCTTGCGCGCGCCGGTATGGCCATCGCGCGAACGAACGGAATGTTCCGCCAGATTGATGTCGCGTCCGCGCGCGGCGGCATCGCCCAGCAGCAGCGCGGTGCCGGATGGCGCATCCACCTTCATGCGGTGATGCATTTCCAGAATTTCGATATCCCAATCCGGGCCGAGCGCGGCGGCGGCCTTCTGCACGAGAACGGCGAGCACGTTGACGCCGAGGCTCATGTTGCCAGAACGCACGATCGGCGCATGGCGCGAGGCGGCGGCGATCTTGGCGAGGTCGTCGGCGGAAAGTCCCGTCGTGCCGATGATATGCGCGATGCGCGCCTGCGCCGCGAGCGCGGCTAGTTCGATCGTCGCTGACGGCGCGGTGAAATCGACGATCCCTTCGGCGTTGACGACGGCGGCGAGCGCATCGTCGCTCACCGGCACGCCGAGAGGCCCGACGCCGGCGAGTTCGCCCGCATCCTTGCCCAGCGCCGGCGAGCCCGCGCGCTCAAGCGCGGCGCAGACCGTGACGCCCGGCGCCTCCGTGATCGCCTTGACGAGCGCGCGGCCCATGCGCCCGCCCGCGCCCATCACCACCAGCCGCATGTCCGCCATTCGTTTCGCTCCCTTGGTGGCGGCGTTTCTATAGCCGATGCTGCGCTTCGGCAAAATACCGCCTTCCGCCGTCTCGCCTCGCAAGGCAGGTCCGGGGCTGCGGCTGAACGACACGCCAGGGAGAAAGACGATTAGCGCATCCTGCGAGATGGACCATCTGCAGGCCTGGGTCGGGCGCAGCCGGACCTTTGCCGATATCGTCAGCGGCGGCCCCGTCGCCGGGCTCCACGCCATGCTCGACCGTGGCGAGGCGCCGATCCCGGCCCGGGGAGCGCCGATCCCGCCGCTTGCGCACTGGTATTTCGGACTGCCGCATGTGACGCAAGGCGCGCTCGGGCCCGACGGCCTCCAGGCGAAGGACAGTTTCTCCCCGCCTGTCCCGCTGCCGCGTCGCATGTGGGCGGGCGGACGCATCCGGTTCCATCACCCCCTTCGGGTCGGCGACGATGTCACCCAGACGGCCACAATCGCGAAGATCGAGCCGAAGTTCGGCCGCAACGGCGCGCTGGTCTTCGTGACGACCCGCTTTGAAATGGCCAATGCGCAGGGCGTGGCCGTGACCGACGAGATCGACGGCGTGTTTCGTGAGGCCGCGCGGCCGGACGAGGCGGCGCGCCCGCCGGTCATGGCGCCCACCGACGAGACGTTCCGCCGTACGGTCGAAATGGATGTCGTCAAACTCTTCCGCTACTCGGCCATCACCTTCAACGGCCACCGCATCCACTACGACCGTCCCTGGGCGACCGAGGTGGAGGGCTATCCTGGCCTCGTCGTGCACGGCCCGCTGATTGCGACCCTGCTCGCGGACCTCTTCTGCGGTCAGTTCGGCGCTGACAGGCTGGCGTCGTTCGAATTCAAGGCGCTTAGCCCGCTGTTCGACACGCACCCCTTCCAGATCTGCGGCAGGCAGGACAGCGACGGCGTCGTCTCGCTGTGGACACGCGGGTACGACGGCGCGATGTCGATGATGTGCAAGGCGACGATGCGTTAGGAAATTGCACCGTCATTGCGAGCCCGACAGAAGTCGCCTTTTGGCGACTTCGTCTGAAAGCGAAGCAATCCAGAGTCGCGCCCCGGCTCTGGATTGCTTCGCCTTCGGCTCGCAATGACGAAGCTTCGCCTTCGCGCCTTACAAAGTCTGAAACAGCACCAGCGCATCCACATAGCCGTGTCTCGGGTGCTGGAACGCGCCGGGCAGGCGACCCACGATCGCAAAACCCATCGCCTGCCAAAGTCGCACGGCCCGCGTGTTTGTCGAAATCACAAGATTGAACTGCATGGCGCGAAAGCCGCGGGCCCGCGCCTCGTCCAGCGAATGCGCGCACATGGCCCGCGCGACGCCCCGGCCGAAGCAATCCGAAGCAGTCATGTAGCCGCAATTGGCGACATGCGCGCCCGCGCCGGTCGTGTTGGCGCGCAGGTAATAGGTCCCGACGACGCGGCCGGCGTCCTCGGCCACGAAGGCCGCATGGCCGGGGTTGAACCAGTAGGCGAGCGCATCGCGCTCGCCCATGTCGCGCGGCAGCGGATAGGTCTCGCCGGCGCGGATCGTCGGTTCGAGAATCCGCCAGATCGCGCCGGCGTCTTCCGGCCCTGCTGCGCGGACGATCATCCGCGCAGCACCGCGCCCGTCTTCTTGGTCGCCTCTGCGACGATCTTGCCCGCGACCGCCTCGATCTCGGCGTCCGTCAGCGTTTTTTCACGCGGCTCCAGCCGCACCGAGACGGCGACCGACTTCTTGCCCTCCGGCACGCCCGCGCCTTCATAGATGTCGAAGACATTGGCGTCGGCGATCAGCGCGCGGTCGGCGCCGAGCACCGCCTTGAGGAGATCGCCCGCGCGCGTCGCGCGATCCACCACGAAGGCGAAGTCGCGTTCGAGCGGCATGAGGTCGGAGAGGTCGAGCTTCGGCTTGATCTTGGTTGGCTTCGCCTTGGGCGCCGGAACGCTGTCGAGCGTGATCTCGAAGCCGCACAGCGGTCCCGAAACGTCGAGCGCTTCCAGTGTCGCGGGATGGAACTCGCCGAACCAGCCGACGATGTTCTTGGGGCCAAACTGCAGCGTGGCCGAGCGGCCGGGATGCAGAAAGGATGGCCCGCCGGGCGTGATCTGGATCGCGTTGGCGCTCACGCCCAGCGACGCCAGCAGCGCGAGCGCATCGGCCTTGGCGTCGAACACATCCACCGATGTCGAGCGAGACCCCCAGATACGGCCTGACCCGCCGACCTTGGCCGTGCCGCGGCGGATGCCCGCGGCATTATAGAACTGGTCCTTCTCGCCATCGCCGCGGAAGACCTGGCCGACTTCGAACAGCGCGACGTCGTTCGTGCCGCGATCCGCGTTGCGCTGCGCCGCCGCAAGCAGCCCGGGCGCAAGCGAGGGGCGCATGTCGGAAAGGTCCGACGCGATGGGATTGGCGAGCTTCAGAGCATCCGCGCCGCCGCCGAAGGCTTCCGCCTGGCGCGTGTCGACGAAGGACCAGTTGACCGCTTCCAGCATGCCGCGCGCGGCCAGCGCGCGCCGCGCGCCGGAGACGCGCCGCTGCAGCAGCGTCAGCACAGGTTCGGCCACACCATGCGAATCGCGCGAAAGCGGCGTCGATTGCACGCGGTCGAGACCGGCGATGCGCACGATCTCTTCGACGAGATCGGCGATGCCTTCGACGTCGGGCCGCCATGAGGGAATGTGCACGAAGGCGCGGTCGGCATTGCCTGCGGTGCGCTCGACGGGGAAGCCGAGCTTTTCGAGAATGGCCGCCATCTCCGAAATCTCGAGTTCGAGACCGGTCAGGCGCTGCACCTCGCTCCACGGGAACAACAGCGCGGGCCGCGCCGGCGGCAGATGGCCGGCGACGACCATTTCGGAGGGCTCGCCGCCGCAGAACTGAATCACCAGTTCGGTCGCCAGATCGCAGCCGGGCACATTGAAGGCCGGATCGACGCCGCGCTCGAACCGGTAGCGCGCATCGGTGGAAATGCCGAGGCGCCGACCCGTGTTGGCGATGTTGTAGGGATCCCAGAGCGCGCTCTCGATCAGCACGTCCGTGGTGTTCTCGTCGCAGCCCGAATGTTCGCCGCCCATCACGCCGGCAATGGATTCGACGCCGTTATCGTCGGCGATGACGACGTTGGCGGCGTCGAGCGTATAGGACTTGCCGTCGAGCGCCAGCACCTCGTCTCCGCTACGCCCACGTCGCACGACGAGATTGCCGGCGACCTTCTTCGCATCGAACACATGCAGCGGACGCGCGCGGTCGAAGGTCACGTAATTGGTGATGTCGACGAGCGCGTTGATCGGACGTAGTCCGATGGCCTTGAGGCGACGCTGCATCCATTCCGGCGATTGCCCGTTCTTCACGCCGCGCACCATGCGAAGCGCAAATTGCGGGCAGAGTTTGCGGTCGTCGCCCGCAAAATCGAGCGTGACGTTCACCGGGCAGGGATAGGCGCCCTTGGCGGGCGTGACGGCCGGCGTCTTCAGCTTGCCGAGGCCGGCG
The DNA here is from genome assembly GCA_020442275.1 of Rhodoblastus sp. Lineage (GTDB taxonomy): Bacteria > Pseudomonadota > Alphaproteobacteria > Rhizobiales > Beijerinckiaceae > JAJXWB01. The sequence continues at coordinate 1,541 of JAGRKN010000407.1, read as the reverse complement.
GCCGCGAGATCGCGCGCGATGCCCGAGACGCCGGCGGCGTCCGGCCGGTTCGGCGTGAGGTTGATCTCGATGACGGGATCGCTCATCCCAGCCCATTCGACATAGCGCTGGCCGACCGGCGCATCGTCCGGAAGTTCGATGATGCCGTCGTGATCTTCCGACAGTTCGAGTTCGGCGGCGGAACACAGCATGCCCAGCGATTCGACGCCGCGGATCACGCCCTTGCCGAGCGTGATCTTCTTGCCGGGAATATATGTTCCCGGCGGAGAGAACACGCTCTTCATGCCGGTGCGCGCATTCGGCGCGCCGCACACGACCTGCACCGGCGCGCCGGATCCGGTGTCGACCATGCAGACCCGCAGGCGATCGGCGTTGGGATGCTGCTTCGCCTCGACCACGTAACCGATCGTGAAATCCTTCAGCGCCGCCGCGGGATCGATCACATTCTCGACCTCGAGCCCGATGCGCGTCAGCGTCTCGCAGATCTCCGCGAGCGACGCCTCGGTGTCGATATGGTCCTTGAGCCAGGAGAGGGTGAATTTCATTGTCTCTCTCCTACGCGCTCAGCCCGCCCGCGAGCGTCGGGAAATCGAGCGGCCTGAACCCGTAATGCGAAATCCACCGTGCGTCGGCCTCGAAGAAGGGGCGCAAATCCGGCATGCCGTATTTCAGCATCGCGATGCGGTCGATCCCCATGCCCCAGGCGAAGCCCTGATAGATCTCGGGATCGAGCCCGCAATTGCGCAGCACGTTGGGGTGCACCATGCCGCAGCCCAGAATCTCCAGCCAGTCCTCGCCCTCGCCGAAGCGGATTTCGCCGCCCTGGCGCCGGCACTGGATGTCGACTTCCATCGACGGCTCGGTGAAGGGGAAAAAGGACGGGCGAAAACGCATCTTCACGTTCTTCACCTCGAAGAAAGCCTTGCAGAATTCTTCCAGTATCCACTTCAGGTGGCCCATATGCGCCGTCTTGTCGATGACGAGGCCCTCGACCTGGTGGAACTGCGGCGTATGCGTCGCATCCGAATCGATGCGGTAGGTGCGGCCCGGGCAGATCACGCGGATCGGCGGTTTCTGCGCCAGCATGGTGCGCACCTGCACGGGGCTGGTGTGCGTGCGCAGGAGCTTGCGCTTGCCGTCGGCGCCCGGGTTGAAGAAGAACGTGTCGTGCATCTCGCGGGCCGGATGGCCCTCGGGAAAGTTCAGCTTGGTGAAATTGTAGTCGTCGGTCTCGATGTCCGGACCCTCGGCGACCGAAAAGCCCATGTCGGCGAAGATTTCGGTCAGCTCGTCCATCACCTGGGAGATGGGATGGATGCGGCCGGTGTCCGGCCCGCCTGCGCGCACCGGGAGGGTGACGTCGAGCGTCTCGGCGGCGAGGCGGGCTTCGAGCGCCGCGCCCTTGAGCACCGTCTTGCGCTCGGAAAGCGCCTCGCTCACCCGGTCCTTCAGCGCGTTGATGGCGGCGCCGGCGGTCTTGCGTTCGTCGGGCGCCATCTTGCCGAGCGTGGCGAGGAGCGCGGAGACCGAGCCCTTCTTGC
>JAGRKN010000113.1:17578-19430 GCA_020442275.1 Rhodoblastus sp. | reverse complement strand
AGGCGAAGGGATTGGCGCCGGAAGAACCCGCCAGACGCACCGTCGATGTCGATGCGTTCTGCTCGTGATCAGCGTGCAGGATGAAGATGCGGTCGAGCGCGCGCGAAATGATCGGGTTGACCTTGTACTCCTCGCAGGGCACGGCGAAGCACATGCGCAGGAAGTTCGAGGTGTAGTCGAGCGAATTCTGCGGATACACGAACGGCTGGCCGGCCACGTATTTGAACGCCATCGCCGCCAGCGTCGGGATCTTCGCGATCATCCGCATGGAGGCGATCATGCGCTGGTGCGGGTCCGAAATGTCGGTCGAGTCGTGATAGAAGGCCGAGAGCGCGCCGACCGAGCCGACCATGACCGCCATCGGATGCGCGTCGCGACGGAAGCCCTGGAAGAAGCGCGCCATCTGCTCGTGCACCATCGTGTGGCGCGTCACGCGATAGTCGAAGTCGGCCTTCTGCGCGGCGGTCGGCAGTTCACCGTACAGCAGCAGATAGCAGGTCTCGAGGAAGTCGCCGTTCTCCGCGAGCTGCTCGATCGGATAGCCGCGATGCAGGAGAACCCCTTCGTCGCCGTCGATATAGGTGATCTGGGATTCGCAGCTCGCCGTCGACGTGAAGCCGGGGTCGTAGGTGAACATCCCGGTCTTGCCATAGAGCGCGCCGATGTCGATCACGGACGGCCCGATACTGCCGGCTTTGACCTTGGCGTCGAATTTCGCGTCGCCGACTGTGATCGTGCCCGTAGTATCGGTCATGGCTCGTTCCTGCGTGTTGAAGCCGAACATCCGCGCACGCAGGAAAACACGCCGAAGCCGACATGCTTGCGCCGCGCGTCATCGGCGATTGTGCATCGCATTATGGGTAGCGCATCCCCCCGGTGGGTTCAAGCGCGCGCGGGCTCGACGGGCTTGCGACTTTCAGCGGGGGCGGGGCGCGTCAGCCGCCCGCCTGATCGGCGATCCGGCCGAGGCTTTCCTCGCGCCCGAGCGTCTCCAGCACGTCGAAAATGCCGGGCGAGGTCGTCTTGCCGGTCAGCGCCGCGCGCAGGGGCTGCGCGAGATCGCCGAGCTTGGCGCCGGTGGCTTCCGCTTGCGCGCGCACTGCGGCTTCCGTTGCGGCCGCGCTCCATTCCGTCAGCGCGGCGAGGCGCGGATGCAGCGCCGCCAGATGCGCGCGACCCTTGGCGATCAGTTCGGCGGCTTTCGGTTCGAGCTTCAGCGGCCGTTGGTCGAACAGATAGTCGGCGCTGTCGGAGAGCTGCACCAGCGTCTTGGCGCGCTCCTTCAGGCCCGGCATTGCGGCCAGCAATTGCGCACGCTTCCTGTCGTCGAGCGCGGCGAGTTTCTCAGGCCCGCGCGGCAGGTAGGGCAAGGTGTCGATCAACGCCTGCGTCAGCTCGGCGTCGTTCGCTGCGCGCATGTAATGGCCATTCATGTTCTCGAGCTTTACGAAGTCGAAGCGCGCGGGCGAACGATGCACCTGCGCGAGATCGAAGGCTTCGATCATGTCCTGCGTCGAGAAGAATTCGCGGTCGCCCTGGCTCCAGCCGAGGCGCACGAGGTAATTGCGCAGCGCCTCCGGCAGGTAGCCCATGGCGCGATAGGCGTCGACGCCGAGCGCGCCGTGCCGCTTGGAGAGTTTCGCGCCGTCGGCGCCGTGGATCAGCGGAATGTGCGCCCAGGCCGGGATCGACCATCCCATCGCCTGATAGATGTGCGACTGGCGTGCGGCATTCGTCAGGTGGTCGTCGCCGCGAATGATCTGCGTGACGCCCATGTCGTGATCGTCGACGACCACGGCGAGCATGTACGTCGGCGTGCCGTCGGAACGCAGCAGCACGAGATCGTCGAGAT
>JAGRKN010000113.1:10636-17550 GCA_020442275.1 Rhodoblastus sp. | reverse complement strand
CGGCGTCCTCGATCACGGTCTCGCCTGAGAGCGGCGCCTTCAGGCGCACGACAGGTTTGACGCCGCGCGCCCGCGCCTCGGCGACCTGTTCCGGCGAAGCCTCGCGCCAGCGTCCGTCGTAGCGCGGCGGGCGGCCTTCCTTTCGCGCTGTCTCGCGCATTTCGGTCAGTTCTTCCGGCGTCGCGTAGCAATGATAGGCCGCGCCCTTCGCCAGCAATTCCTGCGCGACCTCGGCGTGCCGCGATGCGCGGGAAAATTGGTAGATGACGTCGTCGTCCCACTTCAGCCCGAGCCAGGCCAGGCCGTCGATGATTTCCTTGATGGCGGCGTCGGTCGAGCGCTCGCGGTCGGTATCCTCGATGCGCAGCAGCATCTTGCCGCCGTTCTTGCGCGCGTAGAGCCAGTTGAACAGGGCCGTGCGCGCGCCGCCGATGTGCAGGAAGCCGGTGGGCGAGGGGGCAAAGCGCGTGACGGGCGTGGACATGGGGGACCTGCGGGCGGGCGCGGCCGGGCCGCGCTCTCTTCGGGAAAAGGCGAAATTCGTCGCTGCGCGACGAAGGGCGCCCCTGTAACATGGGCGGGTCCGGGCCAAAAGGGGCGGGCCGGACGGTTTTGTGACGTAATCGATTTGCGAGTGGGGGCGTGGCGAAGGTCGCCGTAGGTCAGGCGCAGGAGGAGCGCGAAGCCAGTGTTGGCTTTCGCGCGGGCCTTGTCGCGCGCCTGCAGGCGTTGCGCGAAAAATTCGCTGCCGCGATCGAGGAGGAATATGCCTTTCGCCGCCCCTCGCTCTGGCTGCCGGTCGCGGCCGGGGCGGGCGCGATCCTGTCGCTGACGGCGGACCGCGAGCCCTCGCTGGCGGCGTCCTGCGTGGCGCTCGCCCTGCTGTCGGCTGTGGCCTTCGTGGTGCGCGCCCGGCGCGGCGTCTTCGCGGTCGCCGTCGTTTTTGCTGCGATAGCGGCCGGGCTCGTGGCGCAGGGCGTGCGTACGTGGCGCGTGGCCGCGCCCATCGTCGCGCGCCCGATGACCATGGAGATCACGGGCTTCGTCGAGCAGGTCGACCTGCGCCGCTCGGGCGCGCGCTTCACCGTGCGCCTGACCTCGGCGCAGAATCTCGACAGCGCCGCCATGCCGTATCGCGTGCGACTCACCACCAACCGCGCGCCCGAATTCGAGGCTGGCGCGCATATCGCGCTCAAGGCCCGCCTGATGCCGCCCGCGCGCGCCGCGCTGCCGGGCGGCTACGATTTCGCGCGCGACGCCTATTTCATGCGGCTCGGCGCCGTCGGCAACGCGCTCGGTCGTATCGAGCGGCTCGAGCCGCCGGATCCGGCGCCGCTGGCGCTGCGCCTGTCGGCCATGATCGACCGCTTCCGCAACGCGTTGGTCCAGCGCGTGACGGAAAAAATGCCCGGCGACGTCGGCGCGATCGCCGCCGCCATGGTGGCCGGCAAGCGCGACCATCTCTCCCGAGAAGCCCGGGAGCTGATCCGAGAGGCCGGCATTTTCCACATCATCACCATCGCCGGCGTGCAGATGACGCTGGTCGCGGGCATCTTCTTCATCGGCCTGCGCCGCCTGCTCGCGATGTCGCAGACGCTGGCGCTGAATTACCCCATCAAGAAATGGGCGGCCGTTCTCGCCATCTTCGGCGCCATCGCCTACGACGTCTTCACCGGCTCGCGCGTCGGCGCCGAGCGCGCTCTGGTCATGACCGTCATCATGCTGCTGGCGGCTGTGTTCGACCGGCCATCCGTGTCCATGCGCAATCTCGCGCTCGCCGTCCTCTTCGTCGTGCTGGTCGAGCCCGAGGCGCTGATGGGCGCGAGCTTCCAGTTGTCCTTCGCAGCCGTCGCCGCGCTCGTCGCCGTCTGGGAGGCGCGGCTCGCCGCGCAGGCGCGCGCGCGCGCCGCGCCGCTCGGCAATGTGCGGCCGGGCAGGGCGGGCGAATGGATGGCGTGGGTGTCGGAAGCGCGCTGGCATGGGCTCGGCGCGGTTCTGTTCGCCACGCTCTGCGCGACCTCGGCCACGGCCTCCTTCATGGCCGCCGATTTCCACGAATTGTCCCCCTACGTGCTGATCGGCAATCCGCTGACGCTCGCCATCATCGAATTCTTCGCCGTACCTGCCGCCCTCGCCGGCGCCGCGCTCTATCCACTCGGCCTCGATGGTCCCGTCTGGCTGTGGCTCGGGCTCGGCATCGACATCATTCTGGCGGCAGCGCGCATGCTGGCCTCCCTGCCGGCGGCGACCGTCCACCTGCGCGAATTCGCCCCCTGGGCGCTGCCCTTCCTGTCGATGGCGGTCTTGTCGGCGACGATCTGGCGCACCAACCTGTTGCGGCTCACCGCATTGCCCTTCCTCGCCATCGGCCTGTTCGGCGCAACGCACGGTCCGCGCTGGGATGTCGCGATCCAGCCCAACGGCGAAAGCGCCGCCGTGCGCGACGCGAGCGGCCGCCTTGTCGCGGTCGGGCGCTTCTCGGGCTTCACCGCCGAGCAATGGCTGCGCGCCGACGCCGACGGCCGCGAGCCCCGCGCTTCGCACACGGCGGCTTGCGACAAGCGCGGCTGCACGGCGCGCCTGAGCGACGGCGGCGCCCTGGCGCTGGTCTCGGACTATTCCGCTCTGATCGAGGATTGCGAGCGTGCGAAAATCCTCGTGACGTCGCTCTATGCGCCCTGGGGCTGCAAGGCGCCGCTGGTGATCGACCGGCGCAAGCTCGAGGAGACCGGCGCGATCACGCTGCGGTTCGCGGGCGAAACGACGATCATGCGGACGGCGCGCGCGGCCGGCGAGGACAGGCCGTGGTCGCCCGCCCCAAAACGCCGTCCGGTGCGCGCGGCGGCCGAGGCTTTAGGCAATGGCGGGGAGCCTGCTGAAGCGCCGGAAGCGGTCAGCGGGCTCGACCGGCTGGATTGAGCCGAAGGAAAACCGGGACCGCCGGCCTTCAGGCCGGCGGTCCCGGCTGGCGCGTCGCCTTTTCCTGCGGAATTACGCCGTCATGCCCGGGCGTGTCCCGGGCATCTACGCCGGGCCGCCCGGAAACCAGACGAAGATCGCGCAAATCGGTCCACGTGGATGGCCGGGGCAAGCCCGGCCATGACGCTGTAGGGCGACCCTGTGCGCGCCCCTCAATACTTCCTGAGCAAACTCACCAGCTTGCCCTGGATTCTCACGCGATCGGGCCCGAAAATGCGCGTCTCGTAGGCGGGATTGGCGGCTTCGAGCGCGATCGAGGCGCCGCGCTTGCGCAGGCGCTTCAGCGTCGCTTCCTCGTCGTCGATCAGCGCGACGACGATATCGCCGGAATCGGCCGTGTCCTGCTTCTTCACGATGACCGTGTCGCCCTCGAAAATGCCGGCCTCGATCATGGAGTCGCCGCGGATTTCCAGCGCGTAATGCTCGCCGGACGACAGAAAGTCCGGCGGCATCGGGATGGTATGGCTGCGGCTCTGGATCGCGGAGATCGGCGTGCCCGCCGCGATCCGGCCCATGACGGGGATCGAGACATGCGCGGGGCCGTCGTCCTCGTGCGCGGCAGGCGCGGGCGTGCGGACGCGACCGAGATTGCCCTCGATGACGGAGGGCGAGAATCTCGCGCGCGAAGGACCGGGGGTCGAGGCTTCCGGCAGCTTGATGACCTCCAGCGCGCGGGCGCGGTTCGGCAGGCGGCGGATGAAGCCGCGCTCCTCCAGCGCCATGATGAGCCGGTGGATGCCCGACTTGGAGCGCAGGTCCAGCGCGTCCTTCATCTCATCGAAGGAGGGCGGCACGCCGGTCTCCTTCAGCCGCTCGTGGATGAAGCGCAGCAATTCGTTCTGCTTGCGGGTCAACATGCGCCCAGTTCCTTTTCCGCGCGCCGATTCTCGATTCGGCGGCCCTGCCCGTACGCCCTTAAACTGAATCGCACCCTTAAACAAAGCATGAACGAAACGCTATATGTTCGCGGTGTGTTCCGCAAGTACAAATGTTTCGGCAGGGCTATACTCCCTCCAGCGGGCCCACCGCCCGCGCACACGGGGAGGGCCATATGTACGCAGCCATCCGACAGGCCAAGGCCAAACCCGGACATGCCGACGAACTCGCGCGCCTCATCAAGAAGGGCGCGGTGTCCATCGTCTCCAGCGTTCCGGGGTTCTTGGGCTATTACGTCGTCTATGCCGGCGACGACACGGTGACCGCGATCAGCGTGTTCAACACGGTGCAGGGGGCGGAGGAATCCAACCGCCGCGCGACCGCCTGGATCGAGAAGAACCTCGGGCCGCTGCTGGCGGGCGATGCGCGCGTGACGGCCGGGCCGGTGATTGTGCATTCGCTGCCGTAGCGCACGCGTTCGCCTCTACGATCCTCATGCTGAGGAGGCGCTGACAGCGCCGTCTCGAAGCATGGCAGGGCCTGGATTCTTGCTGTAGCCATCCTTCGAGACGCCGGCTTCGCCGGCTCCTCAGGATGAGGATGCTTGTGGAGCTTTGTGCTCCGAACCTACGACGCCTCCGGCGCCTCGTCGTCCTCGTGCGTTTCGGGCGTGTAGGCCATGTCGAAGATCGAGGCGGCGGCCTTCAACCAGATCTCGCGCTCTTTCACCGGCCAGGCGGAGCCGGGCGCGGGCAGGGTGGAGATCAGCGTGGCGATCAGCGGATGCTCGGTCGCCTTGCGCACGGTCGTCGGGCTCGTGAGTTTGACGGTTTCCTCGTGCACGGCCTTGGCGATCGCCAGCCGCTGCTCGACGATGTCGATTTCGCCGTGGCGGTAGCGCGGATCGGGCGTCACCATCAGCGGCCCGAGCGGGGTCAGGCCCTCGCGATCGGCGACGAGCGGGGCCGCCTGCTCCTCGAGAATGCCGAGGGCGGCGCGATCGCGGTCGAGCCACTCGTCCTCGTTGTCGGACATGACGGGCGGGGAATTGGGATTGATCTTGAGTCTGCTCATGGCGGCGAGCCCTGCGACGCGTGGGGAGCTCGCATGTTAGCCGGCGAAAGTTGCCCGCGGATTAAGGAGACGGCGGCAATTTCCGCCAGTTGACCTCGCCAGCCGCCTCACGGAACCTGCGCGCCGAAAAATCCGGGAGGAACAGATGGGTCTGGTGGACGGCAAGGTTGCGATCATCACGGGCGGCACGAGCGGCATCGGCGCGCGCACGGTGGAATTGTTCGTGGAGGAAGGCGCGCAGGTCGTCTTCACCGGCCGCCGCGCGGCGGAAGGAGCGGCCGTGGCGGGCCCGCTCGGCGGCAAGGCGGTCTTCATGCAGGCGGACGCCACCAGCGAGGCCGACTGGGTCCGCGTCGTCGGCGAGACCAAGGCGAGATTCGGCCGCGTCGACTGCCTGTTCAACAATGCCGGCGGCCCCGCCCCGACTGGCGGCATCGCGGGCATTCCCGTCGATGGCTTTGATGACGCCATGGCGCTGCTGGTGCGCTCGGTCATGCTGGGCATGAAGCATGTGGCCCCCGTCATGGTGGCGCAGCGTTCGGGCGCGATCGTCAACAATGCGTCCATCGCCGCGCATCTGGCGGGCTACTCGTCCTCGATGATCTACGGCGCGGCCAAGGCGGCGGTAAAACACCTCACCACCTGCGTCGGCATGGAGCTGGGCGAGAGCAATGTGCGCGTGAATTCCGTCTCGCCCGGCGCGATCGCGACCGGCATTCTCGCCAAGGCTCTCGGCATGGATGCGGCCAAGGCCGACCAGATTGCGGAGGGCATGAAGGCCGGCTTCGCCAAGGCGCAGCCGATCCCGCGCGCCGGCTTGCCGGAAGACATCACGCAATGCGTGCTGTTCCTCGCCTCCGATCGCGCGAGCTTCATCAACGCCACGGATATCGTGGTGGACGGCGGCGTGATCGGCGGCCGGCAATATTCGCCGCATCAGGAAATGCTGAAGCAGACCAAGGCGGCGCTGGGGATCGGGTAGGGGGCAATCCCGGGCCTGAACCCCTCCCCCCTGTGGGGAGGGGAAGGGGAGGGGGTCGCGCAATGTTGCGACGTTTGCGTAATGGCAACCCAGCCAATCTCGCAAGATTCCGCGACCCCCCACCCCAACCCTCCCCCACAAGGGGGGGAGGGAGCAGATTGTTGCTCACCCCTCCCGGAACGGCTGCGTCAGCATCCGGTCCAACCGCAATTCCCGCTCGTCCCGCAGGATCGGCAGGCCGATGGTCATGCCCTCCTGCCCGCCGGTCGGCGCGGCGCGATAGACGCGAAACAGCCTGTCCCACACCGATAGATTGAAACCGAAATTCGAATTCGTTTCCGCCGGCACAATCGAATGATGGACGCGGTGCATGTCCGGCGTCACGACGATCGCGCGCACGAATGGCTCCAACGCGCCCGGCACGCTGGCATTGGCGTGGTTGAACATGGCGAGCCCGTTGAGCAGGATCTCGAAGGCGAGCGCCGCCCAGGCCGGCGCGCCGAGCGCGACGACGGCCGCGATTTTCAGGGCGAAGGAGATCGCGATCTCCAGCGGATGGAAACGCAGCGCGGTCGTGACGTCATAGTCGAGGTCGGCATGGTGCATGCGGTGCAGCCGCCACAGCACGGGAATGCGGTGGAAGGCGACATGTTGCGCCCAGATGGCGAAATCGAGCACGAGCAGGGAGACGAGGCCGGCGAGCCATGACGGCGCGCCGAGCGCGTTGAACAGACCCCAGCCGCGCTGTTGCGCGAACAGCGCGACGCCCGCCAGCGCCACCGGAAACAGGACGCGCACGACGAACGCATCGACGACGAAAACACCGAGGTTGGACGGCCAGCGCTTAAGGCGCCCGAATGTGAGGCGCCGGCGCGGCGCCAGCGCCTCCCATAGCGCGACGGCCGCGAAAATCGCCAGCGCGGAAAACAATCGGATTTCCCAGCCTTCAGCCACTTTCCTGCCCAGCCTGCGCCATCGGGCGCGTCGCGTTGACTTCCCCGCG
>JAGRKN010000113.1:8779-10485 GCA_020442275.1 Rhodoblastus sp. | reverse complement strand
CGCTCGGTCGCCGACATCATGGCCGACGCGCCCGACGCCATCGTGCTGTCGCCGGGCCCGTGCACGCCGCGCGAGGCGGGCATTTGCCTCGACCTGATCCATGCCGCGAGCCCGACCATCCCGATGTTCGGCGTGTGCCTCGGCCACCAGTCGATGGGCGAGGCTTTCGGCGGCGACGTCATTCGCGCGCCGCTGCCGATCCACGGCAAGATCGACCAGATCCTGCACTCCGGCCAGACCGTGTTCCACGGCATCAACGGCGCCTTCAAGGCCACGCGCTATCACTCGCTGGTCGTGGATCGCAAGACGCTGCCGGCCGAACTCATGATTACCGCCGAGACGGCCGACGGCCTGATCATGGGCCTGTCGCATCGCACCCGGCCCTCGCATGGCGTGCAGTTCCACCCCGAGAGCATCGCCTCCGAGTACGGCAAGACCATCCTCCGCAATTTCCTCGATCTGGCGAGCCGCTGGAACGAAACCCAACGCAAGGCCGCCTGAGCGATGGACGCCTTTAAACCCTATCTGGCCAAGGTAGCGACGGGCGCGCGTCTGAGCGCCGACGAGGCGCGCGGCGCTTTCGACAATATGCTGTCGGGCGAGGTCACGCCTTCGCAGATGGGCGCCTTCCTGATGGCGCTTCGCGTCCGCGGGGAAACCGTCGAGGAGATCACCGGCGCCGTCACGGCGATGCGTGCGAAAATGTTGCGCGTAAATGCGCCCGAAGGCGCGATCGATATCGTCGGCACGGGCGGCGACGGCCACGGCTCCTACAATGTCTCGACCGTCTCGGCGCTGATTGTCGCCGGCTGCGGCGTGCCGGTCGCCAAGCACGGCAATCGCGCAGCGTCGTCACGGTCGGGCGCGAGCGACGTTCTGACCGCGCTCGGCGTCAAGATCGGCATTTCGGCCGACGCTGTCGCCGCCTGCGTGCGCGAAGCCCATGTCGGCTTCATGATGGCGCAGACGCATCACGCCGCGATGCGCCACGTCGGCGCGACGCGCGTGGAATTGGGCACCCGCACGATCTTCAACATCCTCGGGCCGCTCTCCAATCCCGCGGGCGTGAAGCGCCAACTGCTCGGCGTCTTTTCGCGCGAATGGCTGGTGTCGATGGCGGAGACCCTGCGGACTCTCGGCTCCGAGCGCGTCTGGCTGGTGCACGGCTCCGACGGTCTCGACGAGATGACGACGACTGGTGTGACGCATGTCGTCGAACTGAAGGACGGGAACATCCACGCCTTCGATATCACGCCCGAGGACGCCGGCCTGAAGCGCGCCACGCTCGCCGATCTCAAGGGCGGCGATCCCTCGCACAACGCCGCCGCTCTGACCGCTGTCCTCGACGGCGCGCACGGCCCATATCGCGACATCGCGATCCTGAATTCCGCCGCCGCGCTGATCGTCGCCGGCAAGGCCGCCAATCTGAAGGAGGGCGCGGCGCTGGCCGCGCGATCGATCGACGAGGGCAGGGCGCGCGCCGCGCTCGCGCGGCTCGTCGCCGTCTCCAACGCCGACGGGAGTCATTGATATGCCGGACATCCTGCGCAAGATCGAAGCCTACAAGCGGCGCGAGATCGCAGAGGCCAAGGTGCGGATGCCCTTCAAGACGCTGGAGCGTCAGGCGCGCGAGCACGACCCGACGCGCGGTTTCTTGCGTGCGATCGAGCGGCAACATTCGCAGGGCCGCATCGCGCTGATCGCCG
>JAGRKN010000113.1:6757-8724 GCA_020442275.1 Rhodoblastus sp. | reverse complement strand
ATCCCTCGAAGCTCGCCAAGGCCTACGAGGAGGGTGGCGCGACCTGCCTGTCGGTGCTGACCGACGCGCCCTCGTTCCAGGGCTCGCTCGTCAATCTCGAACTCGCGCGCAAGGCGGCCGTCATGCCGGCGTTGCGCAAGGATTTCATGCTCGACCCCTACCAGGTCTACGAAGCCCGCGCGAACGGCGCCGACTGCATCCTCATCATCATGGCCTGCGTCGACGATACGGCCGCCAAGGCCCTGAACGCGGCGGCGCACGACCTGCGCATGGATGTGCTGGTGGAAGTGCACGACGAGGAAGAGCTGAAGCGCGCGCTGCAGCTCGAAGCAAAGCTCATCGGCATCAACAACCGCGACCTGCACACGTTCAAGGTCGATCTCGCGACCACCGAGCGACTGGCGCCGAAGGTCCCAAAGGACAAGATCGTCGTCGCCGAAAGCGGCATCGAGACGCATGCCGATTGCGTGCGGCTGGAGCGCGCGGGCGTAGCGACTTTCTTGGTCGGCGAAACGCTGATGCGCAAGAAGGACGTCGCGCAGGCGACCCGCGATCTGCTGGTCGGCGAAACCGCCAAGGCCAGCGCTTCGTGAGCAGGCTGACGCATCTGTCCGACGCCGGCGAGGCGCGGATGGTCGATGTTTCCGACAAGGCCTCGACCGATCGCATCGCGGTGGCGCAAGGCCATGTCGTGATGGAGCGCGACACGCTGACGCTGTGCATGTCCGGCAACGCCAAGAAGGGCGACGTTCTCGGCGCCGCGCGCATCGCTGGCGTCATGGCGGCGAAGAAGACGAGCGAACTGATCCCGCTCTGCCACCCGATCGCGCTGACCAAAGTGACGGTCGATCTGGAGGCGGACGACACGCTGCCGGGTGTGCGCGTGACCGCGACCGCCAAGACCACGGGCCAGACCGGCGTGGAAATGGAAGCGCTGACGGCGGTCTCCGTCGCCTGCCTCACCATCTACGACATGCTGAAGGCCGCCGATCGTGGCATGCGCATCGAAGGCGTGACGCTGATGGAAAAGCGCGGCGGCAAGTCCGGCGACTGGCGACGGGAATGACAAGACACGAGCCGTCATTGCGAGCGTAGCGAAGCAATCCAGAGCCGCGACACGGCTCTGGATTGCTTCGTCGCTACGCTCCTCGCAATGACGCGGAGACTCTTATGGCCCCCAAGAACCTCCTCCCAGTGGCCGAAGCCCTCGCGAAAATCCTCGCAGCCGCTTCGCCCATCGCCGATATCGAATCCCTCCCGTTGAACGCAGCCTTCGGCCGCACGCTCGCGAACGATCTCGTCTCCACCCGCACGCAGCCGCCCTTCGACGTCTCGGCGATGGACGGCTACGGACTGCGCGCTGCTGATTTGGCGACGCCTGAAAAGCGCGTGCTGCTGTCGGGCGAAAGCGCGGCAGGCAGGGGCTTTGCCGGCGAAGTGAAGGCCGGCGAATGCATCCGCATCTTCACCGGCGCGCCCGTGCCCGCCGGCGTCGATACGGTGCTGATCCAGGAAGACGCGATCGTCGAGGGCGCTATGATCGGCGCGCGCGAGAGCTTGCGCGCAGGCCAGCACATTCGCATTGCCGGCGTCGATTTCCGCGAAGGGGAAGTGGGCCTGAGGGCCGGCGCGCGGCTCGGCCCCGCCGAACTCGCGCTCGCCGCCGCGATGAATCACGCAACCGTTCCCGTCGCGCGAAAACCACGCGTCGCGATTCTGGCGACAGGCGATGAACTGGTCGCGCCCGGCCAGACGCCCGGACCGGATCAGATCGTCTGCTCCAATCCCTTCGCGGTCGCGGCCTACGTCGAGGGCGCCGGCGGGGAGGCCATCGATCTCGGCATCGCCGGCGACGAATTTTCCGCGCTCGAACGCGCCATCGCGAAAGCGCGCGAACTGAATGCCGACATTCTCGTCACGCTCGGCGGCGCCTCGGTCGGCGATCACGATCTCGTGCAATCCGCGCT
>JAGRKN010000113.1:0-6682 GCA_020442275.1 Rhodoblastus sp. | reverse complement strand
GGCGTCTCGGCGACATGCACATCATAGGCCTGCCGGGCAATCCCGTCTCCTCCATCGTCTGCACCTTGATTTTCCTGATCCCGCTCGTGCGTAAACTCTGCGGAGATTTGAACGCCGGCGCCGATCACACACAGCCCGCGATTCTCGGCGCCGACATGAAGGCCAACGATCAGCGCCAGGATTTCTTGCGCGCTACTCTTTCGACCGATGCGGAGGGGCGCGTGGTCGCAACGCCGCACGCGCTGCAGGATTCCTCGTTGCTGTCGGTGTTCTCGCGCTCGCAGGCGCTGCTGATCCGGCCTCCGCACGCGCCGGCCGCGAAGGCGGGGGAGGGGTGCAGGATTCTGCGGCTGTCGAGCGGCGGGTTCTGAACAGCGTCAGCCTGGAGCCGTCATGGCCGGGCTTGTCCCGGCCATCCACGCGGAGCGACTTGCAGCGATCGATGTCGGTTTGGCGCAGCTGGCCGGCGTGGATGCCCGGCACAAGACCGGGCATGACGGTTACGAGACGCTACTGCCCGCGCTTCGCCTTCGTCGCGAACCGCACCGCTTCCTCGGCCGCGCGAAACAGCGCCATCGACTTGTTCACGCATTCGCGGTGCTCGTAGGCGGGTTCCGAATCGTAGACGATCCCAGCGCCGGCCTGAGCATGCATCTTGCCGTCCTTCACGATCGACGTGCGCAGCACGATGCAGGTGTCCATGTCGCCGGTCGACGAGAAGTAGCCGATGCAGCCGGCATAGATGCCGCGCTTGTCGACCTCCAGTTCGTCGATGATCTCCATCGCCCGCACTTTTGGCGCGCCCGACACCGTGCCGGCCGGAAAGCCGGCCGACAACGCGTCGATGGCGTCATGTTTCGGGTCGAGTTTGCCGATCACGTTCGACACGATGTGCATGACGTGGCTGTAGCGCTCGATCGAGAACTGGTCGGTGACTTCGACCGTGCCGATCCTGGCGACGCGACCGACGTCGTTGCGACCGAGGTCGAGCAGCATCAGATGCTCGGCGCGTTCCTTCTCGTCCGCGAGCAGATCGGCGGCGAGCGCATCGTCCTCGGCCGGCGTCTTGCCACGCCAGCGCGTGCCGGCGATCGGCCTGATCGTCACTTCTCCGCTACGCACGCGCACCAGGATTTCCGGGCTCGAACAGACGATCTGGAAGCCGCCGAAATCGAGATAGCAGAGGAAGGGCGCCGGGTTGACGCGGCGCAGCGCGCGATAGAGCGCGAAGGCCGGCAGCGTGAAGGGCGCGGTGAATCGCTGCGACAGCACGACCTGGAAAATGTCGCCGGCGCGGATGTATTCCTTCGCCTTCTCGACCATTTCCAGGAAACGCGATTCCGGCGTGTTGGAGACCGGCTTTTCGGCCAGCAGATGCGGATCGGCGCTCTCGTCGTGCAGCAGTGGGCCTTCGAGCCGCGCGACGATGGCGTCAATTCGCTCCAGCGCGCGATCATAGGCGGCTCGCGCGGAAACGCCTTGAACCGCGCGCACCGGCGTCACGATGGAAATCTCGTCGCGCACGCTGTCGAACACGGCCATTACGGTCGGGCGGATCATCACGGCGTCGGGCGTGCCGATCGGATCGGGCTTGGCCGGCGCCAGCCGTTCCATTTCGCGCACCATGTCGTAGCCGAGATAGCCGAACACGCCCGCCGCCATCGGCGGCATGCCTTCGGGCTGCGGCACGGCGGATTCGGCGATCAGCTTGCGCAAAGCGATCAGCGGCTTCTCGGGGCAGGGCTCGAACGCCTGCGCATCGCTCGACGCGCGGCGATTGATCTCTGCTTTTCCAGCGCTCGCGCGAAAAATGATGTCGGGATCGAGCCCGATCATCGAATAGCGGCCGCGCGCGGCGCCGCCCTCGACGGATTCGAGCAGGAAGACATTGCCGTTGCGGCCCGCCGACAATTTCAGGAAGGCCGAGACGGGAGTCTCGAGATCGGCGACGAGGCGCGTCGCGACGAGCTGCGCCTCGCCCGCCTCGTAGGCGCGCGAAAAATCCTCGAAGGATGTCTCGATGCTCACTGGTCGGCGCCGCCTGTCGCCGCGCGCACGGCGGCTTCGTTGATACGCACGCCATAATCCTTCTGCAGGCGCTGCACATATTCGGTCAGCAGATCGTCGGCGATCAGCGCCTTCATCTGCTTGGCCATCTCGCGATTGGCGTCCGAATCCGGATTGAACTCCGGCGTCGCGGTTTCGAGGATCTGGAACACCATGCGTCCGCCCGGCGCGGTCGCCGTTCCCACGCCGTGGTCCGGCTGGTTGAACACGGCGACGATCGCCTGTGGCTCGAAGCCGTCCGCGCCCGTGCGGCGCACGTTCGAATTGTGTTTCAGCTCCAGCTTCTCGTCGGCGGCGATCTTTGAGAGCTGCGCGCCGTCCTTCAGCTTCTTCACCATCTCCGCCGCCTTGTCGGACAATTTCTTGGCGGTGGCGTCCGCGCGCCATGCGGCGGACACGCGGTCCTTCACCTCGTCGAAGGAGAGTTGGCGCGAAGGATCGACCTTCTGCACCTCGAACCAGATGTAGCCATTGTCCTTGGTCGAGATCGTCTCGTTGTCGACGCCGATATCGGAGGCGAAAACCGCGCGAACGAGATCGGCCGGCGACACGAGATCGGGCACGGGGATGCCGTTGGGCGCGAGGCCCCGCTCGTCGATCGCGTCGATCGTGCGGGCTTCCAGACCGGCCGCCTTGGCGGCTTCCGACAGCGGCTTGCCGGCCGCGCGCTGGTCCTCGATCTTGTCGTGCAGGATCTGCACGCTCTTCTTGGCGCGGTCGCGCGCGATCTCGGTCTTGATCTCCTGCGCGACGTCGGCGAAGGGCCGCACGACGGCGGGCGTGGTCTTGGCGACGCGCACGAGCGCGACGCCGAACTTGCCCTTGATGGGCGCGCTGACCTCGCCGGTCTTCAGCGCGAAGGCCGCGTCGGCGACGGCCGGGTCCTGCACCTGCGCGCGCGTCAGCGAGCCGAGGTCGATGTCCTTGGAGGTCAGCTTGCGCTCGGCCGCCACGCTGTCGAAGCTCGCGCCGCCCTTGATCTTGGTCGAAGCGGCCTCCGCCTCGACCTCGTTCGGAAACACGATCTGCTGGATGTCGCGTTTCTCCGGCGTGCCGAAGCGCGTTTCCTTGGTCGCGTCATAGACCTTCTGCGCATCGGCGTCGGAGACGTCGGCGGGCTTGGCGGCGGTTGTCGGCGTCACCGCCAGTGTCACGATCCTGCGATATTGCGGGGCGACGAACTGCGTCTTCCGCTCCTCGTAGAATTTCTTCAGCTCCTCGTCGGAGGGCTGCGCCGCCTCGCCGGCCGTCGAAGGGGTCAGCAGCACATAGTCGACGCTGCGCGCCTGGTTGCGGTAGCGGTCGACGGCGGCGGTCATGACTTTCGGAGTTTCGAGCGCGCCGGCCAGCGCCTGCCCGATCTCCTGGCGCAGATAGGTGGCCTTCTGTTCGCGCACGAAAGTGCGTTCGTTCAGGCCATTGTCGCGCAGCACGGCGTCGAAGCGCGCGCGGTCGAAGGCGCCCGTCACCGGATCCTTGAAGCCGGGATCGTCCTGCACGGACTTGGCGAGCTGTTCGTCCGACATGGCGAGCCCGAGGCTCTTCGTCTTCTGGTCGAGCGCGGCCTCCGTCACGAGCCGGCCGAGCACCTGCCGGTCGACGCCGGCCTGCCGTGCCTCCTCGTTCGTGACAACCCGCCGCGCGCGCTGCTGCAGGCGCTGCAATTCGGTCTGGTAGGCGTAGCGATAGGCTTCCGACGAAATTTCGGTGGAGCCGACAGTGCCGAGCTTGCCCTGACCGAAGCCGCGGAAAATGTCGCCGATTCCCCAGATCGCGAAGGACACGATGATGACGCCGAAAACGAGCGTCATAATCGCCTTGCCGAACCAGCTTTTGGACGCCGTGCGCAGGCCGTCGAGCAACGTGAATCCTCCAAAAACGCCCGGATCGACCGGCGCTCTTCTGATCATGAAAGAAGCGGCGGAATCCGCCAGAAATTCGGCGCGGACCATATAGGCGAGGGCGCCGGGGAGCAAGGCGAGACGACAGCGGCGCGGAAGGTCGCATTGCCAGCCGCGCGCGGCTTCGCTATCGCCTCCTTCCAGAAGATCGAAACGCCAATCCGGGAGAAAACACATGGCCGCGCCACGCCCGCTCGTTGCTGGAAACTGGAAGATGAACGGCCTGAAGGCCTCGCTCGGCGAGCTGGAAGCCATCCGCGACGCCGTGAAGGCTGGCGGGGCAGGGCGCGCTGAAGCCGCTTTGTGTCCGCCCTTCACCCTTGTCGCGGCCGTGGCTGCTGCTGCTGAAGGCTCACCCCTCGCCATCGGCGCGCAGGACTGCCACGCCAAGGTCTCGGGCGCCCATACCGGCGACATTTCGGCGCAAATGCTGAAGGATTCCGGCGCGACCTATGTCATAACAGGCCATTCCGAGCGCCGCGCCGACCACGGCGAGACCGACGCCATCGTCCGCGCCAAGGCGGCGGCCGCCATCAAGGCGGGGCTGACCGCCATCGTCTGCGTCGGCGAGACCAAGGACGAGCGCGTCGGCGGCAAGGCGCTGGATGTGGTGAGCGGCCAGATCGAGGGCTCGCTCGACCCCGATTTCCCGGCGACCAACCTCGTCGTCGCCTACGAGCCGGTCTGGGCGATCGGCACGGGCCTGACGCCCACGGCGGCCGACGTCGCCGAAATGCACGCCCATATCCGCGCCAAGCTCGAAAAGACCTACGGCCGCAAGGGCGTCGACATCCGCATCCTCTACGGCGGCTCGGTGAAGCCTGAGAACGCGGCGGAGCTGATGGGCGTGAAGAACGTCGACGGCGCGCTGGTCGGCGGCGCGAGCTTGAAGGCCAAGGATTTCATGGGGATCGCGGGGGTGTACAAGTAGAGGGCCCGCGCGCGCTGGCCTTCCCGCCTTGCATAGGCTAGAAGGCCGCCCATATCGGCCCGAGGCCGACACGAATTCGGAACAATCATGCAGACCGTTCTCATCGTCATCCACCTCATGGTGGTCGCAGCGCTTGTCGTCGTCGTGCTGCTTCAGCGCTCGGAAGGCGGCGCGCTGGGCATCGGCGGCGGCGGTGGCGGCGGCGGCTTCTTCACCGGGCGCGGTCAGGCGAATGCGCTGACCCGCGCGACCGCTGTCCTCGCGACCATCTTCTTCCTGACATCGATCGCGCTGACCGTGATCGCCAGCATGAACCACAAGCAGAAGTCGATCTTCGAGGGCGGCGCCTCCGCCCCGACGGCGCCAGCCGGGACCAACGCCCCGCCGCCGCTGCCGGACGGCAAGGGCGGCCTGCTCGAAAACCTCCAGAAGATGCAGGACCAGAAGCCGGCTGCGCCCGCCATCCCGCCGGCTCCGACCGGCCCGCAGGTGCCGAAGTCGCAGTAAGCAGTCGCGATCGAAGGGCAGGGCCGGGCGACCGGCCCTTCTCTTTTGAGGCGCGCAAAACGCAACTGTGGGCAGCGCAATTCGGCGCTCCCCGAATCGATCCAAAACAGGTACGGCTCAAATCCCATGGCGCGGTACATTTTCATCACCGGCGGCGTGGTTTCCTCGCTCGGCAAAGGTCTGGCTTCGGCGGCGCTCGGCGCCCTTCTGCAGGCGCGCGGCTATACCGTGCGGCTGCGCAAGCTCGACCCTTATCTCAACGTCGATCCCGGCACGATGAGCCCGTATCAGCACGGCGAGGTCTTCGTGACCGACGACGGCGCCGAGACCGACCTCGACCTCGGCCATTACGAGCGCTTCACCGGCCGTCCCGCCAACAAGCAGGACAACATCACCACCGGCCGCATCTACCAGGACATCATCGCGAAGGAGCGGCGCGGCGACTATCTCGGCGCGACCATCCAGGTCATCCCGCACGTCACCAACGCCATCAAGGAGTTCGCGCTGTCGGGCAACGAGGGCGTGGATTTCGTCCTCATCGAGATCGGCGGCACGGTGGGCGATATCGAGGGCCTGCCCTTCTTCGAGGCGATCCGTCAGCTCGGCAACGATCTGCCGCGCGGACACTCGTGTTACATCCACCTGACGCTGCTGCCCTTCATCGGCAGCGCGGGCGAGCTCAAGACCAAGCCGACGCAGCATTCGGTGAAGGAATTGCGCTCGATCGGCATCCAGCCGGATATTCTCTTGTGCCGCACCGACCGCCCGATCCCGCCGGAGGAGCGCCGCAAGCTCGGCCTGTTCTGCAACGTGCGCGAGAGCGCCGTGGTGGAGGCGCGCGACGCCTCCAACATCTACGACGTGCCGGCCGCCTATCACGCGGCGGGCCTCGACCGCGAGGTGCTGCACGCCTTCGGCATCGAGCCGGCGCCGCGCCCGGACATGAGCCGCTGGAACGCGGTATCCGAGCGCATCCACAATCCCGAAGGCGAGGTCACCATCGCCATCGTTGGCAAGTACACCGGCATGAAGGACGCTTATAAGTCCCTCATCGAGGCGCTGGCGCATGGCGGCATGGCCAACCGGGTGCGCGTCAATCTCGACTGGATCGAGAGCGAGATCTTCGAGGGTAAGGACGCCGCCCCCTATCTCGAGCACGTCCACGGCATTCTCGTGCCGGGCGGCTTCGGCCAGCGCGGCTCCGAGGGCAAGATTCTGGCCGCCCGTTTCGCGCGAGAACGCAAGGTGCCGTATTTCGGCATCTGCTTCGGCATGC
>JAGRKN010000406.1 GCA_020442275.1 Rhodoblastus sp. | reverse complement strand
GCGGCGCCGGGCGTCGTCGCGATCTTCACCGGCGACGACATCGCGGCCGACAAGGTCGGCGGCCTGATCTGCGGCTGGGCGATCTTCAACAAGGACGGCTCGCCGATGCGCGCCGGCGCGCATCCCGCGCTCGCGCAGGGCAAGGTGCGCTATGTCGGCGATCACGTCGCCGTCGTCATCGCCGACACGCTCGCCCAGGCGCGCGACGCGGCCGAGATGATCAACGTCGACTACGAGGTCCTGCCGGCCGTCGCCGACATGGCCGCCGCCCGCAAGGCCGGCGCTGTCGCCGTGCACGACGAGGCGCCCGACAACCAGTTCTTCGACTGGGAGCTCGGCGACAAGGCGGGCACGGATGCGGCCTTCGCCAAGGCCAAGCACGTCACCAAGCTCGACATCGTCAACAACCGTCTGGTTCCGAACGCGATGGAGCCGCGCGCGGCGGTCGGCGAATACGACATGGGCACGGACGGGCTTACGCTCTACACGACGAGCCAGAACCCGCATGTCGCGCGTCTCGTTCTCTCGGCCTTCATCGGGCTTGCGCCGGAACACAAGTTCCGCGTGATCGCGCCGGACGTCGGCGGCGGCTTCGGCTCGAAGATCTTCATCTACGCCGAGGAAACGGTGTGCGTGTGGGCGGCGCGAAAAGTGAATCGTCCAGTGAAGTGGACGGCCGATCGCACCGAATCCTTCCTGTCGGACGCGCATGGTCGCGATCACGTCACCCATGCCGAAATGGCGATGGACGAGAACGGCAAGATCACCGCGTTGCGAGTCTCGACCAAGGCCAACATGGGCGCGTATCTCTCGACCTTCGCGTCGTCCGTGCCGACCTACCTCTACGCGCCGCTGCTGTCGGGCCAGTACAACATCCCGGCGATCTACGCCGAGGTGGAGGCGGTCTACACCAACACCGCGCCTGTCGACGCCTATCGCGGCGCCGGCCGTCCGGAGGCGACTTATGTCGTCGAGCGCCTGATCGAGGTCGCCGCGCGCGAACTCGGCAAGGATCCCGCCGACTTCCGCCGCATGAACTTTGTGACGCAGTTCCCGCATCAGACGCCGGTCATCATGGCCTATGACGTCGGCGACTACGACGCCTCGCTCACCAAGGCGCAGCAGATGCACGACACAGCGGGCTTCGCGGCCCGCAAGGCGGCCAGCGCGTCGAAGGGCAAGCTGCGTGGCCTCGGCTACTCCGCCTATATCGAAGCCTGCGGCATCGCGCCGTCGGCCGCGGTCGGCTCGCTCGGCGCCGGGGTCGGCCTCTGGGAATCCGCCGAAGTGCGCGTCAATCCGATCGGCACGGTCGAGATCCTGACGGGCTCTCATTCGCACGGACAGGGCCACGAGACGACGTTCGCGCAGCTCGTGTCCTCGCGTCTCGGCATTCCGATCGACAATGTCTCGATCGTGCATGGCGACACGGACAAGGTGCAGATGGGCATGGGCACGTACGGCTCGCGCTCCGGCGCGGTCGGCATGGCCGCCATTTCCAAGGCGCTCGACAAGATCGAGGCCAAGGCGAAGAAGGTCGCCGCCCACGTTCTCGAAGCGTCGGAAGGCGATATCGAGTTCAAGGACGGCAAGTTCACCGTCAAGGGCACCGACAAGGCGGCCGACTTCGGCTCGATCGCCCTGCAGGCCTACATCGCCCACAAGTTCAACGGGCAGGAGCTCGAGCCGGGCCTGAAGGAAAGCGCCTTCTGGGATCCGACCAACTTCACCTTCCCGGCGGGCGTGCACATCTGCGAGCTGGAGATCGACCCGGCGACGGGCGTCGTGACCATCGACCGTTGGACCGCGGTCGACGACTTCGGCAACGTCATCAACCCGCTGATCGTCGAAGGCCAGGTGCACGGCGGCATTGCGCAGGGCGTCGGCCAGGCGCTGCTCGAAGGCGCGGTCTACGACGCCGAGGGGCAGCTGATCACCGCGAGCTACATGGACTACACCATGCCGCGCGCGCAGGATCTGCCGTCGTACAACGTCGGCATGACCGTCACCGCCTGCCCCTCGAACCCTCTGGGCATCAAGGGCTGCGGCGAAGCCGGCGCGATCGCCTCGCCGCCGGCGGTGATCAATGCGATCACCAATGCTCTCGGACACGAAAATATCAGCATGCCCGCGACGCCGGAGAAGGTCTGGAAAGCCGCCCAGTCCTCGCCCCATAAGCTGGCCGCGGAATAGGAGGAACGCCCATGTATGCATTCACTCATCATGCCGCGACCAGCGTCGCGGACGCCGTCGGCTCGGTCGGCGAGGGAAAGTTCCTCGCCGGCGGCCACACGCTCATCCCCACGATGAAGCAGCGGCTTGCCATGCCCGGCCATCTCGTCGATCTCAACAAGGTCGCTGAACTCAAGGGCATTTCCGACAATGGTTCGGTCCTGACCATCAAGGCGATGAGCCGCCATGCGGAAGTCGCCGGCTCCGACGTCGTCAAGAAAGCCATTCCCGGCCTTGCGGCGCTTGCCGGCGGCATCGGCGATCCGCAGGTGCGCCATCGCGGCACGATCGGCGGTTCGGTCGCCAATAACGACCCCGTCGCGGATTATCCTGCGGGCTGTCTGGCGCTGGGCGCGACCATCGTCACCAACAAGCGTCGCATCGCCGCCGACGATTTCTTTCAGGGCCTGTTCACGACGGCGCTGGAAGAGAATGAACTGATCACGGCGATCGAGTTCCCGCACGCCGACAAATTCGCCTATGCGAAGTTCCGCAACCCGGCCTCGCTCTATGCGCTGGTCGGCGTCGCGGTCGCCAAGCGTGGTGGCGACGTGCGTGTGGCGGTCACAGGCGCAGGCTCGGACGGCGTCTTCCGCTGGGCCGAGGCCGAGGCCGCTCTCAAGAGCAATTTTGCGGCGGGCGCGCTCGACGGTCTCAAGGCGTCGGCTGCGGGCCTCAACGGCGACATCCACGGCTCGGCCGAATATCGCGCCCATCTCATCGGCGTGATGGCCAAGCGCGCGGTCGCCGCAGCGTAACGCATTCTGCAAGCGAGAACCCCGGCGCCTGTGCGCCGGGGTATCTCATCGAACGCAAAGACGAGGCCGGCTCCTTAGTCGCCTGCGACTTGCGTGTCACTTGGTCCGACGCGGAGCGCCCGATGGACCGTTTCCTCGTCGTCGACGATCATCCTCTTTTTCGCGAGGCGCTCGAGAGCGCGGTGCGCGCGGCCTATCCCAAGGCTGAAGTCGTCGAGGCCGCGTCTATCGACGAGGCCGTGGCGCATATCGAGCGACGACCGGGTTTCGATCTCGCGCTGATCGATCTCTCGATGCCCTCGGTCAAGGGATTCGAGGGCGTACTGCGGGTGCGGGCCCGCTTTCCCGGTCTTCCCGTCGTTGTCGTCTCCGGCCTCGAGGATCCGCGCATCGTCACGGAAGCCATGAATTGCGGCATCAGCGGCTTCATTCCGAAGTCGGCCAAGAAGGCGGAGCTGACAGACGCCATTCGCCAAGTGATGAGCGGCGAGGTGTTCGTCCCCGCTTCGCTCACGCCGCCGGCCACCGAGAAGGGCCGCGGGCCGAAGAAGCAGGATTTCGCCGAACGGCTGGCGACGCTGACGCCGCAGCAATTGCGTGTGCTCGGCATGATCCGTCAGGGCCTCCTCAACAAGCAGATCGCCTACGAACTCGATGTCGGCGAGACGACAGTCAAGGCGCATGTCTCGGAAATCCTGCGGAAGCTCAACGTCGCCTCGCGCACGCAAGCGGTGATCGAGACGACTGGCCTCGATTTCGAATCCATTCTCG
>JAGRKN010000112.1 GCA_020442275.1 Rhodoblastus sp. | reverse complement strand
GGACAGCGCGCGCCTGGCGGATCGCTGCCTGCATCGCCGTCATATTCGGCGCGGGCGACCTGGTAGCGACGGCGTCCGCGCAGGAAGCGCAACAGCGACCGGCCCTTCGCATCGGCGAGGTTCTCGCGGGTTCGCCGGCGTGGGCGGAATGGTCGCGTCGCTATCTGAGGCCGAGCGGTCGTGTTGTCGATACCGGCACGAACGCGAGCCACAGCGAGGGGCAGGGCTATGGCATGTTGCTGGCGGTCGCCGCTGGCGACCGTCCGGCTTTCGACCGCATCTGGAGCTGGACGCGCGCCAATCTCGCTGTGCGGTCCGACAACCTGCTCGCCTGGCGCTGGGACCCGACCGCGCGCGAGATCGCCGACCACAACAACGCGACGGACGGCGATATTCTCGTCACATGGGCTCTCGCCGAGGCGGCAGATCTCTGGAACGAAGCGGACTACGCGACGGCCGGCGCCAGGATCGCCAAGGACATCGCCCACCTGCTGATCGTCGAAACCGCACGAGCCGGTCCGGTCCTGCTTCCGGCGCGCTTCGGATTCGCCTCGTCCGATCAGCCGGATGGGCCCGTCGTGAATCTCTCGTATTGGATCTTCCCGGCCTTCGCCAGGCTGAATCAGCTTGCGCCCGACCCGGCCTGGGCGCGCGTGGTCGACAGCGGGCTGGCGATCATCGACGCCCTGCAGGCGCAACGGTCGGACAGCTTGAGCAACTGGACCGGGCTGGGCGATGGCCGGGTCGCGCCGGCGCGGCGCTTTCCGGCGGTGCGCGGTTACGATGCGGTACGCATTCCGCTCTATCTCGCCTTCTCTCCGCGCGAGAACGCCGATCGCCTCGCCGGCTTCGCCGCCATGTTCCCGCCCCGCGCGAAGGGCCTGCCGATCGCCAACCTGCGCACCGGCGAAACGCAGGAGATAGCGACCGGCCGCGGCTATCGCGCGCTTGCCGCGCTGCGCGCCTGCGCCGTCGCCGGACAGCCGATGCCGCGCGACTTCTACTGGCTAGGCGAACACGACGCCTATTATCCAGCGACGCTGCACATGTTCGCGCTCGTCGCCGCGCTGATGATGCGCGTCGACTGCATGGACCCGGTCGAGGCGCGTCATCTCCAGCCCTATGGCCCCGTGCGTCGCCTCGCCGACAATCTCTCGCGATTCCGGCCGGTTTTCACGGCCGCCGTTCAGCCCCCGGCGCCGGCGGCTCTGCCTGCGGTCGCGCAGGAGCGTGTCGCGACGGCCGAGGCGAACGCCGCCGCCCCCGGCGGCTTGCTGGCGATCGGAGTTCCTTTCGGCGCGGCGCTCGCGCTCGCGGGCCTCCTCGTCGCCTCGCGTCGCTCGCGCAACCCGCCCTTTGTCGTCGATCCGACGCCGCCCGTCTTGCGCGAGCGTTCGCCGGCCCCGCGCAATCTCCCGGATAACCCGTTCCAGGCTGCCGGCGGCGAGCGCGCGCTCGAGCAGAGGCTCGACATCGCCGCGAAGGCCTCTTGGGAGTGGCGGCGCACGGCTGCCGTCGCCTACCTCCGGCTGCCGAACTACGGCGACATCGTCGTTGCCGAAGGCGTGGCCGCCGCGCATCAGATGGCGTCCAGGGTCGTTGCGAAGCTCGCAGGCTGCATTCGCAAGAGCGACCACGTCACCTTGCTTGCGCAGAACGAGATCGTCGTCTGTCTCAGCCTGATCGCGGACGAGGTCGACCTCTACAGCGTCGGCAAGCGCTTTACCGCGGCGCTCCGTAGCGTCGATCCCGACATCGGCGATGGAGACAATGTCTTCGGTCTCGCGCTTTATCCCGCCGCCGGCGGCTCGGGCGCGCTGTGCCTCGCCGAAGCGCGCGGCGCCTTCGAGGCGATGCATCCGCCCAAGCCCGCAGAGCCGGTCGCGAAGGTAGACTGTCCGACGAAACGCCCGGCGCGCGCGAAAGCCGCGCGACGGACGAGAGCGAAACCCAAGGCTGAAGCCTGAAGGGAGCGCGTGCGGCTCAGCCGCCTGCCGCGCTCGGCCCCGCGATCTTGTCCTGCGTCTTGGTGTCGAAATCCGAGGCGTCGTGACGCTCGTGCAATTGCGCGGACAGTTCGCCCTGCGTGCGATTGACGATGCGCCCGCGCTTGACCCCCGGTCGCGCCGCGACCTGATCGGCCCAGCGAATGACGTTCCTGTATTCGTGCACGGCCAGAAATTCCGCCGCGCCATACTGGTTCGACTTCACGAGGCCGCCGTACCACGGCCAGATCACCATGTCCGCGATCGAATAGGCGTTCCCGTCGATGAACTCGACCTCCGCCAGCCGCCGGTCGAGCACGTCGAGCTGTCGCTTCACTTCCATGGCGTAGCGGTTGATCGGGTATTCGTATTTTGCCGGCGCATAGGCGTAGAAATGGCCGAAGCCGCCGCCCAGAAACGGCGTCGCGCCCATTTGCCAGAACAGCCACGACAGGCATTCCGCCCGCGCGCCGCGCTCGCTCGGCAGGAAAGCGCCGAATTTTTCCGCGAGATGGACGAGGATCGCGCCGGATTCGAAGATGCGCACTGGCGTCTTCTCGCTGCGGTCGACCAGCGCGGGGATTTTCGAATTCGGGTTGATGGCGACGAAGCCCGAGCCGAATTGGTCGCCCTGGCCGATGTTGATCAGCCACGCGTCATATTCCGCGCCGCTGTGGCCGGCCGCCAGCAGCTCCTCGAACATGATCGTGACCTTCTGGCCATTCGGCGTGCCGAGCGAATAGAGCTGGAACGGATGCTTTCCGACCGGCAGCTCCTTGTCGTGCGTCGGCCCGGCGATCGGCCGGTTGATGGCGGCGAAGCGGCCGCCGCTTTCCTTGTCCCAGGTCCAGACCTTCGGCGGCGTATATTCCTTGTCGCTCATGGGGGGCTCCACCCGTTCATGTATCGTATGGGCGCAGCATATAGGCCCCGGTCGCCGTTTGTCGCGCTGGCGGCCATGCGGAAAAGGACGGGCGGCCATTTGCATTCGCGCAGATTGGACACGAACCGCCCGACGCCTATTTGAAGCCGGGGTCGGGCGCGCCGGCCGCCTGATGCCGGAGCCGCACGCCTGTCGCTGTTCGAATCCATCCTGTTGATCCTCGCGGTCGCTCTGATCCTCGCGGCTTTTTCCCGCAGGATCGGCGCGCCCTATCCGGCCTTTCTCGCGCTGGTCGGCGCCGGCGTCGCGTTTCTGCCGGGCGCGCCGCGCGTCGAACTCGCGCCCGATCTCGCGCTCGCGCTGTTTCTCGCGCCCGTCTTGGTGGACGCCGGCTTCGACATGTCGATCCGCGAATTGAAGCGCGACTGGGTCGCGGTCGCGGGGCTCGTGCTCGGCGCCGTCGTCGCCACCACGATCGCGGTCGCCATCGTCGCGCGCTGGCTGACGCCCGATCTCGCCTGGGCGCCGGCGCTCGCACTCGGCGCCATTGTCGCGCCGCCGGACGCGGTCGCGGCCTCCGCGGTCCTGCGCCACATCAATCCGCCGCGCCGCCTCGTCTCCATTCTCGAAGGCGAGAGCCTGTTCAACGACGCGAGCGCGCTGGTGATCTTTCGCGGCGCGGTCATCGCGGCGACATTCGCCATGACGGCGACGACCATCCCGCTGCTCGTGCTCAGCGTGCCGGCCTCGCTCATCGCCGGCTGGGCGCTCGGCATGCTGCTGCCGCGCATCAGCGCGCGCGTGTCGGATGCGCCGACGGCGATCCTCATGCAATTCCTGACGGCCTTCGGCGTCTGGCTCGCGGCCGAGCGTCTGCATTTGTCCGGCGTGCTGACGCTGGTCGCCTTCGCCGCCACGGCCTCGCGCACCACGCGCACGCCCGCGCGACTGCGCCTGCCGTCGTTTGCGGTCTGGGAGACCGTGATCTTCTTTCTCAACGTGCTCGCCTTTGTGCTGATCGGCCTGCAGATCGCGCCGATCTTCGAGAAACTCGACGCCAACGCCCGCGCGCAATATCTGCAGGTCGGCGCCGCCGTGCTGGCGACCGTCGTTCTCGTGCGTTTCGCCTGGGTCTTTCTCAATGGCGGCGCGGTCTGGCTC
Source organism: Rhodoblastus sp. (assembly GCA_020442275.1). GTDB lineage: Bacteria > Pseudomonadota > Alphaproteobacteria > Rhizobiales > Beijerinckiaceae > JAJXWB01. Next base: position 3,146 of record JAGRKN010000112.1, on the reverse strand, counting down.
TATGGTCGCGTACGCGGTTTCAGTCCCATCAACCCCGGTGTACGGCCGGGCTGGCGCGGCGGGCTCGTCGTCTCATGGGCCGGCATGCGCGGCATCGTTACGCTGGCGGCCGCGCTCGCCCTGCCGGATGGCCCAGACCCCTTTCCGCACCGCGATCTCATCCTGTTTGTCGCCTTCTTCGTCGTGCTCGGCACGCTGATCGTGCAGGGGTTTACGCTCGGCCCGTTGTTGCGCCTGCTCGACCTGCCGCAGGACCGCTTGCTGGAGAAGGAATCCGGCTTCGCGCGCACGGAAGCGCTGCGCGCTGCGCTCGCCAGCCTCGATGGTCAGGACAGCGACGCGGCCCGCCGCGTACGCGACGAATATGCAGGACTGATCGCCGTCGCCGATGCGGAGGACGACGCTTTCGCCCCGCAGCTCTCGGAAGAGGATCGCCTGCGCGAACGCGCGATCAACGCCGCCCGCGCGCGCCTGACGGACCTGCGTCGCTCCGGCGAGATTGGCGACGACGCCTTTCATCGCGTGGAGGAAGAGCTGGACCGCGCGGAGATCGGGGTGGTGGAGTTCTAGGCGCCTTCGTGCGCCAGCCATTCCCGCAGCATCGAATCAAAAACCTCCGGCGCCTCGAACTGCGCCCAGTGGCCGGCGTGCGGGATCAACTTCATCTCGCGGAAGTCAGGCGCACGCCGCAGCCCCGCTTCGAGCACATCGAACCGTCCGCGCGCGAGAACGTCGTCCGCGCCCCACGTCGCGAACACCGGCGCGCGAATGTCCGGCATGGTGCGCAGCAGAATGTCGCTACGCGCGATGCGGCGCTTGGTCAGGCGGTCCTGCTTGAGGCAACGCACGTAAAGGCCGAGCGAAAGGTCGTCGATGCTGGAATCGTTGGCGAGCATCAACAGCCGCAGATTGTGCCGGAAGGCCTCCTCGCGCTGCGGCCCGTCGGGCAGACGCAGCCATTCCTTGAGCGCGATCTTCGCGCCGGGTTTTTCGCTCAGCGCCGGCGGGCCGACGAGCACAAGCTTCTTTACGCGCTCGGGAAAACGCGCGGCGTAAAAGCCGCTGACCATGGCGCCGAAGGAAAAGCCGACGAGATCGAAATTCTGGAGCCCGAGCGCGGAAACGCCTTCCTCCACCCAGGGCGGCAGGGCGTCGCCGTCCTCGCCGACGGGCGGCCGATCGGATTCCCCGCAGCCCGGCAAGTCGCAGGCGAAAACCTTGCGGCCCTGATCGACCAGAGCGCGAAGGTTGCGCGCCCAATGCGCCCAGCTGCCGGAGCCGCCGTGCAGCAGCACGACTGGTTCGCCGCTTCCCCAGCTATGCCAGACCATGCGGCCTTTGCCGCACGGCGTCTCGTGGCGTGCGCTTGCGGCCTCGACGCGCGCGAGATCGTCGAGCGTCGTAATTCGTTCCGGCAGCCCGGCCATCGCCATCAGTTCCATCCCTGTCCGTGGACCCTATGTCCATAGCACGCACGGCCCGCCTGCGGCGCAATGTGCGCCAGCGCATCGCGCATGGCGGGCCGATGGCGTCGGATCGCGAGCAGCCGAGGGAGACTTGTCCATGACCGCTGCCCGACTTCTCGCCATTCTCGCCGCGCTCGCGATTTCCGCCTATGTCGCGCTGACCACGGCGCCGGCCGGCGCCTGAGGCGGGCCGAGTCGAAACGCGCGATTGGCCTTGTGCGCTGCAATAGCGTATGGAACGCGCCAGTTCGGCGGCAGGCCGCCTGCCGCCCTTTCGGCCGTTCCGGCCCTCAGGATCCCGAGTGACATTCTCCATCGCCAGTCCCGCGCTCTCCCGCGCCCTCAGTGAACGCAACTATTCCGCAGCGACCGCCGTACAATCGGCTGTTCTCGAAGCCCCCGCCGACCGCGACGTTATCGTTTCCGCCCAGACCGGCTCCGGCAAGACGGTCGCCTACGGGCTCGCCATGGCGCCGACGCTGCTCGGCGGCAATGAAACCTTCGCCGGCGCCGGCGCGCCGCTCGCGCTCGTCATCGCGCCGACGCGCGAACTCGCCTTGCAGGTCGAGCGGGAACTGACCTGGCTCTACCAGCATGCAGGCGCCAGAATCGTCGCTTGCGTCGGCGGCATGGACCCGCGCCAGGAGCGGCGCAAGCTGGAGATGGGCGCGCATATCGTCGTCGGCACGCCCGGCCGCCTGCGCGACCATATCGAGCGCCACGGTCTCGATCTGTCCGCGCTCGCGGCGATCGTGCTCGACGAGGCCGACGAAATGCTCGACCTCGGTTTTCGCGAGGATCTCGAGTTCATCCTCGACGCCACGCCGCCGTCGCGCCGCACGTTGTTGTTTTCCGCGACCATGCCCAAGGGCATCGTCGCGCTCGCGCGACGCTACCAGCATGACGCCCTGCGCATCGAGGTCGAGGGCGACGCCAGCGGCCATGCCGACATCGACTATCGCGCGATCCGCGTCGCGCCGAAGGAGATCGAGCACGCCGTCGTCAATCTTCTACGCTATGTGGAGGCGCAGACGGCCATGGTCTTCTGCAACACGCGCGAGGCCGTGCGCCATTTGCAGGCCACGCTGCAGGAACGTGGCTTCGCGGCCGTGCTTCTGTCGGGCGAACTCAGCCAGCACGAGCGCAACCGCGCCATGCAGGCGTTGCGCGACGGCCGCGCGCGCGTTTGCGTCGCGACCGATGTCGCCGCGCGCGGCATCGACCTGCCCAATTGCGATCTCGTCATCCACGCGGAATTGCCGACCGACGCCGAGACCCTGCAACATCGCTCCGGCCGCACGGGGCGCGCCGGCCGCAAGGGCGTGAGCGCGCTGCTGGTGCCGGTCACACGCCAGCGTCGCGCCGCGATGCTGATCGCCAATGCCGGCGTGCAGGCGCAGTGGGGCGGCCCGCCGACACTCGCGGAGATTGCCGAGCTCGACCGCCAGCGCATGCTGCGCGATCCCGCGCTGACCGAAGAAGCGTCCGACGAAGATCGTGAGCTCGGCCGCCAGTTGCTGGCCGAGCGCGCGCCGGAAGACATTGCCGCCGCGCTCGTGCGCCTCTATCGCGCGCGCCTACCGGGCGTCGAGGATATCGAGGCGCCTTCGGGTCCGATGACGCCGCCGTCCTTTGAGCCGCGCGCCGGCGCGCCGGCGCGGGTTCCCAAGGGGCCGCGGG
>JAGRKN010000405.1 GCA_020442275.1 Rhodoblastus sp. | reverse complement strand
GCGACAGCGGCAAGATGTGGAACGCCGCCGGCAAGCTCGAAGACACCAAGGCGACGATCCCGGATCGCTGCTACGCCACGATGTACGAAGCCGTCATCGAGGATTGCAAGAAGAACGGCGCCTTCGACCCGAAGACCATGGGCACAGTGCCCAACGTCGGCCTGATGGCCCAGAAGGCCGAGGAATACGGCTCGCACGACAAGACGTTCGAAATCCCCGCGGCGGGAACGGTGCGCATCGTCGACGACAGCGGCAAGGTGCTGCTGGAGCGTCCGGTCGAGGCCGGCGATATCTTCCGCGCTTGCACCGTGAAGGACGCGCCGATCCGCGATTGGGTCGGTCTCGCCGTTCGTCGCGCGCGCCTGTCGAACACGCCCGCCGTGTTCTGGCTCGACAAGAACCGCGCGCATGACGCGCAGATCATCGCCAAGGTCGAGGCCTATCTGAAGGACCATGACACCAACGGTCTCGACATTCGCATCCTCCCGCCGGTCGAGGCGATCAAGTTCTCGCTCGAGCGCATTCGCGCGGGCAAGGATACGATTTCGGTTACCGGCAACGTGTTGCGCGACTATCTCACCGATCTCTTCCCCATCATGGAGCTCGGCACGTCCGCCAAGATGCTGTCGATCGTGCCGCTGATGGCGGGCGGCGGCCTGTTCGAGACGGGCGCGGGCGGCTCTGCGCCCAAGCACGTGCAGCAGTTCAACGAGGAAGGCTATCTGCGCTGGGATTCGCTCGGCGAGTTCCTGGCGCTCGGCGTTTCTCTCGAGCATCTCGCGCAGGTCACCGGCAATGCGAAGGCGCAGGTGCTGGCCGATACGCTGGACGAGGCGAACGGCAAGATTCTCGAGCACAACAAGAGCCCGGCGCGAAAAGTCGGGCAGATCGACAATCGCGGCAGCCATTTCTACCTCGCCCTCTACTGGGCGCAGGCTCTGGCCGCGCAGACCAAGGACAAGGACCTCGCCGCGAAATTCAAGCCGCTGGCCGAGGCGCTGACGGCGAACGAGGCGAAGATCAACGCCGAGCTGGTCGGCGCGCAGGGCAAGCCGGTCGACACCGGCGGCTATTACGTGACGGACTTCGCCAAGACGTCCGCCGCCATGCGTCCGAGCGCGACGCTGAATGCGGCGTTGAAGGCGTTGTAAATCGTAGGATCGCGCGGCGAGCGACGGGGCTTTTGCTCCGCTCCCGCCGCGCGACCGCGCTCAAACGCTGTGAGGCCGCGCTGCGCGGCTCAGAATCGTAGTCTATATCGGCTTGGAGCGTACCGGCGCGCCGTCGTTCCGGAAATTTTGCTTCGAGCATAGCGAGTAATTGCGTGATCGCGGGTTTTGCATCCCACGCGAGGGCGCGCCGTCTGGTGGAAGAATGATCATGCTCGCCGCCGGTCGTGAGCTATACTTGTGAGCTGAATTGCGTCGACTGCCGCGCCAATGGTAGGCAATACTGCTTGGGCATTATACGAGCGATGCTTCAAAATCATGCGTCATGTCGACGAGGAGTCGTTCTCCACCTTCCGGAGAAAATGTAATTTGAAAAAGCAGATTATTTTCCACATTGGAATGGAGAAGACCGGCACGACATCATTACAGAATTTCTGCCATAACAATCGACGCTTGTTACTCGCTCACGACATTCTTTATCCGACCACCCGCCTGTCATACTCCTTCTGGCGGCGCAACCACCTGCCCCTGGTCGCCGCCTATTTGCGCGAAAGGGATGATAATAGCCTGGATTTGAGTCCGTTTCCCGGCTCCCGCGCGCAGGTCGTTTCGGCATTGCATCGCGAGATCGCGCGCTCTCCGGCGCGGACCGTGCTGATTTCCGCCGAACACCTGTCCTCCCGCTTCTCTGCCTTGGATATCGAGAAGCTTGCGGCGGACTTTTCGCAGTTCGATTGCCTGATAGCGGCGACGGTGCGTCGTCACGACTCCTTCGTTGGCGCCGCCCACAGCACGGCAGTCAACGCCGGCGCGCATTTCACCATCGACGAATATTTTCAACACATGTCGTTGCCGGGCGCTCGCTACGCTCGATTTGCCGAAATCCTCGCAGCGTGGAGCAGCGTTTTCGGCAGGCAAGCCTTGCGTCTGTTCGTCTATGAAAACCATGGAGACATGACAGACCCGATACTGCGTTGCGCCGACCCCGAATTTTCCCCATCCGCCGCGCCGCGACTCAATCGCAGTTTGGAGTCCGGTCCTGCAAGCCTGTCTGTTATCCGCAGGTTCAATCGCGATCTTTTCGAGAGCGGCGATTTTGATTCTGACCCGATAACCAACGCGTTGATCTGGGTCGCGCGATGGCGACTGAAAGCGGCGGCGGCGAAACTGCGCGCCGGACCGGATCGGGATATGCGCGCAAGACCGGAAACGCTCGCGCGCTTCAAGGAAATCGCCGAATTGGATCGCATTTCCTTGCGCGAGAATTTCGGCGTCGATCTTCCGGAAATGCCCGCCGTCGAAGAACATGTTGTGTCCGAAGAGCTGGACCACGCGGCGCGCGAATTTCTGGCGAAGACGAAGATCGCCCGCTCGTTGTTTCTTCGCGCAGCGCGACATTGGAGCCGTTTGCGGCGCAGCCGGGGATGGGGAAGCTGAGACAGGCGTGTTACGAGCGATGAATTCGGCCATCGGGCCGGTCACGCAGTAGCCCGCGCTTTCACCGTTTCGTCGGCGCTGCGCGCACCATCTGGATCTGGCCGCGTTCCTCTAGTTCCATCGCCGTGTCGTAGGACGCGATCTCCAGCGTCGCGTCGAGGCTGCGCTCGGTGACGCGTAGCGCGTCGGGGGCTGCTTTCAGCATGTCTTCGGCGAGCGCGCGGCCGTAGGCGATCAGCTCTTCGTCGGCCACCTGCGCCGAGGCGAGGCCAGAGCGCACCGTGTCCTCGGCGTTCATCGGCCGCCCCGTCAGCAGCATCTCTCGCGCGCGAGAAACGCCGATCATGCGTTTCAGGCGCTGTGATCCTTTGCGATGTGGGCTTCGGCCGAGGGGCCGACCCGTCCCGCCATATCGATGCTAACGGCGAAAAAAAGCCCGGCCGCGAGGCCGGGCTTTTCGTTTTGGACAGAGAGCCGATCAGTATTTGGCGACGACCGGAGCGCCGCCGAAGTCGAAGTGATAGTTCAGACCGGCGCGCACGATGTGTCCGGCATAATGCGTACGCTGGAAGGGCAGATCGCCGTAAGGTGGGCCCGCGAACACCAGCGGCGTCATCGCCTGAGTCGAGCTTCCCAGATCGTAGTAGAGGTATTCGAGCTTGAGGCCGAGGTTCCTCATGAACTTCCACTCAGCGCCGCCGCCGACGGCGAAGCCGAGGCGCGTGCCGGACGTGGCCCCCGTCGAAATTGCGGTGAAGGGCGCGCCGCCGAAGGGCAGGTTGACCTGCATGATCGACGCGCTGGAGCGGACGCCGCCATAGGCAAGGCCGGCGGTGGCGTAAGCCATCAGCGACGGCGTCAGGACGTAGCCGAAGCGACCGCGCAGCGTGCCGAGCCAGTCGACGCGCGCGCTGGCGGTCGAATTGGAGACGATCGTCTCGCCGGGAAACGCGGCCGGTATCAGCGCGCCGCCGGATACGCCGCCGCCATTGCCGCCGCCGGCCAGACCCTGGATGTCGGCCTCGAGGCCGGCCACCAGCGGGCCGAGCCACTGGATATTGTAGCCGATCTGGCCGCCGCCGATGAACGAGCCGCTCTTGCCGCCGCTATAGGGCGCGGAGGCCAGCGCCATCGAGGCCGCCATCTCCGTATCCCAAGTCGGCGCGAAAAAGCCCGGCAACGCGCCCGTGCCGGTAGAACCGGCGCGGAACTGGTAGCCGAGGTTCACGCCGGCATAAAAGCCCGTCCACGACGGCGGATCGACCGCCACCATGGCGGGCGCGGCCTTGCGGGCCGGCAGATCGGCGGCCAGCGCCGGCGCGGCGATGGCGGTCGCGGCAAGCGCCGCGGCTATACGCGTGAGATGCTTCATAACGCCCCCATGTTCTCTGCGAGATCAGCCTTCGCGCTCAAAACTGGCGATCCTGGCGCGCCTTGCGAATTGCGAAACCAACTGAATCGCAACTATAAGCGGCGATTGGCTCGTCGGATAGTTCCTTTTGGAATTCTATTTATGTTTCCGTGAGTTAGTGGCAATCCGGTTACAGTGGGCGCTGGGGCGGTCAAGGACTTGATTAGAAAGCGCCTTCGCTGGCGCTGCGATGGCGAACGAGGCTGCCGCTAATGTCGAACCGATCGACACGCTATTTCGGCCTACATTGCATGAAATCGCGAAAGCCCTCATCGGAGCCTCGCTGACGCGAGAGCTACATTCTCCCACTTCGTGGGAGAGGAAGCGCGAACTTCTCCCTCACCGTTTCGTCGGCGCTGCGCGCACCATCTGGATCTGCCCGCGTTCCTCGAGTTCCATCGCCGTGTCGTAGGACGCGATTTCCAGCGTCGCGTCGAGGCTGCGCTTGGTGATGCGCAGGGCGTCGGGGGCGGCCTTCAGCATGTCCTCGGCGAGCGCGCGCCCGTAGGCGATCAGTTCCTCGTCGGGGACCTGTGCAGACGCCAGGCCAGTGCGCACTGCGTCTTCCGCATTCATCGGCCGCCCCGTCAGCAACATTTCGCGGGCGCGGGACACGCCGATCATGCGTTGCAGGCGCCAGCCGGCGCCGAGTTCGGTTCCCGACAGGCCGATCTTGATGAAGGCGGAGTGGAAGGCCGCGCTTTTTCCGACCACGATGATGTCGGCCGCCAGCGCGATCACGAGGCCGCCGCCGGCGGCCGCGCCGTGCACGAGCGCTACGATGGGCTGCGGGCAGGCGCGCATCGCCTTCAGCATGTCGCGCAGCAGCCAGTCGCCCTCGGGGCCGTCGCGCAGCCTGTCGGGCGTCTGGTCGCGCCAGCCTTTTAGATCGGCGCCGGAGCAGAAGCCGCGCCCCGCGCCGCTGATCAGGATCACACGCGTGTCGGCGTCGCGCTGTTTGGCGCGAAAGTAAGCGTAGAGCGCGTCCGCCATGGGCTGGTTGAGGGAATTGAGGCTGTCGGGCCGGTTGAGAATGAGATGCTCGATCGCGCCATGGCGCTCGGTCTTCAGGATCGGCTCGCTCATGTTTCTTCCCCTCGGCGACGCCGTCGCAGGTGCGGCGCGCTCGTTGCGCGCAGTTTGAAGCCAAGCGGGCGCGAAGTCATCCGGCGGTCGACGAGGGGAGGGCGCCTCAGAAACGGGCGCCTGCGCCAAAAGCGTGACTAGGAGGGCAGGGGTCCCGGTGCTATAGCGCGGCAAAGATTGCCGCAACGCAGCATTTTCAAGGGGTCGTCATGAGCAAGATCAAGGTCGATAATCCTGTCGTCGAAATGGACGGCGACGAGATGACCCGCATCATCTGGTCCTTCATCAAGGACAAGCTGATCCA
>JAGRKN010000111.1:11560-12997 GCA_020442275.1 Rhodoblastus sp. | reverse complement strand
CCCTTGAGTGATCTTGTAAGCGCCCTGGTATTCGGCGACCTCTTCGCCCATCACGAACACCGTGTCGTCGAGCCGCATTTCCTCGGCCATGGCGTCGCGCAGGGCTTCGCGCACGGTCATGGCGACCATGGGCGTATCGTCCGGGAATTCCGGGGCTTGGGGCGCGGCGGCAGGGGATTTCGGCGCGGCTGGAACGCTGGGCGCGGGCGCAGCGGCAGGGCTCGGCGCAGGCGCTGCCGCAGGCGCCGCAGCGGCCGAAGCGTCCTCGCCTTCGCCGGCGATGACGGCGATCGGCGTGTTGACCTTCACGGCTTCCGTGCCGGCAGGGATCAGAATTTTGGCGAGCACGCCCTCGTCGACGGCTTCGACTTCCATCGTCGCCTTATCGGTTTCGATCTCGGCGATGATGTCGCCGGACTTGATCGTGTCGCCCTCGTTCTTGAGCCATTTGGCGAGCGTGCCTTCCTCCATCGTGGGCGACAGGGCCGGCATCAGAATATTCGTCGGCATGCTGGAAACTCGCGTCTGAATTGGAAATGCGGGTCGGCGCGGGCGCGCCGCCCCGTCAGAGCAGAATGTCGGTGTAGAGTTCCGACGGATCAGGCTCGGGATCCTGCGTGGCGAATTCCGCCGCCTCGGAGACGATCGTGCGCACGGCGCCGTCGATCTTCTTCAATTCGTCTTCCGAGACGCCATCCGCCAGAAGCCGCGCGCGCACCTGCTCGATCGGGTCGTGCTCCTCGCGCATTTTCTGCACTTCTTCCTTGGAGCGGTATTTCGCCGGATCGGACATGGAATGGCCGCGATAGCGATAGGTCTGCATCTCGAGGATGTAGGGGCCCTGGCCGCTGCGGCACCATTCGAGCGCGCGTTCGGTCGCCGCCTTCACCGCTCGGACATCCATGCCGTCGACGGCTTCGCCAGGCATGTTGAAGGCCATGCCGCGCTTCCAGAACTCCGTCAGGGCCGAGGAACGGGCGACCGAGGTGCCCATGGCGTAGCGGTTGTTCTCGATGATGAAGATGACCGGCAGCTTCCAGAGCTCGGCCATGTTGAAGCTCTCGTAGACCTGGCCCTGATTGGCCGCGCCGTCGCCGAAATAGGTGAGCGAGACCGAATCGTTTTCGCGATAGTGGTTGGCGAAGGCGAGCCCCGTGCCGAGCGCTACCTGCGCGCCGACGATGCCATGGCCGCCGTAGAAATTCTTCTCCTTCGAGAACATGTGCATGGAGCCGCCCTTGCCTTTCGACAGGCCGCCGCGGCGTCCGGTGAGTTCGGCCATCACGCCCTTGGGGTCGAGGCCGCAGGCGAGCATGTGGCCATGGTCGCGATAGGAGGTGATGGTCTGGTCGGAGGGCCGAGCCGCCATCGAGACGCCGACGACAACCGCTTCCTGGCCGATGTAGAGGTGACAGAAGCCGCCGATCAGGCCCATGC
>JAGRKN010000111.1:10050-11551 GCA_020442275.1 Rhodoblastus sp. | reverse complement strand
GCCTTTTCCTCGAAGCGGCGGATCAGGAGCATTTCGCGATAGGCGCGCAGCTCTTCTTCCCTGGTGAAGGCCGGTACGGCCGGTTCGGCGTCAGCCTCGGATTTGCTGCGTGATTTGGCGTTGCCCGCCATGGCGCTTCCTCCGTCCGCGTTTCCCGTTGTTGCACCAAAGCTAGCGCAGGCCGGAAATTTTGACGAGAGGGCAAGATTGGGTCAACAGGTCAGATAAGCTGACGCATTTCAGACTGTTACGAAAGTGAACTGATTTTCGGTTATTTCAAAAATCGTAACCGGAATTTGGTTCATCTCTTCGCTGGTGGATCGAGGATCACGACCTCGTTCTTCTGGATGCGACCGAGCTCGACTCTCGCCTGCTCTTCGAGCATATCCCGGTCGATCGCCTCGCCGCGCACCAGATCGATATTGCGTCGCCAGCGCGCGCGTTCGGCGCGAAGGCCATCGAGCGTCGTCTGAAGCTCGGCCACCTTTTCGGCATTCTCGTCGCGAGTCTTCAGTCCGCGCTGGCCGTGCAGCGCGTGCCAGACGAAATATCCGGCGACCAGCGCCGAAAAGACGTGGAAGACGATCGGGGCGATGTTGGCGCGAAGCCGCGTGCGAACCATGAACAATGGTTGGACGAAGACGGTGAACGCCCCGTTAAGATTTCGCGCGTAACGCGCGGACCATTCGGGAAATCAACGCCCGCCGCGCGCGACCCGCTCGATTTCGGCCCGCACGAGCCGCTCGACCATGACCGGCAGATTGTCATCGAGCCATTGCTTCAGCATCGGCCGCAACATGTCGCGCACTTGCCGATCGATCGCCTCGGCGCTCGCCATCTGAACACTCGCCGACAGCGCCTGGAAGGCGGAGGCGACGCTGGCGTTGGCTTCAGCCGACAGCATCGCGCCGAGATCCCCGCGATCGGTCGGCTCGTAGCCGGAAGCGCGCTCGAATTCACCACGCAGATCCTGCACGCGCTCGTCCTGCGCGCGCAGCACGTCCGACGCGTGATCGTCTACGCCATATTCGCTTGCGATAACCTCGTCCTCCATATCGTCGGCGTCTTGCCGATCATCCTGTGCGACGACGGCTTGCGCGACGACGGCTTGCGGCTCCTCGTGCGCCGCCGCCTGGTCCGCCGAATCCACCGCATCGAGGGCGGGCCGCAATCCCTCGCCCCCCTGCCCGACCACGACGACGGCTTCCGCGGGCGTCTCGAGGCGCGCGAGTTCGCGTCCGACCTCGGCGAAGGATTCCATTTCGGTGGCGTCGAGACGCGCAGTATCGGGCGCGCCGCGCCGCGCTTCGACGACGGCGTCCGCCTCGTCGCTATCGACAGCCGTCGGCGCCTGCGCGGGTTCAACCGGCGGCGGAGGCGGCGCGAATTGCGTCACCTTGGCTTCGAACAGGCGCGGCGGCGAGGACGGACGGCTCAGGGGCAAGGCGTCGTCGTCGGCGATGATCTTGCGGATCGAAGCGAGGATTTCCTCCATCGACGG
>JAGRKN010000111.1:0-9952 GCA_020442275.1 Rhodoblastus sp. | reverse complement strand
CGCGTCGCCCAGCGGCGACGCGAATCACGCGGTTACACAATGTGCAAGATTCTCACGCGCACCCTGGGCGCGCAACACATGCGCCCGCGCATCCTGTGGACTGTGCGATCTATCGGCCGTCCGGCGTCGATACGCCGATCAGTTTGTTCTTCACCTGATTGAGGTGGATCGTCGGATCGTAGAGCTGCGCGGTGAGATTGAGACGCGCCGCCGACAGATGGCCCATCGCGGACAGAACCGCGTAGGACGCCACGACGCGATCACGCTGCGCGGTCACGAGCAGGACGCGCGCATTGAGCAAGGTCTGCTGCGCGGTCAACACGTCGAAGGTCGTGCGCTGGCCAACCTTGGCTTCCTCGCGAATGCCGTTGAGCGCGATTTCCGCCGCTGTCACGGCCGCCTGACCGGAGATGAGCTGCGCCTTCGCGGTCTCGAGCTGCCCCCAGCTCGTCACGACGAGCGCGCGCACCTGATCGCGCGCGAGGTCGGCGGCAAGCCGCGCCTGGCCGAGCTGTTCCTTAGCCTGCCGGATCGACGCATATTCCGCGCCGCCCTGATAGAGCGGCACGTTGAGCTGGCCGGTGACCGAGGCGGAAAACAGTTTTTGGCCGGTGAAGCCCTGATAGTCGAGCGCGCGATTGACCGAGCCGTTGACCGACAAGGTCGGATAGAGGGCGGCCTCGGCCACTTTCACGGCATAGGACGCGACATCGACGTTATGCAGCGCCGAGCCGATCGCGGGATGTTCGACCTGCGAGACGGCGACGGCCGATTTCAGCTGCTTGGGCAGGAGCTTTTCGACGCTCTTGGCGGGCGACAGCTTCTTCGGTTCGATGCCGACATATTGGCGGAAGGCGGCGACGGATGCGCGCAGATTGGATTGCGCCGCGAAGAAATCGGAACGCGACTGCGCCAGGCTGGCCTCAGCCTGCGCGACGTCGGTGCGCGTGACTTCGCCGACCTGGAAACGGTCACGCGTCTGGCGCAGCTGTTCTTCGAGAACGCTGATGTTGTTCTTGCGCAGATTGACGATGGCCGTGTCGCGCAGGACGTTCATGTAGGACGTCGCGGCGCCGAGCAGCACGGTCTGCTCGGTGTTGCGCATCGTCTCGCGCGCGCCGAAGGCCTGTGATTCGGCCTGCCGCACCGAATTCAGCGTCTTGAAGCCATCGAACAGGGTTTCGCTCGCGGTGATCCCGTAGCCGCGCGGCGTCGAGTCGTCGTATTTCGCGCCATTCGGGCGCTGGCGCGTCGGATGGGCCTCGTCGATGCGGGTCGGCGCCTGGCGCACGTAGGTATAGGCGGCGCCGACATTGGCGGTGGCGCTGATCTTCGGCAGCCAGCCGGACTTCGCCTTCGGAATGTTCTCGTCAATGCCGCGAACGCCGGCGCGCTGCTGGTTGATATCCGGATTGGTCGCATAGGCGCGGGCGAGCGCGCTCGACATGGTCTCGGCGTTTACGGGCGAGGCGGCCAGCGCCATGGCCGCGACGCCCGACAGCGCTATGGCCCGCAGGGAAATGCGCCCGAAACCCCGAATTCCGACGCAACGCCCGGCGCGGACAGCCGAAGTATCGGCCGACGCCGCTTCGCACATACGCATCAGTCAAACCTCACGCGCCGCCAGGCGGCGTCCTGTTCATGTCGGCGGTCTGGAGCCGCCTGTTAACGCGACAGTCTAGCGCCACGTCACGCGATTGCACCCTGCCCGACATACCCGCCGGCAAGAAACTCGACGTACGCTGCAAAAATACGACACAAGACGCTACGCGACGAATTGTCCCTGCGGACAGGATCGTCAGAACACGAAGGCCGGAGCCGCCGCGAATTCGGGGATGAGCTTGCCGGCGCTCTCGAACAGAGCGCGTTCGGAAATGGCGTCGCCGTCCTTGCGCAGCAGGAAGGCGCGGCCGGCGCCGGCCGCATGCGGCCGCAAGAAAACCATCCGGCCGCCCGGCGCAAGCTGAGCAACAAGCGCGTCCAGCCCGCGCTGCGTCGCGCCGTTGACGATGATCACGTCGAAGGGCCCCTTGGCGGCGCTCCCCTCGGCCAGCGACCCGCAGACCGCCTCGGCGTCGGCGAGGCCAAGAGCCTTGAAATTGTCCGCCGCGGCCTGCGACAGCGCCTCGTCCGACTCGAGCGCGACGACCGAGGCGGCCAATCCCGCGAGAACGGCGGCCGTGTAACCGGAAGCGCCGGCGACATCGAGGACGCGATCACTCGCCTGGACGTCTGCGGCCTGGATCAGGCGGGCGAGCACCAGCGGCATCAGCATGGCGCGCGCGCCCTTTCCGCCCGCGAGCGCGTGGCTGAGTTCGGAATCGGCGTAGGCGACCGGCTCGAACCCCGCCGGCACGAACTTTTCGCGCGGGATGTCGAGAAAACTTCCGAGGATTCGCTGATCGGTCACGCCGAACGGGCGGATCTGGCACTCGATCGCCGTGCGGCGCAGAGCCGGAAAATCTTCAACGGAACCGACAGCTCCCTGACCCTGCATCGATCGCTCCCGTGGGGCGGAGGGCGGCCCTGCGACCGCCCGAAATTGACGGCGCCCTTATATGGCCTCGCGCCGGACCTGTCCACGCGAACGCTGCCGCAGCCATACCACGGCGACAGACGCCGCTTGCCCAGCGTCGATTCGTCGCGATAACCATGAAAAGCTGAAGCGCGACGCGAGAATGCGTCAGGGGGAGACATGGCCGAGCACGCGACGACCGAACATTTCGAACATCTCGAGCACGCCGAGCACGCTGCTCATTCCAACGACAATTTCACCACGAAAGTGTCGATCACCGTAGCCATACTCGCGGTGCTGGCAGCCTCCGTCGGCTCGCTGGAGACGATCGAGACTGCCGGCGTGACGGTCGCCAAGAACGAAGCGGTGCTGCTGCAGAACAAGGCGACCGACGCCTGGAACTTCTTCCAGGCCAAGAGCATGAAGAAGAACATGTACGAGATCGCCGCAGCGGCTGGCGGCCCCAAGGCGGACGATTTCGCGAAACAGGCAAAGCGTTACGGCAGCGAACAGGACGACGTGAAGAGGCAGGCCGAGGATTTCGAGAAGAAGTCGGAAGCGCGGCTTCACGCCAGCGAGGGGCATGCGCATCGCCACCACGTGCTGACGATCGCCGTCACCATGCTGCACATTTCGATCGCGGTGGCGACGGTCGCGATCATCACCCGGGGCCAGCGGTGGCCGTGGTACGCCTCGATGATTCTGGCGGCGGTCGGAATCGCCGTCGCCGGCTCCGCATACCTGCCCGGCGGCGCGCACTGACAGGCGGAACGCCCCGGACGAAATCCGGGGCGTTTTTGCGCCGGGCGGCGATCAGCCCTTCAAACGCTTGTTGCACTCGCTGTAATAGCCGCCGCCCTTCTGGATCCATTTCAGGCCGCCATTGCCGGTCCCCGTCTTGTTGGCGTTGTACTGGTCGAGGCAGGTCTTCATGCGCTGCTTGGAGGGCTTTTCCGCGGAATATTTCGGATCGACCTTGGAGGGGAAGACGGCGGGGCCGGTCGGCGCGGCCGGCGCGGTCGTGGTCGCTGCCTTGGCGGCGGGCTTGAGCGGATTGGCCGCCGCAGCGGGTTGGGCGGCCGGCGCGGAAGCAGCGTCGCCGCTGTGGCGCACGCGACAATCCTTGAGATAGTCGTTCCAGTTCTTGCCGCCGAGCGTGTTAGCCGACTTGGCGGCCTGATATTCCTCGCCGCACTGTTTCATCACATTGGCCTGGGCATGGGCCGGGCCCGCCAGCGCGAAGCCTGCAAAGGCAAGTGCGAGCGCGGGGGCCGCAATACGGATCGACATGCAAATTCTCCCTGTGGGCGACGCGAAATGATCGCGCGCGAAGCCTGCGTCGCCGCAACCGTCCGGTCAACGGATTCATTGACGCGGTTGCGAGATACGACGGGGCCGCTGAACCCGCGCTGAACGCAAAAAGGCCCGGCGTCGCGAGCGCCGGGCCTTCTGGGGACACTTGGTTCGTTCAGCGCGAGACGTAAGCGGGCGCCTGCGTCGGCTCGCCGATCGAAACCCAGGTGTTCATGTCGGTCTGGCTCTGGCGCTTCACGAAGCGATAGCCGGTCTGCTTCCAGCCCTTGATCTCGTCGGTCATGTTGTCGAGCACATAGTCGCCGTGATCGGTGTGCACGGTGAGGACGGCATGGCCGTCGTTGTTCTTGTCCTTGACGACGGTGACGAGCAGCGACTGGATCGGGAAGCCCTGCTCGGCGAGCAGCTTGCGCTTCAACAGCACGAAATCCTCGCAATCGCCCTTGCCGTCGCTGGGATAATCCCATTGATCGATCAGGCCCCAGTGGTCCATGTCCGAGACGGATTCGATGTTCTTGTTGACCCAGCGATTGATGCGGTCGATCTCGCGCAGCGACCTGGCGGCGATTTCGATCTTGCGGGGCATGCCGCCGCGATTGTCGCACTCGCCCTTGTAACGCTGGCAGAATTCGACCCAGCCATAGGGAACGCTGGTGATATTGCCGACCGGCGCCCAGCCGACCTTGTCCGGCCCCGCGATGCTCGGGCTGACGGCGAAGACCGCCGCGGCCACAAGGCCGGCTCCGATGATCGCATTGGCAAGCTTGACGAACATGTGTGTCCCCGTTGTTGAGGACAGAATGCGCGCGGCCCGTCAGGATCGATTGAAATGAAACGCGCGCTTTTTACGCGAATACGTTCAGATTTCGGGTTGACGGGTGTAAGTATAACGAAGCCTCAACAGGCGGTTCCGACGCGGCGCGATCCGACGCCGCCTGCCCGTAAATCCGGGACTTTCGTGGCGCCCGGGCGTTCGGCCTTGCGGCCCTCGCCAGACACTTTCATGGCGGCGGCAGGGCGAAGGGTTAACGCGGGACGGGGGCAAATCGTTAATTCAGGGGTCCCGGCGCGATTGCTGCTCGCGACCGGCCCCGCTGCGTGGCGCCCTTGCAACAAACGGCCAGCGGCACGATCTCATGTGCGCCCGGCTTTCGCGCGGAGACACATATGGCCGACGCCCGCACCTCATCCCTCATGACGCCCGCCGACCTCGCCGCGCTTGCCAATGCAGTGGAAGCGCTGGAGAAAACGAGTTTCGCGGCGCGCGCGACCGCCCTGCTCGGCCGGCAGATCGAACTCGCCGGCAAGTTCGTGCCGGCGAAAGTGTCCAGCGTCGTCTCCAAGGCCGCGACCGCCGCGCTCAAGGCGGCGATGCATGTCGCGCTATCGAGCCTCAAGAACAAGCCGCAGAAGGACAGCCGCAAGTTTCATCGCACGCTGGCGGCGGCCTCCGGGGCGGCCGGCGGCGCCTTCGGGCTCGCGAGCCTGCCAGTCGAACTGCCGGTTTCGACCACGGTCATGCTGCGCTCGATCGCCGACATAGCGCGCGCGGAGGGCGAGGACCTGACGAAGCCCGAAGCCGCGCTCGCCTGCCTCCAGGTGTTCGCGCTCGGCGGGCACAGTTCCGACGCAGACTTGATGGACGGCGGCTATTTCGC
Organism: Rhodoblastus sp.; assembly: GCA_020442275.1. Taxonomy (GTDB): domain Bacteria; phylum Pseudomonadota; class Alphaproteobacteria; order Rhizobiales; family Beijerinckiaceae; genus JAJXWB01. The sequence goes on along the minus strand of JAGRKN010000111.1, from coordinate 4,465 downwards.
GATGCGCGGATTGTTGGCCAAATCGGTCTCGGAGGCCGCCGCCTATGTCGCGCAGAAGGGTGTGGCCGACGAGGCGGCGCCGGTGCTGGTGCGCCTGCTCGGCCAGATCGCCGGCCGGTTCGGCGTCGTCGTCTCGCAAAAGCTCGCGGCGCAGGCCGTACCGCTGATCGGCGCCGTCGGCGGCGCGGCGGTCAACCTCGCCTTCACCGATCATTTCCAGTCGCTGGCCAAGGGGCATTTCACCGTACGGCGTCTGGAGCGGGCCTATTCGACCGATCTCGTGCGCTCGGAATACGAGCGCATCGCGATCGAGAACGGCATCCAGATCAAGCGGCAGAAGGCGACGGCGGGGGTCTAGATACTCGCCGCCAGAGCCTCGTCGAGCGGCGTGTGCGGCTCCGCGCCGAGTTCGGCGACCAGTTTGGAATTGTCGAGGCGGATCGGCTCGTTCCAAAGATAGCGCATCTCCAGGATTTCGCGCATGAGCGTGACGAAGGGGGCCGCGAGATAGACGAACGGCCATGGGAAGGACCGCACGGGCAGATCCACTCGCCCCGTCGCGCGCCGGATGCCGGAAATGAATTCGTCGCCGGACGCCGTCCATAGGCCGGAGAAATGAAAGACCGCGAAGGCCGGCAAGGTCGCCTCCCGCTCCAGCAGGCGCGCGAATGTTTCAGCTAGGTTCGGCAGATAGGCCCAGGCGTGGCCGGCGTCGCGCCGGCCCGGCCAGACGATCGCCTTGGCCGCGCGGCCGCCTTTCAGGATGACCTTGCCGAGCCAGGAGTCCGTGTATCCCGCCCCGAAAAAGTCGCCCGCGCGAAGAATCAGCACCCGCAGACCGTCCTCGCTCGCCGCGCGAAGCCGCTGTTCCATATCCACGCGCACCCTGCCCTTGCGCGTCCGCGGGTGCTGCGGCGATTGCTCGGTCAGGACGGGCCAGGCGTCCGGCCCGAAATTGTAGACATTGCCGGGGAAGACCAGCCGCGCGCCGACGGCTTTCGCGGCGGCGATGGAATTGTCCAGCATGGGAAGCGCGAGGCCGCGCCAGTTGCGATAGCCGCGCGGATTGGCGCCATGGAAGATGACATCGACGCCGTGCGCGGCCGCCAGCACGTCGCCGGGCTTCATCGCGTCGCCGGCGATCCAGTCGATACTCTTGCCGGCGTGAAGGCGCTCCGCACTGGAAGGCTCACGCGCCAGCGCCTTGATGCGCCAGCCCCTCTCCAGAAAGGCCTTAGTCGCGGCGGCGCCGAGGGCGCCGGTGGCGCCGAGGACGAGGACGGTCTTGGTCGGCGCAGTCATGGTCTTGGCTCCGGTTTGCTTGGGGCAACCGTGCCGGATGCCGTCGATAAACAAAATTGGCTATTTCTTTCGTCCAGCTATACATTTTTGTATGATCGACGCCGACTGGGACCTCTACCGCTCCTTTCTTGCGGTCTTGCGCGCCGGCAGCCTGTCCAGCGCCGCGCGGCAGACGGCCTCGACACAGCCCACGATCGGGCGGCATGTCGATGCACTGGAGCGCCGGCTCGGCGCGCCGCTGTTCACCCGCTCGCGCGCCGGCCTGACGCCGACGCCGGCGGCAATCGCGCTGCAACCGCACGCAGAAGCGATGGAGGCGGCGGCCGCGGCGCTGGAGCGGGCCGCTGTGGGCGCGCGCGACGCGGAGAGCGGCGTCGTGCGGATCACAGCCAGCGAAATCATGGGCGCCGAAGTCCTGCCGCCGATGCTGGCGGACGTCAGTCTTGCTCATCCGCGCATCGCGATCGAACTGGTCCTCGACAACCGGCTCGCCGATCTGATGAGGCGCGACGCCGACATTGCCGTGCGCATGACGCGGCCGACGCAGGGCGCCATTCTCGCGCGCCGCATCGGCGCCGTGCAGATCGGGCTCTACGCGCACCGCCGCTATATTGCGCGCGCGGGAGCGCCGCGGACGCTCGCGGAGGCGTCGCGCCATGCGGCGATCGGATATGACCGCGACCAATTCGCGGTCCGCCGCCTCGGCGAAGAAGGCGTGGCGCTCGACCGCGACTTTTTCCGGCTGCGCAGCGACAGCGATTGCGCGCAACTGGCGCTGCTGCGCGCCGGCGCGGGCATCGGCAGCTGCCAGCGGCCGCTTGCGCGACGCGCCCCGGACCTCGTTCCCGTACTGCCGAATGACATTAGCTTCACGCTCGATGTCTGGCTCGCCATGCACGAGGATCTGAAAGCGAGCCGGACGGTGCGGATCGTCTATGACGCGCTGGCCAAGGGGCTCGCCGACTATATACGCGAGGGCTGATCAGCGCCGGGGTTTTGCAGGCGTCTAGCCGTCAGATGAACGGACGCGGCTGCGTCTCCCGCTTCTCGTAATCGGCGAGCCTGGTCAGTTCGGCGGCATTGCGCACGACGATCCCTCCGCGCCGCCATTCGATCGCGCCCGTTGCTGTCAGCCGGCGCAGCGTCTTGTTGGTATGCACGATCGACAAGCCCATTGCGTCGCCCAGATCCTGCTGGGTGATCGGCGTTGCAAGCGTATCGTTGACGACGAGACCCAATTTCCGGCAGCGCTCCATGACATGCATGATGATGTAGGCGAGCCGCGCCAGCGCATTGCGCTGGCCGACATAAGTCAGGTGTTCCGCAAGGATCGATTCCTCGCGCGATGCGATCCAGGTGAGATCATAGGCGAGCCCGCTGTGGCGCTCGTACAATTCCCACAACCTCTGTCGCGAGAAGACGCAGAGTCGCACGGGCGTCAACGCCTGCACCGAATGCAGCATCTTGTCGAACAGCACGCTCTGCAGGCCGATAAGATCGCCGGGCAGCGCGAAGTTCAGCACCTGCCTGCGTCCGCTTTCCAACATGCGATAGCGCAGCGCCCAGCCTTCGAGCAGCGTGTAGATGTGCGGGCTGTCGGAGCCTTCCAGAAAAATGGTGGCGCCGGCGTCGACGACCAGCTCGCCCATCTTGAATTGCTGAACGAAGTCGAGTTCCGGCGGCTTGAACTCCCGGAACGACGACAGAGCGCGCAAGGGGCAGCCCCCGCAGGATATGACCTGCCCGGTCGAAGCTGTCGCGCTGGCCCTGTCTTTCGGCAATTGCCCGTCGCCCGTTTCACGCCGGGGTTCGGCGCGCAAGCGAGTAAACGTGAATTCGCGAGCAAAGCAAATAAACGATGGTCGCGCCCATATGTCAAATGACATATGGGCGCGAACCCTCGCCTGCTATCGTCCCGACTGCTCGCGTGTCAGCGGGTCGATCGCAGCGTTCGTCGAACACGCAGCTCAGGACGCCATGTCGACGCCCGAGGATATTCTCGCCCGCCTCGCGATGCCGAAACGTCTCGCGGCCCTGCAGCGTTCGGGGCTGATGGATTCCGAACAGGACGAAGATTTCGACCGCGTGACGCGCCTCGCGCGGGCGCTGCTGGGAAGCGAACTCTGTCTCGTCTCGTTCGTCGACGAGAGGCGCCAGTTCTTCAAGTCGTCGCTCGGCCTGCCCGAACCCGTGCGCTCCGCGCGACAAACGCCGCTATCGCATTCCTTCTGCAAGCATGTCGTAGCGAGCGAGCAGGCTCTCGTGGTGGAAGACGCGCGCAAGGATCCGCGTGTCGCCGACAATCTCGCGGTCAGCGACCTCAATGTGATCGCCTATCTCGGGGCGCCGATCTTCGGGCCGGAGGGCGATGCGCTCGGCGCGCTTTGCGCGATCGAGAGCCGCCCGCGCGCCTGGAGCCCGGGCGACATGGCGGCGCTTCAGGATTTCGCGCGGCTTCTGGAAAACGTGATCAACGTACGCTCCCATGCGCGCGACGCGCTGCGCGCGGCGACGTCGAACGCCGTGCTGGCGCGCGAGTACAATCATCGCATCAAGAATTCCTTCGCGGTTTCCGCCGGACTCGTGCGCGCCGCCGGACGCGGCGTAGACAGCGTCGACGAACTCGTGCGCGACTGCAGCGATCGTTTCGCCTCGCTCGGCCGCGCGCAGGACCTGGTCATCGGCGAACACGAGTCGACGGAAATGGAAGGCGTCGTGCAGACCGTGCTGAAGCCTTTCGCCTACGGTGGAAATTGCGAAGTCGCGGGACCGCCGGTCACGCTGAACCCCATTCAGATCATGCCACTCGCGCTGCTGCTGCACGAACTGGCGACGAATTCGGTCAAATATGGCGCGCTGAAGGACGGCGGACGGGTCGAGACGACCTGGCGAGGCGATTCACAGGCCGTGACACTCACATGGCGTGAAGAGACGCGGCTGGCGAACGGGCTGCGCCGCGAGGGCGGCGTCGGCGCGAAGGTGCTGGAGGTCGCGGCGCGGCAACTGGAGGGACGTATCGAACGCGACTACGCCGAGGGAATGCTGACGATCGAAACGACATTTCCGGCCAAGCCGACGTCCGCGCCGGACGGCGCGACCGCCTGATCGGGCCCCGTCGGGGCGCCCGCGTGATTGTCAGGATGGAAGGAGTTGGAGGCCTCGC
>JAGRKN010000404.1 GCA_020442275.1 Rhodoblastus sp. | reverse complement strand
AGGAACGGGAGGCGCTGACCTCGACCGCCGGCTATCCCTCCGTCGTCGCGCCGAAACCCGGCGCCGGGGCGCCGATCGGGGGCAAGGCGCCGATCGGCGTCGATATTTCGCAGTTCCCGGAGGCCTGGCCGCAAGCCGAACAGAAGGCCAAGAGCGCCGCCGACAAGGTCGGCAAAGCGACGAAGGTCGATCTGAAGCCGATGGGCGCGCAGGCGATGCAGACCTATGCGGCAGGCATCGAGTCGCAGGGCGCCGGCGCCGTCGCCGCCGCGAGCGGCGTCGTGGAAAAACTCAAAGCAATGTTGAACACGACTTTCACGCCGACGATCGCGCCACGCGTGACGGCGCCGTCGAGCGCGCCGGCGGCGCCCGCGCCGGGCAAGCAGACGCGCGTGCGCGGCTCGGCCGTCAACATCCAGCACGCACATTTCCACGGCGTGCATGACGCCGGCGCAATGCACCGCCAGCTCGCCGGCCTGTCACGCCAGGCGCGCGGGCGGCGCGACGACGCGCTGCACGATGTCGACACCGGAGGCTACGCATGAGCCCGTTTGAACGCGATCTCGCCCTGGCGCTGGAGGGCGTCAGCTTCCTGCCCGGCTCCAAGGACAAGCGCTTCGCGCGCGACATGGCCGCGCGGGCGAAAACCGAGCCCGATCGCGCGTTGACCGAGAGCCAGGCCGCCAACCTTCGCCGGCTCGGCCGCAAGTACCGCCGCCAGATCCCGCGCCGCCTGCATCATGAGGAGACGCCGGCATGAGCCAGCCGCTCGCCATGATCGGCGAGGCGATTCTCGCAGTGATCGGCCTCAACCCGCAGGGGATCGACGAGGATGGCGCCGCGACCTGGGCGGGGCTGCCCGTGTTCGACGACGACATGTTCTGGCAGGCGACCGCCGGCGGCGAGAAGACGATCACGCTGCGGCTGGCCTGCCGACCGCATGTGACGGGCGGTCTCGACCAGTACGAGGCGCTCAAGCGCGTGCGCGACGCGCGCAAGCCGGTCGATTTCATCCGCATGATCGGCTCCTCCGCCGAATATCAGGGCCGCGTCGGCGTGCGCCGTGTCGGCCGCCAGGAGCGCAAGCTCGCGCCCGACGGGCGGGGCTGGAGCCAAGAATTCACCTGCGAGCTGATCGTGATGGGCCGCAACAGCGAGGGGGCCGGATTTTGACGCAACGGATCGAAACCACGGAGCCGCTGCGGCTCGACATTCTCGCCCACGACACGATGGGCACGGAGCAGAACGGCTGTTTCGAGGCGCTGCTGGAGGCAAATCCCGGTCTTGCGGACCAGGGCGCCTTCGCTCTGGCGCCGCAGACGATCGTCGTGCCGCAGGCGCCCGCGCTGCCGGCGTCGCCGTCCATCAACCCGTGGGATTGAGGACCTTTTCGTGACCCCCGTCCTGCAAATTCTCAATTCCGGCGGCAAGGATATCGTGCCGAAGCTCGACGGCTTCTGGCTCGAATGTTCGGTGACCGAGCACGAGGACGGCAAGAGCGACAGTGCGTCGCTCGTCTGCATCGGGCCGCCAGCCGAATTCGGCCTGCCGGCCGAGGGCGACGAATTCACGATCCTGATGGGCTGGGAGGAGCAGGGGAAGCCGGTCGAACAGGGCAAGTTCTCGATGCAGAAGCCGCGCATGTACGGCAATCCCCGCGATGGCCATCGCATTTCGCTGCAGCTGCGCGCGGCCGACTACAAGGACAAGCACAAGCACCAGATCAACAAGCACTACGACGAGGGCAAGACGCTCGGCGAGATCGTCCGCGACCAGGCGAAGGCGCTCGGCCTCGAAGGCATGGTTGACTCCGAACTCGACAAGGTCAAGCTGCCCTACCAGCTGATCTGGCAGCAGAGCCGGCTCGACTACCTTGGCGAGCTGGTCGAGCGCTACGGCGGCTCGATGAAGCCGATGCGCGGCAAGCTTCTGGTGCAGAAGCGCGGCGCGAGCAAGAGCGCATCCGGCCAGCAACTCGATACCATCAAAATCCCGCGTCACATCTGCTCCGAATACGACTTCGAGATCGATCCGCGCAGCCAGGCCAAGACCATCGCCGCGCAATGGCACGATCCGAAGACGGGCAAGCGCAAATTCGAGAAGGAAGATACCGACCGCGAGGGTGGCGTCTTCGTGCTGCCGCACCCCTTCCGCTCGCAGGACGAGGCCAAGAAGGCCGCTAAGAGCGAGGCGACCGAGCGCGACAACCGCTCGGGCACGGGCCGTTGCACACATCCCGGCATGCCCAAGGCGCGCGCCGGCGCGCCAGTCGAGATGTCCGAGTTCGGATGGCCGGTCGACGGCAGGTGGAAAGCGGTGACCCTGACAAAGCGCATGGATGCGTCGGGCGGCTTCATCCAGACGACGGAGGTCAAGGCCGGCGACGACAACAAGACGAAGAAGAGCGGCGGCTCGTCGAGCAGCGGGGCGTCGTCTGGCCCGTCGTCGAGCGGCGTTCGGCCCGATCCTGTCTCAGACGGGCAGACGAAGGTGGTGGGATGAGGGCGATGGGAGAGCCGAAGAACAAGGGGAAGGGGAAATGAGCGAGCTGCCTTCCGCTTTCGTGCGGCTCAAATGGTGGCTGATGCCTGCCTGGCTGAAGGAAGGCCTGCGCCGCCGAGCGCGTCTGACGGGCTTCGCGTCGCGGCAATTCCGCTTTGGTTGGTTCTGGATCAGCGTGGGAGCGGATTGGCGATGAGCGACGAGGGCAGCGCACTGAAAGAGTTTCTCGCCGGTGTGCTCTGGGCCAACAAGGGGCTCGCGCGGAGTGCGGCCCGAGGCGACTATATTGCGCGCGCGACATTGGTCGGAGAGACGAGCCTGACGCTCGCCGAGATCGACGCCGACACAATCTACAGCGGCTTCGCCGCCCTCGATTGGAAGGGCCACCTGGTCTCGTCCGAGGTGGCGGGGTCCGGGTGACCCCGGACGCGGGCGAAGTTTGGCGACCAACCCGCGCAGCGCAGGACAACCGAAACGCCACCCCGCCCCGCCGTCGACGGCAGGCGAAGGGGGCACGATTCGGGATTGAGAGTCGATGCATAACGAGAACGAATTCCGCGCGGTGCGGCCCGTGCGGCCGGCGGCGGGATATGTGGGCGGCAAGAGGCAGCTGGCGGCGACCATCATCGAGAAGATCGAGGCAACGGAGCACACGCTCTACGCGGAAGCCTTCGTCGGCATGGGCGGCGTCTTCCTGCGCCGGTCGGCGGCGCCCAAGATCGAGGTCATCAACGACCGATCGAAGGACGTGGCGACCTTCTTCCGCGTGCTCCAGCGCCACTACCAGGCCTTCATGGACATGCTGAAGTGGCAGCTGACCAGCCGCGCCGAGTTCGAGCGCCTGAAGGCGACCGATCCCGAGACCCTGACCGATCTCGAACGCGCCGCCCGTTTCCTGTACCTCCAGCGCCTCGCCTTCGGCGGCAAGGTCGCCGGCCGCAATTTCGGCGTCCAGACGACCGGCCCGGCGCGCTTCGACACACGCAAGCTCGGCGTCCTCCTGGAAGCGATCCACGAGCGCCTCGCCGGCGTGACAATCGAATGCCTCGACTGGCGGGAGTTTCTGGCCCGATGGGACCGGCCGGGCGCGCTGTTCTTCCTCGATCCGCCCTACCTCGGGACCGAGAACATGTACGGCAAGGGCCTGTTCCCGCCGGCCGACCATCGGGCCTTAGCGGCCGTTTTGAAGCGCCTCAAAGGCCGCTTCATCCTCACCATGAACGACACGAAAGAGGCCCGCGCAATCTACGGCGTGTTCGACGTCGAGACTGCGGACCTGTCCTATTCGCTGGCCGGCGGCGACCAGCGCAAGGCGGTCCGGGAGATCATCGTTTCAAGGTGAGCGAGGTGCGGCCAAGTGATCTGTCGCGAATGGCCATTTGATTTGGCGCGCTACAGGGCGGCTGCCGGCAGGCATCTGCTGCAAGCCGGCGACGCCAGAGGGTCCGCCCACGCTGTGGCAGCCGACATTTTGCACAAATCAAGATTTATGCAGATGATCGCGACAAGCTAGGGTTCGGCCCAAGAATTGACCGCCTACCCCTGCCCGATCTGCAACGCCTTCTCGCTCTGGCGCTTCAGTACGCCTGCGATCTTGTCCTGCAGGGCCGAGAGGTACCAGGGCAGGCTGACTTCCACGCGCACGACATCGTCGAACACGTCGAGCCCCGCCGTCACCTGCTGATGCAGGGCGACGAGGCGCAGGTCGGCGTGGTTGGCCTTCCAATCGGCCTCGAAGGCCGAAAAGACGGCCGAAAGTTCGGTCTTGCCCTTCTCGAGCCCGCGCGCAATGCGGCGCTGCGCCTCGGCGGCGCCCAGCGAGTGGGAGACGGTGACGACGATCGGTTGGGCCAAGGTCCTGCTCCTGCGAGCCATTGAGATGGGGGTTGCGGCGCGCGCTGTCCAGCGGCCCCGCGCAGCGCTTGCCGATCCGGCCCAAAACGGCCATGTTCGCAGGAGATTCTGCGCCGCGCGTCCGCCCTGTCGTGGGGCTGCGCCTTCGCGTCCCGGACGCCTATCGAGAGTGCCTCGCTTGCCTTCATCTGCCCCGTCCAAGTTTCCCGCGCCGCGCGCGCTGCGGGCCCCTGCGCCCCGCGTGCTCCGCACGATTGCCGCCGTCGCCGGCTGCGCCCTCGTCGCCCTGTGGGCCGGGAAGGCCGCCGCCGCGCGCGAAAGCGTCGCGGTTTCAACGCCGTTCGAGGTCGGCGAGAGCCCGGCCGGCAATTATCTGGCCGCGCTGGTCGCCGGCGCCGAACGCGATACGCTGGCCGCCTCCACCTATTTTCGCGAGGCGCTGCGCGCCGATCCCAACAATGCCGAACTGGCGGAACGCGCTTTCGTCGCCTCGCTCGCCAATGGAAACATGCCGGAAGCCTTCGGGCTGGCGGAACGGCTGACGCGCGCCAATCCCGGCAACGGCCTCGCCAATCTCGCGCTCGGCGTGCGCGCGATCGAGCAGAAGCGCTGGAGCGTGGCGCGTCGCTATCTCGCCAAGGGCGGCTCGGGCCGCCAGCGCGATCTGACCGCGACGCTGCTGACCGCCTGGACCTATGTCGGCTCCAACCACACATCCAAGGCCTTGCCGCTGGTCGACAAGCTGAAGGACGAAGCCTTCGGCGTGTTCCGCGACTATCACGCCGCGCTGATCGCCGATGTCGCCGGCAAGGCCGACGAGGCGACCAAGCGGTTCGAGAAGGTCTACGCGACCGACAAGAACACGCTGCGGCTGATCGACGCTTATGCGCGCCATCTGTCGAAAGCCGGCGACCGCGAAGGCGCGATCCGCGTCTACACCGCCTTTGACCAGATCGTGCCGCGCCATCCGATCGTGACCGCCGCGCTCGCCGATCTCAATGCGGGCAAGACGCTCGAACCCTTCGTGGGCACGGCGCGGCAGGGCGCGGCCGAATTGCTCTATGGGCTCGGCGCCGTCGGCGGCCGGCAGGGAGACGAACTCGCCGCAATGATCTATCTGCGGCTCTCGCTCTTTCTCGAGCCGGACAATGGTCTCGCGCTGGTCACGCTCGCCGACGTCTACGAGCGGCTGAAGCAGAACGAACAGGCGATCGACGCCTATGATTCCGTCTCCGAAAAATCGCCGCTGCGCGTGAACGCCGACATTCAGATCGGCCTTCTCCTGGAGACGATGGACAAGAAGGACGAGGCGACCAAAATCCTCTCCGATCTCGTCAAGGAGCATCCCAACGACGCGGAGGCGCAGACCGCGCTCGGAAATCTGCTGCGCTCGCGCAAGGATTTCACCGGCGCGATCGACGCCTACACGAAGGCGCTGTCTCTTTCCAAGGGGTCGGAGAAAGCGCTGTGGTCGCTCTACTATTATCGCGGCATCGCCTACGAGCGCGCGAAGAACTGGCCGCCCGCGGAGGCTGATTTCAAGAAGGCGCTGGAGCTTTATCCCGAACAGCCGCTGGTTCTGAACTATCTCGGCTATTCCTGGGTCGACAAGAACATGAACCTGGACGAAGCCTTCAAGATGCTGCGCCGCGCGGTCGCGCTGCG
>JAGRKN010000403.1:1242-2675 GCA_020442275.1 Rhodoblastus sp. | reverse complement strand
ACCGCGCGCTGCGCCACGGCGATCGCCGCGACGCAGGTCTCGATCGAGCGCGCCGAGCAGCTGCGCGGCGAGATGGTCGAGGCGTACAAGGACTCGGGCTTCCGCGCCTTCGACATCCCGCCGGGCAAGCCCGAGCCCTATCGCCCGCTCGATCGCATCGTCGCCGAGCTCGACGAGGAGGCGAAGGCGACCGAGGCCTTCGCTGCCTCGATCGCGCGCACCAAGGGCCGCATCGTCGAAATGCGAGCGGCGCAGGATGTCGCGACGCGCCGCGACGATGCGCGGATGGCGGCGATCCTCGACGGCGTCGAGGCCGGCAAGGTCTCGTTGTTCCCGATCGTTCCGCGCCCCGCCTTTGGGCAGTCTGCGCAACCCAGCGGCGACGTCTCGGTAGAAGCCGCGATCGACTTCTTCGCCGCGATCACGCGCGACGCGCCGAAGTCGCGCTTCGACGACAGGCCCACCTTCGACAATTCGGGGGATTGCGCATGACCAAGAGGATCAACGACCGACAACTGGCTCTGTTGCGCGGGATATCTACCGGCCGCGCCCGTCGCAGCGGAGGGTACGTCAAGGTTGGCGACGAGCGGTTCAGCTTCGCGACGCTCCAGCGACTGCTCGACGAAGGTTTCATCGAATTCGACTGGCGTGGCTGGAGGATTGCTGAAACCGGGCGCGCCTATCTCGCCGAACTATCTGGAGGCGACGCATGACCGCCCAAGTCACGCTCGAACACCTGTTCACGCGCACGGCGCGCGCCTTTGGCGTGCGGCCCTCGGACATGCGCCAGCGGCGCGCAATTCCGAAGGTCCAGGACGCGCGGCTCGCCTTCTGCCGGCTGGCCGTGCTCGCCGGCGCGGGCGAAGTCGCTGTCGGGCAGAAACTCGCCCGCGACACGAAATTCGTGCGCGAGGCGGTGTGGAACGCGGGCGCCCGCTTCGACGCCGATCGCGACTTCGCCGAGGCCTATCAGGAGATCGAGATCGAATGCGTCGCCGAGACCGGCGTCTCGGCGCGCACGCTCTATCCCCTGCCGGTCGACGCGGACCCGCGCGCGATTGCCGAGCGCCTGATCGACAGCCCGCGCGAGGCGATGCGCGTCGGGACCGCCGACCTCGCCACGCTCGGCGCGGCCTTTCTCGCTCTCGACGACGAAATCACCCTGCTCCGCGCGGAGATCGCGGCGCTTCGCACACCTCTTTTCAAAATGGATCTGAGCAATGGCCAAATCACCAAAATCGAAGACCCGCGCCGCGAACCTATCGGTGCCGCAGTCGGCTGAGGAAGCAGCGAGCTTCATCGGCCGCATCGGCATCGCCGAGCGCATGGTCGCGCGCATCGAGCACGACATGAATGACCAGATCGCGAAGATCAAACAGGCCTCCGAGGAGGCGGCGTCCGGCTACATCGCCGAAGGCAAGGCGCTGATCGCC
>JAGRKN010000403.1:0-1143 GCA_020442275.1 Rhodoblastus sp. | reverse complement strand
AATGGCGCCATCGCCCGCCGAGCGTGCGGCTGGTCGGCAAGAAAGTCGACGACGTGATCGACTGGATATCGGATCAAGGTCAGGCCTCCATCTTCGCTCCGTTCGTGCGTGTGAAGAAGGAACTCGACAGGGAGGCGATGCGCGCCAAGGCCGAAGTCGCGGCGCAGATCCCCGGCGTCATCATCGGCTCGGCCGGCGAGGATTTCATCGTCACGCCGTTCGAGACGCAAATCGAGGGAGGCAAGTGATGGCGACAGTCAAAGAACTGCTTCTTGATCGCTTGCGGACCGCGCTTGGTCCCGATGAGCAACTTGATCTCGACATCGCCCGAGCGCTGGCGCCTAGCGTCATCGTCGCGCGCCAGAACGACGACGGAAGCCAGAGCCCTTTCACATACTGGAAATACACCGCCAACCTCGACCATGCCCGCCGACTTGTTGAGGCGACGCTGCCCGGATGGTGGTGGAAATGCGGCACATGCGGCCTCAGCGATGATGCGTGCATCGCACCCGACTACAACTCACCGATCCACGGCGAGCGACTTCATCGCGAATTCCCGCTCGTACTGCGGGAGCCGTTCGACGAGGGGTTCGACGTCGATCGGCGCCCGTCCGGCAATGTTGCGATTGCCCTCTTGGAGAGCTTGTTCGAAGCGCTCGTCTATATCGAGGAGGCGAACTGATGCGCGAGCCCATCCCCCTCCTCTGCGGCATGGCGCTGCTGGCGCTGGCCGGGCTCGTCATCGGAGCCGCGAAATTCGCCGCGCCGGCGCTGATCGTCGGCGCCGGCATGTCGCTGCTCGCCTTCTTCCTGCTGATCTCGCGCGACGCCGATATCGAGCGGGAGATCGACGATCTCCTCCAGGAACACGCGCGCCAATCGAGGATCGGCGAATGACCGCGCCCAACCAGGTCACGCGCATCCACACGCTGCGCCGCCAGATCCCCGGCTTCGGCGACGCCGAGTACCGGGCGCATCTTCAGGAGGTCTACGGCGTCACGAGCTGCAAGCAGCTCAACTTCGTTCAGGCGGCGGGGCTGATCGACACGCTGGCCGCCATGGCGCCGAAAATGGGCGCCGCGAAGGAATTCCGGCGCGGCAGCGCGACGCGGGTCGACGGCCAATACGGCCGCGCCCTGCAAG
>JAGRKN010000110.1 GCA_020442275.1 Rhodoblastus sp. | reverse complement strand
TGCCGCCGATGGAGGCGTCGGCGCCCGGATCGATCGGGAAGAACAGGCCGGTGTCGCGCAAATAATCGTTCAGCGCCTTGCGGGTGACGCCGGGCTGCAGCACGACGTCGAGATCCTCGGCATGCACTTCCAGAATCTCGTTCATCTGCGACACGTCGATCGACACGCCGCCATAGGGCGCGTTGGTGTGCCCTTCGAGCGAGGTGTTGGTGCCGAGCGCGATAACAGGCACGCCATGGCCGGCGCAGATTTTCACCGCGTCCGCCACATCCTCGGTCGATTGAGCGAACACGACCGCGTCCGGCGGCTGGTTCGGCGTCCAGGAGAGATTGTGGCCATGCTGCTCGCGCACGGCCTGGGAGGTCACGAGACGATTGCCGAAGCGCGCGGCGAGTTCGCCGACGGCGGCGTCGATTTCGGCCTGCGGCGGACGCTGCGTCAGCCGCGCGATGGCGGGGTCATGTTCGGTCACTTAGGCTCTCCCGGATCAGCTTTTGCCGCAATCTATCCCTCGGGGTCCGGCGCGTCGAGGCGCACGAGCGGCGACAGATGGACCGCGAGCCTTCCGAGTCTGGGCGACAACTCGAGTCCTCATCCTGAGGAGCGGGCGAAGCCCGCGTCTCGAAGGATGGCAAAACCGGGCATTTCGCCTCGGCCACCCTTCGAGACGGCCCCGCGGGCCTCCTCAGGGTGAGGTTTTCTGAACTGCCGGCCTGACTCCCAAGGTTCGCAATCAGCCCCTTACTTCTTGATCCGCATCGGCCCCGTGTAATCCCGCTTGCCGACCGGCACGCCCTTCATACGCAGCAGGTCGTAGGCTGTCGTCGCGTGGAAATGCAGGTTCGGCAGCGAGAAGGTCATCAGGAAGTTCTCGGCGGTGAAGGGCAGCTTCACGTCGCGGAATTCGAAGAACATGTCCTTGCCTTCCAGCGCGTCCATCTCCTCACGCGTCACGCCCTTCAGCATGGCGCGGGCGTCGGCCACAAGTTGCTGCAGGCCTGCATAATCCTTGGGCCCTTCGGCGCGCGGCGAGAACGTCCCCTTGCGCACGCCCTCGATCGCGCCCTGCGAATGATGCACGATCGATATGACCTGGAAGCTGAACGGAAACATGTCCGGCCACAGGCGCGAGCCGACGATTTCCTCGAGCGCTTGCGGATTGTCGGCGAAATGGACGCGGCCCTTTTCCAGGAAGCCGGCGGCGCCGGTCAGCGTCTGCAGAAAATTCGCGACACTGACGTCGTAGAGAGAAATGGCCATGGCGCGCTCCTTGCTTTCCGATTTTGGCTTGGCGTTTCCGATGTCGGCGCTCGATATTGCCGAGTTCGCGATAGGCTATCTTGTCGCGCAACGAACACAAGCGCGCGAATGCATTGGGCCCATGACATCAGGGATTGCGCGCGCTCCGGCGAAGGCGTAACGGTCCCCGCATATTTTAGAAGAGAATTTCCATGCTTGGACCGGCCGATATCGCCGATTGGGATGAGAGCGAGGCGGATCGCCTGCGCGCCGAAATCCGCCTCCTGCCGATTATGCGCCGCATGCGGGACGAGCCCGCGGCGACGCGCGCGGCGCTCGGGCCTGCGCTTGCGGCGCGCGTGGATGGCTTCAGCCGCGAAGCGCGTCGTCCCGCGCCGGAATTGCGCGGCCTGCTGACGGACCTGCGACGCGCGCACGCCTGATGCACGCTCAGGCGTCCTGCGCCAGCGCCTTGTCCACCGTGATCGACAAACGCTTGCGCGCGGCCTCCGCGTCCGGCGCCATCGTCACCATGCGCCGATCGAGGCCATTCTGAAGCAGCGTGCGCAGCACGGGTCGCTGCACGCCTGCGACCGCCACCCGCACGCCACGCTTCTGCGCCTTGCCGAAAAAAGCGATCAGCGCATGCGCCGCCGTCTCGTCGACGAAAGGCACCCGCGAAAGATCGAGCACGAAGCCGCGCGGCTTCTCGCCGATCCGGTCGAGCACGGACGAAACCTGCCCCGCCGCGCCGAAGAACAATGGCCCGCGCAACGAGAGAACCGCGATGCCGCGCGCGTCGAACTCATGCGCGGTATCGGGGCCGCCAATGACATCGGGAACATCGTCGTCGACGAGCCGCGTATGCATCGCGTCCTCCACCACGCCCGCCATGCGGTGCATGAACAGGAGCGAGCCGAGCGTGACGCCGACAGCGATCGCCTCGGCGACGTCGCGAAAGACGGTGAGCCCGACGGTCGCCAGGAATATGCCAGCCTCGGCAAGGTCGCGCCGGAAGATCGCGCGGATCTCGTCCTTCTCGATCATGTTCCAGGAGACGATGACGAGAACGGCGGCAAGCGCAGCAAGCGGCACGTAAGCGACGAGCGGGCCCGCAACCAGCATGAACAGCAGCACGAATACGGCATGCAGCATGCCCGAGACCGGGCCATGCGCATGCGCGCGCACATTGGTGGCCGTGCGCGCGATCGTGCCGGTGGCGCACAGGCCGCCGAACAGCGCCGAGGCGATATTGGCGTAGCCCTGCGCCACCAGTTCGCAATTGGAGCGATGGCGCCGTCCGGTCATGCCGTCGGCGACGGCAGCCGAGAGCAGCGACTCGATGCCGCCCAGCAGCGCCATGGCGAAGGCGGCTGGCGCGACATCCATGATCTTCTGGAAGGACAAGGCCGGCAGATGCGGCATCGGCGGCGCGCTCGGCAAGGCGCCGAAGCGGGCGCCGATCGTCTCGACGGGAAGATGCAGGGCGAAGGCCGCAACCGACACGGCGGCGACGGCGACGAGCAGGCCCGGAAAGCGCGGGTTCCAGAATTGCAGGGCGAGGATGGCGCAGAGCGTCGTGACGGCGACGCCGAGCGCGGCCGGATTGAAGCTGGCGCGCGCCGCCCACAGGGCCTCGACCTTCGGCACGAAGGCCGCCGGCTCGCGCGCGATCGACAGGCCGAACACGTCGCGCATCTGGCTCGCCATGATGATGACCGCGATGCCGGCGGTAAACGCCACCAGCACGCTGTGCGGAATGTAGCGGATCAGCGACCCGAGCCGCATATATCCGAGCCCGAGCAACAGCAGGCCGGCCATGATCGTGGCGACCAGAAAGCCGTCGTAGCCGTAGGTCTCGATGGTCTTGGCGACCAGAACGATGAAGGCGCCGGCCGGACCGCCGATCTGGAACCGGCTGCCGCCGAGCGCGGAAATCAGAAAGCCGCCGATGATGGCCGTCGTCAGCCCCGCCGCAGGGCTCGCGCCGGAGGCGATGGCGATGGCCATGGACAGCGGAATGGCGACCACCGCGACGGTGAGCCCGGCCAGCGCGTCCTGCTGCAGATGATGCAGCGTATAGCCTTCGCGCAGGACCGTCAGCAGCTTGGGCGCGAAAAGGTCCTTGAACTGCGGCCGCGCCGGCGCGCGTGTAGCGCCCGTCATTTTTCGATCCCCGACTCGAATGCGTGTAGTTCACGCTAGCACGCCGGGGGGCGGCGGAGGCAAGCGGCCGATGGACGCATGTGCGGCCTCAGCCGGAAAATCCGCCCGCGTCGAGAAAGCGTTGCTCATCCTCGGTCATCTCTCGGCCGAGGATCGGATTGCGATGCGGGAAACGGCCGAATTTCTCGATGATTTCGCGGTGGACAACGGCGTATTTCAAACCCTCTTCGTCCCCGGCCGCCGCGCATAGCGCCTCGCAGCGCCTTTGCGCGGCGAGATCCTCTGCATGCATGAAAGGCAGATAGAAGAAGCGCCTGAGCGGAGGATGATACGCGCGGTCGAACGTCCGCGCGATGGCGCGCTCCGCGATCCGCATGGCGAGTGCATCGGTCGCGAAGGCGCGCGGCGTGGCGCGGAACATGTTGCGCGGAAACTGGTCGGTGAGCAGGATCAGCGCCAGCGCGCCTTCGGCCGCCGCATTCCAGTCCGGCATGCCGCCGCCCGCCGCAATCTCGTGCGCGTCGAGAAACTGCGCGCGGACAAGAGCGTCGAACTCGGGATCGACCGAAAACCAGCGGTCAGGGCCGGCGTCCAGCCAGAAGTCGATGATGTCGCGGGGCGAGGGGGTCATCCGTCACTCCTGTCGTCATCAGCGCGGCTCGTTTACTCCGCCGCCTGCCCGATCGGATGCTTGTCGGCGTCGAGCCAGCCGGCAGGCGCATAGGCGGCGAGATTGCCCAGGTTCGAGATCGGCAGGTAGAGCTCCGGCGCATGCAGGATTTCGAGGAAATCCGCGTGGTCGGGATGGTGCGGATCGCCGATGAAGGCTTCCTCGTATTCGCCTTTCGAGAACACGTCGCGCTGGCGGTACATGTTGAACATGACGCTGTCGGCCGAAAACTGCTGGCCCATGCGTACGAAGGCCGGCATCTCCCGGTAGTTGGCGTCCTGCACCACCATCGAGAACATCAGGTGCTGGATTTCGCCGATCTCGCGCATCTCCTTGATGAACGCGAGGTTCTTGAGCAGTCGCGCGAAATTGCCGGGCCGGCGCACATTGGCGTAGGTGTCGGCTTCCGCCGCGTCGATCGAAATCTGCACGGCGCCGACATGGCCGGCGAGATTGAGGTCGCGCCAGGCGCGTTCGTCGAACAGCTGGCCGTTCGTGTGCAGGTGGATCTTGAGATCCCTGTAGTCGTCACTGGCTGTCAGCCGCTTGATGAGATTGCGGAAATGGTTGGAGCCGAAGGCGTCGCCCGATCCGGTGATGATGACCTCGCCAGCGTCCTTCAGCATCGGCAGCAGCGACTTCTCGGTGAGATCGTCGAGCTTGGCCTGCCGGGCCTTGTTGGCGACATAGATGCCCGAGCGGCACGAGGGGCAAGCCAGATTGCAGGACTTGTCGTGCGAGAGCACGACCTGCAGCGCCGGCGGCGCGACCGCCCGCCCCTTGCGATGGTGCTCGATGAATTCGCGCGCCTCGTCGGTGTCGCGCGGTTCCAGCTGGCGGCCGGCGATGAACGGGCAGTTGACGTGGTCGCAATAGGAGTACGATCCGTCAATGATCGAGTCGCGGATCTTGTTGGCGATATCCGAATGCCAGACGTCGCGATGGTTTTCGTCGAGCCGGCCGATCGGTGTCGGCAGATAGACCGGGCAGCAGGCGAAGACGAGGCCGGTATGCGTCGTCTCCATCGTATTGAACGGGCGTCGGCAGAAATGCGTCTTCAGATAGGCCTGCGCCGCCTCGTCCTGCGCCTGCGACTGGGCATAGGCGCGGCGCTGCCGCAGCTTCAGGATCAGGTTGTTGTTGACGAACGACGCCACGGCGTCCGCCCGGTCGCGCCCGATGAAGTCGAGCACGGCGGGGCTCGCCGCCCATTGCAGCAGGCGGCGCGGCGAGAGCGCACTGGCCTGTTTGCCGGTATCCTTGCTGGTCGCCATCTACGCTGACATTCTCTTCGCGTCGCAGACTTCGCGCCACGCTGCCCGGCGGTCCGGGCGACGGCGCGTCTCCGCTCGCCGAAACGGAAAAGCGCGACCAACCCGCAGGTTACGCGAGCCGGCCTGTTGCTGCGCACAATATAGGTCGGGCGCCGCAATTGCAAAGGCCATGGCCGGGCCGCCCGTGACAAACCGGGCCTCGCGCCCCACATTGTCGCCATCCCGAATCGCCCGAGGAAAAGCCAGAATTGCCGCAAGCGCCGCAACCGGATGACGATTGGCCGCAGAACGACGCGCCCTTTGACGCGCCCGCCCCCGGCGGCATTCGCGAGCGCGCGCTCGCCGCCGCGCGCGCCACGCCCTGGCTGACGACGCTCAACCCCGAACAGCGCGCGGCCGTGGAATCGATCGACGGCGCGGTTCTGGTGCTGGCCGGCGCCGGCACCGGCAAGACCCGCGTGCTGACGACCCGCATCGCCCACATTCTGGCGCTCGGCAAGGCGCGCCCATCGGAAATCCTGGCTGTCACCTTCACCAACAAGGCGGCGCGCGAGATGCGGGAACGCGTGGCCGCGCTGGCGGGCCCGGTGGCCGAGGGCATGCCCTGGCTCGGCACGTTCCACGCCATTTCCACCAAGATCCTCCGCCGCCATGCCGAATTGGTGGGCC
>JAGRKN010000402.1 GCA_020442275.1 Rhodoblastus sp. | reverse complement strand
GTCGCCCGGCCGACGGCGGAAACACAATCGCCTTCCGCCCGTCGCTCAGATCCTGCAAGTGCGACGTGCGCAGCTCCAGGAGCCGCTCGCGCCGAAGCCCGGTCGTGACCGCGAGCCGGATCAGGAAAGGCAGCAGCGGATGTTCCACCGCGCCCTGCGACAGCAGCGCCTCGAGTTCGTCCGCCGACGGCCGCCGCGTGCGCCCCGGCGAGGACGCCGGCATCGACAGGCCGGCGATCTGCGGCACGCCGTGGTTCGTCTGCGCCGCGAACTTCATCGCCCGGTTGATGAGCTGCATGCGATTCGAGATCGTCGTCCGCGCGACCGGCCCGATCCCCTCCTCGCTCTCGATCCGCGCGATCTGCCGGCGCAAGTCCCCCGACGCTTCCCCGTCAGCCCGCCGCGCCTCACGCCGCAACGCCAGCAGCAGGCGCAATCTCGTCTGCCGCGCCCGCCCCTCCGGCGACTGCTCGGCGGCCTCGATCGCCGCGCGAATACGCCGTTCGAAATCGCGATGGATCAGCAGATCGCGGTAGGTCGCGAGATCGGGCAGCGTCAGGGACGCGATTCGCCGGCTGGCGATCTCGTCGCGCAGTACGGCCTCGATCCGCAGCATGTCCTTTCGCCGGTTGGCCGGGCGTGAAGACAAGCCTTCGCGCGCATAGAGCCGCAGCGCGTCGCCCAGCGTCATCGCGCGGTCGGCGCTGGCGACTGCGGCGTCGCCGCCATAAAGTTTGCGTCGCGCTTCGGCCGCCCACAGCTCGGCCTCGACGAGCTGACGCTTGCGCTCCGAAATCGTATCGGCGTGCAGCTTGAAGGTTCGCACTGCCGGCGGGAACCCCTTGATGCGGATCAGCACGCGGAGGCTGCCGTTAGGCGCCCGCCAGAAACCGCGCGGCAGCTTTTCTTTCTTCATGCTCGACACTTAGCCAAAGAACGCAGCCTGAATCACCAGTCGGGACGCAGCGAGCCCTGCCGCTCGGGAATGCCCGGCGGGCCGTAAGAAAGCCCCGATCGAATTGGGTCTTGCTATAGCGAGCGTAAGCTATACCGGACCATAGCGACCGCTTGGCGCTACGAAATCGCTACAAGCGCGCCTTTCGAGCGATCGGAGCGACCGGATTTCCGGCTCAAACCGCTCTCAACGCTTCGAAAAAAGCAGGCTTACCTTCATTCTCGACTCCACCGACTCGACCCCGCCTCGCTCACAACGCCGGCAACAACAAGAAAGTCGTCGTTCGGTGAACGTACTCATTTGTACTTGTCATTATGAGCGATGACATCATTCATGAAACGCATCTGTATCTTGATCTCCGACATTGCTCATGTCCAGCGTCACAGTCCCGGATGAATATTTCCGTTGCGCAAAAGGCTATAGGCCGGAAAACAACCAGATTGGCCGAACCAGACACGCTGTAGACAAATTCAGTCGCGATATCAGAGATAATCCAGCAATAATCTGTCATGCGACGTCCGTCTCATTCGAGCACTTGGAAACACCTTCCATCAGCGCCTCGAATCTCAGCAGACTGCTCACCTTTTGCGCACCACCCCCCACCGCATCATCGGCTGTTGCCGCGCGGCTCAAATCGATGGCAAGGACAGGGTGGATGAGCGCCGGCACGAGCCAGCGCGCCCGGCGGGACGATGCGGTTGAATTTGTCGCTAACATTCGCGGCCAGGAGGCTCGCGGCTTGCGCCGTCGTGGCGATCACGCTCGGCGCGGTCTCGAGCGCCGGTGCGCAGGGCCGCCACGCTCCCCTGCCCCCGCCTCGTCCACCAGAGTTGGCTCGGCCTCACGCGACGCCTCCAAGCCCGGAGACCGCGCCACTGCCTGCGCCAACACAAGCGCAGCCCACGAAGGTCGCCGAGGAGCCGCCGCTCGATCCCGATCATCCGCCGATGCTGCCCAGCGCGAGCCGGAAGCGGATGAGCGAATGCGGGCGCGAGTGGGAAGCGCTGAAGAAGGCGGGTAAAGACACGGACATCGGCTGGCGCGCGTTCGCGACAGGCTGCCTCACGCGCTGAACGCGCCCCGAACATGCCAGGCGCATTCGCGCGCGGACGATACGCTTCGACGCGTCGCCATCGACGAGCCGCCTGCGGGGCGGATCGTGGCGTGAAAGATCCACCATCGCGCGCAGCGACGTCGTGACCGCGAAATGGCGTTTCGCGAACCGGGATCAGCGTTCGATTTTCGACGGCGCATGATCGAGGCGCAGTCGATCATCGGAGCGGAGCGCGTGGTCGCGAATACGCGACGCCTCAATGGCGAATGGCCCGCCCAAAACAAATGTCCTCCTGATCGGTTCGACCAAGAGGACATGAGGTCTCGATCGTCGGATCAATCCGCGACCGAAGCAGGCGCCTCGCGCTGCGGCTGGACGATGAATCCAACCGCAGGGATGGCGCCCCGTTCGACTTGCTTCAGGCCGACTCGGTCGGAGTCGGAGCAGCGGCCTTCTTGACGGCCTTGCGAGCCGGCTTCTTGGCGCCCTTCTTGGCAGCCTTCTTGACGCCCTTCTTGGCGGCCTTCTTCGCGCCCTTCTTGACCGCCTTCTTGACGGCCTTCTTGGCGACCTTCTTCACGCTCTTCTTGGCGCCCTTCTTGACGGCCTTCTTGGCGGACTTCTTCACCGCCTTTTTGGCAGACTTCTTGGCAGCAGTCT
>JAGRKN010000401.1 GCA_020442275.1 Rhodoblastus sp. | reverse complement strand
GGATCTTCATCGTCTCGATGCGCGGCGCGAACTCGCCGAGCTCGCTGCGCGCGCCGGTCAGCGCCTTCGACATTTCAGACAGAATGTGCAGGCGGCCGTCGCGCGCCTGACCGAGCGCGACCTTCATGATCTCTTCCGTAATGCCGGCGATCTTGATGTCCATCTGCAGCGAGGTCACGCCGTTGTCGGTGCCCGCCACCTTGAAGTCCATGTCGCCCAGATGATCCTCGTCGCCGAGAATGTCGGAGAGGACCGCGAAGCGCTCGCCTTCCAGGATCAGGCCCATGGCGATGCCCGCCGTCGGCCGCTTCAGCGGCACGCCGGCGTCCATCAGCGCGAGCGACGAACCGCAGACCGTCGCCATCGACGACGAGCCGTTCGACTCCGTGATCTCCGACACGAGGCGGATCGTGTAGGGGAATTCGGCCGCCGCCGGCAGCATCGGACGGATCGCGCGCCAGGCGAGCTTGCCGTGGCCGATCTCGCGGCGCTTCGGCGAACCGACGCGGCCCGTTTCACCGACCGAATAGGGCGGGAAGTTGTAGTGCAGCAGGAAGCGCTCCTTGTAGGTGCCTTCCAGCGAGTCGACGTACTGCTCGTCCTCGCCCGTGCCGAGTGTGGCGACGACCAGCGCCTGCGTCTCGCCGCGCGTGAAAAGCGCGGAACCGTGGGTGCGCGGCAAAACGCCGGCTTCCGCGATGATCGGGCGCACCGTCTTCACGTCGCGGCCGTCGATGCGGACGCCCGTGTCGAGGATGTTCCAGCGCACGACCTTGGCCTGCAACTCCTTGAACGCTTCGCCGACATGCTCCTTGGAGAATTGCGGCTCCTGTCCTTCAGGGAACAGGGCGGCGGTCACCTTCGCCTTCACGGCGTCGACGGCCTTGTAGCGCTCCTGCTTGGCGGTGATCTTGTAGGCAGAGCGCAGCTCGGCTTCGGCGATGTCGGCGACCGCCTTCTCGACGGCCGAGCGATCGCTCTGCGCGAAATCGCGCGGGTCCTTGGCGGCGCGCTCGGCGAGGCGGATGATCGCGTCGATGACGGGCTGGAAACCGCGATGGCCGGTCATGACGGCCTCGAGCATCGTCTCTTCCGACAGTTCCTTCGCTTCGGATTCGACCATCAGCACGGCGTCCGACGTGCCGGCGACGACGAGGTCGAGATCGCTCGACTTCATCTCTTCGATCGTCGGGTTCAGCTTAAGCGCGCCGTTGATGTAGCCGACGCGCGCGCCGCCGACCGGGCCCATGAAGGGAATGCCCGAGAGCGTGAGCGCGGTGGAGACGGCGACGATCGACAGCACGTCCGGATCGTTCTCGAGGTCATGGCTCAGCACCGTGACGATGACCTGCACCTCGTTGCGGTAGCCTTCCGGGAACAGCGGGCGGATCGGACGGTCGATCAGGCGCGAGATCAGCGTCTCGCGCTCCGAGGGACGGCCCTCGCGCTTGAAATAGCCGCCGGGAATGCGACCCGCAGCGAAGGCCTTTTCCTGATAGTCGACGGTGAGCGGGAAGAAGTCCTGGCCAGGCTTGGCGTTCTTGGCGCCGACGACGGTGGCCAGCACGGTCGTGTCGCCCCAGGTCGCCATCACGGCGCCGTCGGCCTGGCGGGCGACCTTGCCGGTTTCGAGCACGAGCTTGCGGCCGGCCCAGTCGAGTTCTTCACGATGGATTTCGAACATTCTCATCTTCTTTCGTCGGATGCGCAAAAGAAAAGCGCCACGGACAAGACAGCGGGAAGCTCTGGAATCAACGAGCTTCCGGCAATCCTGTCATGGCGCTTCTCTCTCGCGGTCGGATATGGCCCGAAGGCCCCATGCCCCCGGGTCTTGGGACCGCGAGCCGCAAGGCTCGCAGTCGATTTGGGCGAGCCCCGAGGCTCGCGAGACGCCTTAGCGGCGGATGCCGAGGCGTTCGATCAGCTTGCGGTAGCGGGCGTCGTCGTTCTTCTTGACGTAGTCCAGAAGCTGACGGCGCTGCGAGACGAGCTTCAGCAGGCCGCGGCGCGAATGATTGTCCTTGGCGTGGCTCTTGAAGTGGCCGGTGAGGTTGGAAATGCGCTCCGTGAGAATCGCCACCTGCACCTCGGGCGAGCCCGTGTCGCCAGCCTTGGTCGCATATTCCTGAATGAGCGCCTGCTTGCGCTCGGCCGTGATCGACATCGGGAAACTCCTGTGTTTCTGGAGAAATGGCCCGGCCGGGATGTCGTCCAGCAGGGTCGAAAATTCGGCCGATACGCGACCGAAGCGCGCCTTATACACGAAATGCCTCGCAAGGCCAGCCCCGCCGCTTGAGCAGGTACGGGAACCATTCGAGCGTGGCCCGCGTTTTGGCCGGAGTCCTCGGACCTCCTCGCTGTCGCTTGTCCGCCGGACATTACAAGGAATTCCCCATGAAGCGTGCTCTCGCCCTCGCCACCGTCCTCACGGCTGCCTCTCTGACCGGCTGTTCGTCCTATCGCGACCAGCGTATCGCCACTGGCGCCGTCGTCGGCGGCACGAGCGGCGCGATCATCGGCGGGGTCGCTTCGGGCACGCCTGGCGGCGCGATTGCGGGTGGCGCGATCGGCGCGGTCGCCGGCGCGGTCGTCGCGGACGCGAGCCGCCCGCGCTATTACGACCGCCCCTACCGAGTGCAGCGCCGTTGCTACTGGGATCGCGAGATCGGCGAGCGCGTCTGCCGCTGGTGATCGCGCGGCGCTTCAGGCGCCGAGATTGAACACCCGGCTCGGCACCAATTCTCCCGCCGTCACCGCTCCGAACGCCACGGGTTCGCCGTCGCAGGCGGCATAAACCTTTTCGCCTTCAGCCGGCGCATCCCGTCCGCGCAAAAGAATCGATTGGCCGCGCCGCAGGCGCGCGGCATTGTTGCGGTCGATCACGATGCAGGGCAGTTCGGCGAGGCCCGCTTCCACCGAGCGCATGCGCTGCGCGGCGGCTTCAGGGCTGTCCTCGAGATCGGCGAAGGTCACGAGGTCGGCTTCCGTGAACGGCCCGACGCGCGTGCGCCTGAGCGCGATCACATGGCCGAAGCAGCCGAGCATGCGGCCGAGGTCGCGCGCGATGGCGCGCACATAGGTGCCCTTGCCGCACTGCGCCTCGAGCGTCGCCGTATCCTCGGTTGAATCCACCAGCTCCAGCGAATTGATCGTTACCGGGCGCGGCTCGATTTCCACGATCTCGCCGTCGCGCGCGAGATCATAGGCCCGCTCGCCCGCGATCTTGATCGCGGAGAAGGCTGGCGGCCGCTGCAAAATCGTGCCGATGAAATTCGGCAGCGCCTGCACGACCTGGTCGACGCCGGGCAGCATGGTCGAAGTCTCGACCGGTTTGCCGTCCGAATCGTCGGAATCAGTCTCGACGCCCCAGCGCACGGTGAAGCGGTAGGCCTTTTCGCCGTCCTGCACGAATGGCACTGTTTTCGTCGCCTCGCCGAAGGCGACGGGAAGAATGCCCGAGGCCAGCGGATCGAGCGTGCCGGCGTGGCCCGCTTTCCTGGCGTTGAAGATGCGTTTGAGGCGCGAGACGGCGTGCGTGGAGGTCATGCCGACCGGCTTGTCGAGAATCACCCAGCCGTCGACAGCGACGCGATTGGAGCGCGGCTTGCTCATGCGCCCTCGTCTGTTTGGTCGTCGGCGGCGTCGGGAGCCGCATCCAGATCGCGCCGCACCTTCTCGGAATTCAGCAGCGCGTCGATCTTCGCGGAATTGTCGAAACTGTCGTCGATCCTGAATCGCACGTCCGGCGCGAATTTGAGATTCACCTTGCGCGCGATCTCGCCACGCAGAAAAGCGCGGTGCTTGTCGAGCGCCTTGATGACCTCGTTCGCGTCCTTGCCGCCGAGCGGCATGACGAACAGCGTCGCGAGCTTCAGGTCAGGCGACATTTTCACGCGAGGCACGGTGACGACATGCGTCTCCAGCACCGGATCATTGATCTCCCCGCGTGACAGAACTTCGGCGCAGGCGTGACGGATCAGTTCCGCCACGCGCAGCATGCGCTGCGACGGCTCCGCGCCGTGTTGATGATGCGATCTGGACATTGATTGTTTCGCGCCCTTGCGCGTCTCTTGCTGTCTTCGACCTGTATCCGGTCGGATCAAAAAGCCGGCGCGCGCATGTCGGCGCGCCGGCCCGGTGCGATCAGAGCGTGCGCTTCACTTCTTCGACGCGATAGCATTCGATCACGTCGCCGGCGCGCATGTCCTGATAGTTTTCGAAAGCCATGCCGCATTCCTGACCGGCCAGCACTTCCTTGACCTCGTCCTTGAAGCGCTTGAGCGTCGAGAGCTTGCCCTCGTGCACCACCACATTGTCGCGGATGAGACGAACATGCGCGCCGCGCTCCACGGTGCCGTCGGTGACGCGGCAGCCCGCGACCTTGCCGACCTTGGTGATGTTGAACACTTCGAGAATCTCGGCATTGCCGAGCATGGTCTCGCGGATCGCCGGCGCCAGAAGGCCCGACATCGCGCCCTTCACGTCATCCACGAGATTGTAGATGATGTTGTAGTAGCGGATTTCGATGCCCAGCCGCTCTGCGGCTTCGCGCGCCTCCTTGTGCGCGCGCACGTTGAAGCCGATGACGATCGCGCCCGAGGCCTCGGCCAGCGCCACATCGGATTCGCTGACGCCGCCGACGCCCGCATGCACCACGCGCGCGGCGACTTCGTCCGTGTTGAGCTTTTCGAGCG
>JAGRKN010000400.1 GCA_020442275.1 Rhodoblastus sp. | reverse complement strand
TCGCGGCGTCGGCGAAGGATTCCATCTCCAGGCCCGCCATCAGCGCCTCGACGAAGGCGTCGTTGACATAGACGAGCGCTGCGCGCCGGTCTTCGGTCGCGATGTCCAGGTCGAGCTGCAGGGCGGGGAGAAACGACGTCATGGCCGGCAAACTATACGGCCTCCTGCGCGGGCGCGATCAAGGTCTTGATGGAAGGTTAACGCGGCGTCGCAATTCCCGGTTAACCATATCGCGCGTCGTCACGCGCCGCCGTAACGGTCGGAAATGTCGCGCGCCAGACGCCCGCCTTCGGCGACGAAACGCGTGATCGCCGCGCGCGCATTGGCCGTGCACTGGCCATAGGTCGTCTCGTAGCCGCGATAGCCACGGTTGTAGGCGCCGGCGAGCTTTTCGCGGCGCTCGGGCGCGGTTCCCTCGGCGTCGAGCAGCGCCGCCATTTTCGCCCGATATTCGGCGCCGTCGCCATCGCCGCAGAGGTCGCGGAGATAAGCGAGCGCGCCCATGATTTCGGAGAGGCGGAGCAGCTGATTTTCGTAGAGCGGGACGCCGGGCGTCGGCTCCGGCGGCGGCTCGGGCTTCTTCTCCGGCGCCTTCGCCGCCGCCGACGGCCGCGCGGGCTTGCGCTCGACCGCCGTCGCCGGCGTCGCCGCGAGCGCCAGCGCGAGCGCGCAGAGAATGGCCCGGCTGGCGCGACTCATGTCGCCTGCCCACAGATTTCGGCGGCGCGCGCGAGAATGCGCGCGAGATGCGGCGTGGTCGGCAAGCCGTCGAGATCGTGCGGATCGACCCAGCGCACCTCGCCCGCCTCCGGGCCGGTCGTCGCTTCGCCGCCGGTCCAGACGCCGACGAAGGAGGCGACCACGAAATGATGGCGCACGCGGCCCTCGTCGTCACGGTCGATGCGCTGCACGTGTCGGTTGAAACCGACGATGCGGGCCTCGACGCCAACCTCTTCCATCAGTTCGCGCAGGGCCGCTTCCTCGATCGTCTCGCCGGGCTCGACGAGGCCGCCCGGCAGGGACCAGACGCCGGCCCCCGGCGGTTTCGTGCGGGTGGCGATCAGGACCTTGCCATCGCGAAACACGGCGATGGACGCCGCCAGAATCGGGCGCGCGGGATAGGTTCGATCATCCGAATCGAGAGCGGGCGCGGCTTGCGTCACGGGCGATGGCTCAGGGGTAGAGGCGCTGCTTGCGCCAGTCGCCGTCCGGCGCGTCGCGGCGGAAGTCAATGCGGTTGTGGAGGCGGAAGGCGCCGTCGGACCAGAATTCGAACTGCACCGGCCTGATGCGGAACCCCTTCCAGTAGGGCGGGCGCGGCACCTCGCCGATCGCATATTTGGCCGCGAATTTCGCCACGGCCTTCTCCAGCGCGAAACGACTTTCGAGCGGGCGCGACTGCTGGCTGGCCCAGGCGCCGATACGGCTGTCGCGCGGGCGGCTTGCGAAATAAGCGTCGGATTGCGCGTCGTCGACTACCTCGACGGGGCCGCGGATTCGCACCTGCCGCCGCAGCGATTTCCAGTGAAACAGGGCCGCCGCCTTGTGCGCGCCGAGCAATTCCCCGCCCTTGGCGCTTTCGGCGTTGGTGTAGAAGACCGGCCCGCGCGAGTCGAACCCCCGGCACAGGACCATGCGGACGTTCGGCATGCCGTCGGCGTCGACGGTCGCCAGCGCCATAGCGTCGGGATCGTTGATTTCCTTGGCCTTGGCCTCCGCGAGCCATTGCTCGAAGAGGCCGAAAGGCTCGGCCGCCTCCGTAAAGTCACCGGCCGTTAACTGCTCTGCGCGAGTATCCATGACGGTTCCTTGTATCATGGCGCAACAGAGTGCGTAGCCCCCGGCGTTCTTCAGCAATCGTTTACGTGGCGTGCGCCTGCGCCCCTGCGCGGGCGATCGCGCTCGCGACGGCTTGCGGGCTGGCGCTCGCCGGCTGCTCCATGTCGCTGCCGTTGATGGGCTCCGCGACCGTCGCGGGCGTCGACCGCGAGCCGACCGGCTCCATCGCCAAGACGTCCGTGACGACCACGAACGCCTCGCCGCTTTCGCACAATCTGGAAACCGAGGACTGGCGGCGGGCCCGCGCCGCGCTCGCCACCGCGCTCGACCCACAGGGCAACGGCGCCACGGTCGCCTGGGACAATCCGCAGACCGGCCGCAAGGGCACATTCATTCCCGTCGCCGCCCCCTATCCGGTCGATGGCGAGGTCTGTCGGGCCTTCATCGCGAAAATCGACGGCGGCGACGCCAAGGAAGTCGTGCAGGGCTCGGCATGCCGCACCGGCGGCACGGACGACTGGACCGTGCGCGACGTCAAGCCGTTCCGGCAGAGCTGAGTTCGGCGCGCAGCGCGTTCACATCCGTCGCCGGCAAGCCGCAAACCATCGCCCGACAGACATAGGCCGCCGCCTTGCCGCCGACCGGCGTACGGCCGTGCGCGGGGCTCGTCGGCAGCCAGTCCGCGCCGTCCTTCGTCCTCAAGACGCAGATCGCGGGATCAGGCGCGGCAAGCGCCGCACGCAACAGGGCGTCGGCGCCGTCTTCGCCCGCGACGACGACGACCGCGGCGCGCTCCAGAAGATCGGCGGCGGCAAGCAGCGTCGGGCTCAACGCCAGCGCCGCGCCGGCGCCGGAAAAAGCGCGGATCAATCTTTCGCACGCCTCGCGCCAGCGCGCGTCGCCCGTCAGATGCCAGAGGCGTGCGAAGGCCTCCGCCATGAGCCCCACGCCCGAAGGCGTCGCATTGTCGCGCACGTGGCGCGGGCGGCCGACCGGCACGTCGGCCGCGCCAGCCGCCGTGATGAACAAGCTGCCGTCATCGTCGCCGAACAACTGCCGCGCCTCGCGGGCAGTCGACAGCGCCGTGTCGAGACAAGCGCGCGCGCCCGTCGTCTCGAACAGCGCGAGCGCGGCGAGCGTGAAGGCCGCGTAATCGTCGAGCTGGCCGACCGCCGATACGCGCCCGCGCCAGGCGTGCGCGAGCCGCCCGTTCTCTTCACGCCCCACGCGATCGATGAAGCGAAAAGCGCTCTCCGCCGCCTCGAGCCACGACGGTCGATCGAAGACGATTGCGGCGCGCGCGAGCGCGCGGATCATCAACCCATTCCAGTCGACCAGAATCTTGTCGTCGCGCGCGGGTTTTTCCCGGCTTTCACGAATATCGAAAAGCTTCGCCCGACTGGCGGCGAGCGCGATCTCGGCGCCTGCGTCGCCATAGGGCGAAACGCGGCGCAGCACGTTGCGGCCTTCCCAATTGCCGCCCGCGCGCACGTCATAGGCATCCGCGAACGCCTGCGCCTCGCCGCCCAGCGCCGCGCGCACCTCGTCTGACGTCCAAGTGTAGAACAGGCCCTCCTCGCCCTCCTGATCAGCGTCCTGCGCGGCGGCGAAAGCCCGGTCGCCCGCGGCATCCGCATCGCCGCGCATTTCGCGCATCAGCCAGGCGACCGTCTCCTTCGCGCGTTCGGCATAGAGGCGCGACGGTTGCGCCGCATGTGTCAAAGCCAGCAGGTCGAGGATCTGCGCATTGTCGTAGAGCATTTTTTCGAAATGCGGCACGTGCCATTCGGCGTCGACCGAATAGCGCGCGAAGCCGCCGCCGAGATGATCGTAGATGCCGCCTTCGCACATGGAAGTCAGCATGTGGCGCACCGCGTCGTCGAGATCGGCGCGGCCACCGCGGCAATGCTCCTGCCAGAAGAAACGGAAGATCGGCGCGTTGGGAAATTTCGGCGCGTCGCCGATGCCGCCATGCGTGCGGTCGACCTGTGCGAGCAACGCGCTCGAAAATTGCTGGAACTGTCGTGGCCCTAGCGCAGCGCCCGGCGTCGTCGCGGAGAGTTCGGCCAGATGTTCGGTGAGCGCTCGGCCGTTCTTGGCGACGCTGTCGCGCCTCTCACGCCATGCTTCGTGGACGGCGGCGAGCACCTGCGGAAACGAGGCGCGGCCCCAGCGCGGCTCGGGGGGGAAATAGGTGCCGCCCCAGAAGGGCGCGCCGTCGGGCGCGATGAACATGGTAAGCGGCCAGCCGCCCTGCTGGCCCATGGCGTGCAGCGCGCTCATGTAGATGTGATCGATGTCGGGCCGCTCCTCGCGATCGATCTTGATGTTGACGAAGAGGTCATTCATCAGGCCTGCGATTTTTTCGTTCTCGAAGCTTTCGTGCGCCATCACGTGACACCAATGGCAGGCGGCGTAGCCGATCGACAGAAGGATCGGCTTGTCGAGCGCGCGCGCTTCTTCCAGCGCCGCATGGCCCCAGGGCCGCCAGTGCACGGGATTGGCCGCATGCTGGAGGAGGTAGGGGGAGGTTTCGCGGGAGAGAAGATTTTCGGCAGGCAGCATGGGGCCAAGATAGCGCGGGACGCGCGCCGGTCCACGTGGCGGTTTCCGAAGGCGCGCGCCGCTCTAGATTGACTGACCAGGAGGCCTCGCCATGTCCACGCTGCAAGACATCGACCCGCAATCCGGCGATCCCGCATCCTGCGACGCCGTCGACATGGTCATCGTGCCCCGCGCGCATGACATCGGCGACGGCTTTTTCGTGCGGCGCGCGCTGCCGGCGGCGG
>JAGRKN010000399.1 GCA_020442275.1 Rhodoblastus sp. | reverse complement strand
GCGTCTTGCGTCATCTTCTTCGCCTGATGGGCGATCATCTGGCCTTCGCCGGACTCGCCCATGCCGTAGCCCTTCACCGTCTTCGGCAGGATCAGCGTCGGCTGACCTCTGTGATTGACCGCCGCGGTATAGGCCGCAAAGACCTTCTCCGGATCATGACCGCCGCGGGTCAGTTTCCAGATATCGTCGTCGCTCATGTCGGCGACCAGCGTCTTCAATTCCTGGTACTTGCCGAAAAAGTGCTCGCGGATATAAGCGCCGCTCTTCGACTTGAAGTCCTGGTATTCGCCGTCGACGCATTCCTCCATGCGCTTCAGCAGCAGGCCGCTCTTGTCCTTCTCGAGTAGACGATCCCAGCCCGTGCCCCAGAGAACCTTAATGACGTTCCAGCCGGCGCCGCGGAAAACGCTCTCCAGCTCCTGCACGATCTTGCCGTTGCCGCGCACCGGACCGTCGAGGCGCTGCAGATTGCAGTTGATGACGAAAATCAGGTTGTCGAGTTTCTCACGGCCAGCGAGCGAAATGGCGCCCAGCGATTCCGGCTCGTCCATCT
Source organism: Rhodoblastus sp. (assembly GCA_020442275.1). GTDB lineage: Bacteria > Pseudomonadota > Alphaproteobacteria > Rhizobiales > Beijerinckiaceae > JAJXWB01. The sequence continues at coordinate 3,237 of JAGRKN010000399.1, read as the reverse complement.
CGCCGTCGCCCATGAAAGCCCATACCTTGCGGTTCTCGGTGACGGCGAGCTCGCGGTTCTGCAGATATTTGAGGAAGCGCGCCTGATAGATCGCCATCAGCGGTCCCAGGCCCATCGACACCGTCGGAAATTGCCAGAAGTCGGGCATCAACCACGGGTGGGGATAGCTCGAAATGCCGTTGCCGCCGGTTTCCTGCCGATAGTTCAGAACCTGCTCTTCGCTCAGCCGTCCTTCGAGAAAGGCGCGCGCATAAATTCCCGGAGCGGAGTGACCCTGCACGAAGACGAGGTCGCCGCCATGATCGCTGGTCGGCGCGTGCCAGAAATGGCCGAAGCCGATGTCGTAGAGAGTCGCGGCCGACTGAAAGCTGGCGATATGGCCGCCGAGTTCGGAACTCGTCTTGTTGGCGCGCAGCACGACCGCGAGCGCGTTCCAGCGGATGATGGACCGCAGCTTGTGCTCCATTGCGCGATCGCCCGGAAACGGCGGCTGCTGCGACACCGGGATCGTGTTGCAATAGGGCGTGTTCAGCGACTGCGGCACATAAAGCCGGTCGAAACGCGCCGCGTCGACGACGGCGTTCACGACATAGTTCGCCCGCTCGGGCCCGCGGTGCGCCTCCAGCGCACGCAACGCGTCCAGCCATTCCTGAGTCTCGGCGGCATCTTGATCGGTCAGGTCTCGATCGGTCAATGGTCATCTCCTCGTCGGTCGGCTGAGCCGCGATCCCGGCCCTTTTTTCTCTTGGCCACAGCTATCGTCATAAAACGCGCCCGGCGAGCATCACCCAAACGGATCGAACGCCCTGCGCGCCATGAATGAGAACGCCCTCGATATCTGCGGTCGCGGACGGACCGCTGTGGAATACTGCGTAGCGATTGTCTCGGAATTCCGGACGCCTGTAGGCCTCATGCATATCCGCGACAATTTCCGCCGGATCGAGCAACACGATCAGGTGCTGCGCGAGAAAGGCCAGAACGTTCACGCCCAGATCCGTATCGGTCAGTAGCACCGAGCCGGTTTCTGCTACGCCGCAACGGGCGCGCACGATGGCATGATCCACGTCGGCCAGGGCCACGGCCGCCGCGCTTGCCAAAATCTGGTCGCAACCCTCGATTTCAGGCGTCGCCGAACAGACCCTGCGGCTATCTTTCAGCAGATCGCGCACGGGCGCGAGCGGATCGTCGAGCGGTCCGGCCGCCAGCAATCGCCCGCCCATTCGCACGAGCGACCTGCCGAATTGTTCGACTAAGGGTATTTGATCGGCGCGCTCAAATTTCGGGATATCGGGCAAGGGTCGGTCGAGCCTGGGCAGGTTCGAACGCACCGCCGAGAGGATCTCTTCGCGGCTGCTCATTTCCGCCCTCCCCTGTTGCGCTTGAACCATTGATGGAAGGTTTCGGCCGGCGGCGTTGGATTTTCGCGGTTCTTTCCCCACGCGTTCAATCCGTTGTAGAGGACGAACCGCGGCAGGCGCGCGAGTGCCTTGTTGGCGCCCGCGACAGCCGCGCGATACACTGCGGGACGCGCCAGCAATGCGCCCGCCGCTTTCATCGCGGCGCGTTTGACGAACGGCGTCTCGTGATTTTCGACGAGTTCTCGTCGCCATGCGTAAATCTGCTCGTGGATATTGATCTTCACCGGGCAGACGTTCGCGCAGCTTCCGTTCATGGTCGAGGCGAACGGGAGATTGCTGTATTTGCGCGCGTTGAACGTCGGGTCGATGATGACACCGATCGGCCCGGAATAGGTCGCGCCATAGCTCAGTCCTCCGGACCGACGATAGACGGGGCATGTGTTCATGCAAGCCCCGCACCGGATGCACTTCAGCGATGGCCAAAATTCATGCATCCCGAGCCGCACAGACCGGCCGTTGTCGACCAGCACGACATGCATTTCTCCTCCGGTCCGCGGTCCACGAAAATGCGAAGTGTATTGCGTGATCGGCGAACCCAGCGCGCTGCGCGACAGCAGCCGCACGAACACAGCGAGATCGTCAAGCCTGGGAACTATCTTCTCGATGCCGGCGGAGACAATGTGCAGTCCCGGCGCGTTCGCCGAAAGATCGGCGTTGCCCTCGTTCGTACAGACGACGATCGAGCCGGTTTCGGCGACGACGAAATTGGCGCCCGTCATTCCGGCTTCGGCGCTCAAGATCAGGGGGCGAGTCGCCTGTCGCATCGCCTCCGTCAGGCGACCAGGATCGTCGTCGGCCGGATCGGAGCCCATCTTTTCGGCGAACAGCGCGGCCACGTCGCCGCGCAGCTTGTGCACCGCCGGCACGACGATGTGGCTCGGATCCTCGTCGTCGAGCTGCTGAATACGTTCGCCGAGGTCCGTTTCGACGACCTCGACGCCCACCTTGTCCATGTGCGCGCGAAACTCACACTCCTCTGTCAACATCGACTTGCTCTTGATGAGCCGCCGCGCGCCACGCCGCTTCAATAGGTCGGCGACGATGGCGTTGTGCTCATCACCGTCGCGCGCCCAGTGCACGCTAACGCCATTCGCCCGAGCGTTCCGCTCAAACTGTTCGAGATATTCATCCAAATGGCTGAGCGTATGCTCCTTGATGGTCGAAGCCAGATTTCGCAATTCCTCCCATTCCGGGATCGCCCACATTTCCTGATCGCGACGCTGCCGCAATGTCCATAGCCGATTGTCGTGTTGCTTCTGGTGCAGCGGCGCCGCGAGGAACCGCTCCGCTGCCTCAGCTTGATCGACCGGTCGGTCGCCGCGAATGCGCGCCCCGCGCGGCTGCGGCTCTCTTGCGGCTGACGCATGTGTTTCGTCCGGCGCGCTCATGCGGCGTCCCCGTTCAATATTTGCGCGATGTGGATGAACTTGATCGGCGTTCCCGCGCGCTGCGCGCAGCCGCGCTGATGCATCAGACACGAACTGTCGGCCGACGCTATATATTGCGCGCCGGCCGCGGCGAAATCGGCCACCTTGTCGTGGCCCATCTTGGCCGAGACAGCTTCGTTGACGATCGAAAACGTCCCGCCGAACCCGCAGCACTCGTCCGGCCGCGCGGCCGCGACCAGTTCGAGCCCCTCGACTTTCGACAACAGGGCGCGGGGCTTCGAGAAATCCGGCCCCCGTGTCTCCGAAGCCTTCGCATGGCCGAGCGCCCGCAGCGTGCCGCAGGAATTGTGGAGGCCGACCTTGTGCGCAAACCGCGCCCAGGGGAAGGCGTCGACTTTCAGAACGTCGTGCAGGAATTCGACCAGCTCGTA
>JAGRKN010000398.1 GCA_020442275.1 Rhodoblastus sp. | reverse complement strand
GTCATCGGGATGTCTGGCTGGGCCAGCGACCGGAAAAACAGCGCCCGAACTCGGTACGAGACGCTTATGGCCAATCCGTTTCAGTTCCTGCAGGACGTGCGCTCGGAAGGCGCGAAGATCACGTGGCCGTCGCGCCGCGAGACCCTGATCACGACGGGGCTCGTGCTGGCGATGGTCTTTGTCGCGTCGCTGTTCTTCGTCACCGTCGACCAGACCCTGCGCCTGATCGTCGGCTTCCTGCTCAGCCTCGGCCGCTGACCGGCCCAACAGGACCTCACATGACCACCCGCTGGTACATCGTCCACGCCTATTCCAATTTCGAGAAGAAGGTCGCCGAATCCATCCGCGAACAGGCCGCCCAGCGCGGGCTGGCCGACAAGTTCGAGGAAGTGCTCGTGCCGACCGAGCAGGTGATCGAGGTCCGCCGTGGCCGCAAGATCAATTCCGAGCGCAAGTTCTTTCCGGGCTATGTGCTGGTGAAGTGCGACCTGACCGATCAGGTCTACCATCTCATCAAGAACACGCCGAAGGTCACCGGCTTCCTCGGCGCCGACAACAAGCCGATGCCGATCTCGGAGGCCGAGGCCGACCGGATCAAGGGGCAGGTGGCCGAGGGCGTCGAGCGTCCGAAGGCGTCGATCTCGTTCGAGATCGGCGAGACCGTGCGCGTCGCCGACGGTCCCTTCGCCTCGTTCAATGGCAAGGTCGAGGAAGTCGACGAGGGCCGCTCGCGCCTCAAGGTCGCCGTGTCCATCTTCGGCCGCGAGACGCCGGTCGAGTTGGAATTCGGCCAGGTCGAGAAAGTCTGAGGGCGATCCCCTCTGAGAGCGGGAGAGAAAAATTCTCTTCCGCGTCATCGCGACGGCAAGAAATTTCTCTTTCGCGAAACTGCTTCAATACTGATTTTCTTATTTTTTCCGGCCTATTGCGTCCGCGATCGGCTTGCCTCATCTCGTTCCCATCAAACGTCGTCTGCGCCTTTCGGAGCACAAGAGACGGCGGCCCATCGAGGCGGAGCGGGATCATGGCGAAGCGCGAAATCATCAGCGTCGAGGATCTGATCGACGAGGCCGAGGAGGCGATCGAGACGATCTCGGTCAAGCAGGCGCTGGCGCTGCATGGCGACGCCGATGTCGCCTTCATCGATCTGCGCGACACGCGCGAACTCGATCGCGAGGGCCGTATTCCCGGTGCGATCCATATTCCGCGCGGCATGATGGAATTCCGCATCGATCCGCGCAGCGCCTCGCACCACGAGGTCTTCTCGTCGGACAAGCGTTTCGTGTTCTTCTGCGCCGGCGGCGTGCGTTCGGCGCTGGCCGCTCACACCGCCCAGAAAATGGGCCTCGAGCCGGTGTGTCACGTGGCGGGCGGCTATGGCGCCTGGAAGCGCGCCGGCGGCCCGGTCGAACTGCCGGAGCAGGCGCCCGGCGAATACGACGTCGCGCCGCGCAAGGTTCTGGCGGCGGCCGAGGCTGCATAAAGCTTGCATTTGCGCGAAGCGCCGTTATAAGCCCTCCAGCCCTCGCTGGAGGGCTTTTTCTTTTCGGCTTTCGCCGACAAGGAAATCCGCGTGGGAGACATGCCCGGTCGCCATCCGGGAGGCCATGTCCGACCACGAACTGCAACCGATGGCGGGCTTCGACCTCGTGTCGCTGCCTGTCGTCATTCGTTGGAGACACAACGATGGCGAAGAAAATCGCCGGCTATATCAAGCTGCAGGTGCCCGCGGGCGCCGCCAATCCGTCGCCGCCGATCGGCCCGGCGCTCGGCCAGCGCGGCCTCAACATCATGGAATTCTGCAAGGCCTTCAACGCGAAGACCCAGCAGATGGAAAAGGGGATGCCGATCCCCGTCATCATCACCGCCTACCAGGATCGCTCCTTCACCTTCGAGATGAAGCAGCCGCCGGTCTCCTTCTTCCTGAAGAAGGCCGTGGGCCTCAAGATCGGCAAGAAGCCGGCCTCGGGCTCCAAGACCCCCGGCCGCCAGGTCGTCGGCAAGGTGACCAAGGCGCAGATCCGCGAGATCGCCGAGAAGAAGATCGTCGATCTCAACTGCTCGTCGATCGAGTCGGCCATGTCGATGATCGAAGGTTCCGCCCGCGCTATGGGCCTGCAGGTGGTGGAGTAAGCCGATGCACGGAAAGCGTCTCAGCAAGGCCCGCGAGGGCATCGAGCGTACCAAGCTCTATCCGGTCGACCAGGCCGTGAAGCTCGTGCGCGAGCGCGCCAGCGCCAAGTTCGACGAGACCGTCGAAATCGCCATGAACCTCGGCGTCGACCCCAAGCACGCCGACCAGATGGTGCGCGGCGTGGTCAACCTGCCGAACGGCACGGGCCGCACGCTCAAGGTCGCCGTGTTCGCGCGCGGGCCGAAGGCTGACGAAGCCAAGGCCGCCGGCGCCGACATCGTCGGCGCGGACGAACTGGTCAACGAGGTGATGGGCGGCAAGATCGAGTTCGATCGCTGCATCGCCACCCCGGACATGATGGGCCTCGTCGGCCGCCTCGGTAAGGTGCTGGGTCCGCGCGGCCTGATGCCGAACCCGCGCGTCGGCACCGTCACGATGGACGTCGCCGGCGCCGTGAAGGCGTCGAAGGGCGGCGCCGTCGAGTTCCGCGTCGAGAAGGCGGGCATCGTGCAGGGCACGGTCGGCAAGGCCTCGTTCGACGAGGGCAAGCTGGTCGAGAACATCAAGGCCTTCGTCGACGCCGTCTCCAAGGCGAAGCCGACGGGCGCCAAGGGCACCTACATCCAGCGCGTGGCGATCTCGTCGACCATGGGCCCGGGCGTGAAAGTGGAAGTCAATTCGGTCGCTCCGGCGGTCGGGGCTTGACTTTCTGAAAAA
>JAGRKN010000109.1 GCA_020442275.1 Rhodoblastus sp. | reverse complement strand
TGCGTTGATCGGCGGGTTTGGTAGCCGATGGGGGCGGCGGGGTCAAGGGGTGGGGAGCCGGGGCAGGCCACCGTCCTTGCGAGGAGCGGCGCGACGATGCAATCCCCCCCCTCCAGGCAAAAAAAAACGTCTCCCCTCGATATGGGGCGGCGCTCAATGTTCGGTTTCCGGCCGGTCGCGGAGGTTTCGCGTTCAAGCGAGACCGCGAAACCCCACGTTCTGTTCGAGCTAAGGCGAGCGTTTGACGGCGGGCGGATTCCACGTGCCGGCGAGCGCGGGCAGCTTCGGCGCGTAGATGCGCATTGTCACGCCAAGCACGCCCTTTGCAGGGGAGGGTAGCCAGTTCGACTCCTTGTCCGCTCCCGGGCTTGCGTTTTGCAAATAAAGATCGAGCGAACCGTCGGCGTTGTATTTCAGAGCGTCGCGGTCGCCGATGGCAAATCGGTTGAGCGGGTTCGCAACCTGAAATCCGGCCTCGTCATACATAGTGACAGACCAGAACGCGCCTGCGGGCGGCAACTCATCCTTGTCGAAGTGCAGCACGTACTTGTTGTCGCCAGTCAGAGGTTTGCCGTCTGCATCCGCCACCAGGAGCGGATAGATAGCATCGAGCGCCTGGTTCGCGCCCAGCCCGACCATGGCGACAATGGCGCGCTTCAGATAATAGTCGCCATAGACGCCCATTGTCTCGGTGTTCATCTGCCAGCCGTTCGTGACTCGCGACAGCGTCGGCGCCTTGCTGTACATAAATTTCAGGCCGCTCGCCGCGCCCTGTTTCACCGCCGCTTGCGCCGAAGGCGGCAGCGCGGACGGATCGAATTTACCCGGTTCGAGTCCGATCCTCTTGAGACGCGCGATGATCGACCAATCGGTGATGTGAGGCGGATTGGTCTTCATCAACTCGGCCCCGTACTTGAAGTACGCGTCGGCCGGCATCTTGTTCACCTGATCGAGCGGCGGCGTCTTCATGTCCACAGTCGGGTCGATCGACGCCTTGACCGGTTGTGGTTTCTTGCCCCATCGGGCCAACGGGATGATCGTGTAGCCGTCCTGCAGCTTGTTGACAGCTTCGTAGTCCTTCGGACCGTTGGTCTGGGTGCGGCCGATAATCCAGACGAGCGGCGTTGGCGCGTCGATACGCTGCACGCCTTTCGGCAGAACGCCACGCCATCCGGGCGGAACCACCGCGAAGGCCGCGGCCGTCGTGCCGCTCGTGCGCTTGCCCGGCACGGCGAACGCATCGCTCCACATATCGAGCATCGGCAGCAGGTAGTAGCGTCCCTTCATTTCGGGCGCAGAGACTACGAGAGGCCCTTTTCGCAGGTCGAGCCACGCCGTGGAGTACAGCGTGTCGAAATTCGGTCGAACGACTTCGCGCATGTCCGCTGGCGGGTACGTCCGCATGTGCTGGAATTCGTTGGCCGGTCCCAGCCCGGGTTTCACGCCGGCAGGAAGGTTGGTCATCACTCGACGTGTCACGTCCATCGTCACGAGTGGATAAAGGTAGACGAAAGCTTCGCCGCCGATATCGTGCGCTTCCTGATCAGAGATGGCCGGCTGCGCATTCACGCGTCCGGGGACCCCGGTGGCCATCAGGCCGCAAACGATGGCAGTTGTGACGGCCGATTTAATAGAGAGGCATCGCAAGGTCATCATTTTGATCTCCCTCCGCTTGAGCGCTCTCACGGAACAGCTAAGCAGTTCAAATTTCTTTGAGAGAGATCAAGTAGATACGGGATATAGCCGCTTGTTCGAAAATCCCTTCGCGGCCTCGGGCGGCAGGTCGCATTGACTTGCACGCGTTTCCTTCGGCCGCCGCGCTCCTCGCATTGACAGCGTGGCGTCCGTCTACGCCCCAGTGCCAACCCCATACTCCACCAGCACGCGCCGCACATTTTTTGATGGTCGGAAATACCTCTTGATTGCGGTCCTCGCCCTACGAGTCAAAAGCCGCCTGTTCTAGTTCGTAGGCAAATAACTCAAGCCCGAGCGCGTCGTTTGCGTCAGTAAGGAACCGCAAGGTCCAGTGGCGATAGCCGGCGCGGGCGACTATCCGGCCTCTTCGGCGCAGCTTCCGCCCGCGCTCGAACGGCCATCCACTGCCAACCCTACTTCCGCCGAAACTCGCGCGTCTCGGATTGCGCGCCGTTCACGTAGGTGAGGCGGGCGGCGACGGATTTCGCGCCGGGCGGGGCGGCGAGGTAGGGGCGGGTGCCCGCCGGGATCGAGAAGGGATTGTCGCGGTCGCATGCCGGCATCGGCAGTTCCTGCGATGGCGTTGCGCCGTCGAAGCCGATTTCCGCCTTCGCGATGGCGCAGCGATAGCTCATGAGATGGCTGTAGTAGAGGAGCCTGCCGTCGGCGCCGAAGGCGAGCCACGAGGTCCAGAAGCGCTCGAGCAGGTCTCGCTGGCCATCGGCCAGAGCCGTGGCGGGGTCGAAGGCCACCCGGAAGGGACCGACGAGCCGGCCGGCGGAATCCGCGTAGCGAATTTCGATGGTCGTCGCCGGCGTTTCGCCGGGTAGTTCAAACGAGGGATTCGGCATGGGCCGCCCCGTACGCTGATCGATCGCCGCGATCTGTCCCGTGGGCGTGAATTCGCCTGCGCCGCCGATCCGCCATCCGATCGAGGTCGCGGGCTCCGGCGTCGATATGGCGACGCTCCAGCCGGCGTTGGAGCGGGTGAACCTGACGACCGGGTCGGCGCTCGCGGTCTTCAGATTGGCCTCCAGCGCGGCAAGGCGACGGCGGGCGCGTTCGAGCCATTCGGCAAGAACGGATTGATCGAGAAAATACGGCGCGAGGCGCCCGTCCGCGTCGGCCGCCAAGAAGCGCTGCAACGCCTCCGCCTCCCTGCGCCGATCCGCGATCGTCTGCGCGCCGACCCGATCGTCGGAATATTCGTCGGCGAGCAGCAGATAGGCCGGTCCATAGTCGGGCCGCGACGCCGCGAATGCCTCGACCCGACGGCGGCGCTCCTCGCCTTCGAACAGGGTCGCGTAGACGAGGCCCACGGCGCCGACGCCCGTCTTGTCGCGCAGCCGGTGGTAGAGCTCGCGGACGCCCGCGCGTCCGTCCTGCGCGCGCAGAAGGGCCGCGAAGCGCAAGTGCGCGTCGATCGCGTCGACGCCGAGCTCCGCCAGCGCGCCATAGGCCTGTCGTGCGGCGGCGGACTCGCCCCGCGCCTCGTAGCTGCGCGCGTTGTGATAGAGCTCCGGCGCCGTGCGCGCGTCCTGCACCAAACCGCCGGACTTCGCCAGTTCCGCGTAGGTGCGCGGCGGCGCTTCGACGCTTGCTGTCGGGCGCGGCGGCGCATCGTCGCCGGACTTGCGTAACGCGTAAGCCAGGGCTGCCGCGCAGAGCGCAAGCCCGACGCCGCCCGCGATCAACGGCAGGCCCGTCCGCCGGGGCTTCGCGCGCGGGCCCGGCGCCTGCCGCCACGCGCCGGCGACGGAATCGTCCATCTCGACGATGAAGGCATGCACGGGCTGCGGGATGTTCTTCACCTCGCGGACGCCAATGTCCTTGAAATGCACCGAGATCTTGTTCGCGACCTGCTCGTACACGCTGCGGGACACGCAAATGCCGCCAGGTTGCGCCAGCCCTTCGAGCCTCGCGGCGATGTTGACGCCATCGCCCAGCAGATCGCCCTCGCGCTCGACGACGTCGCCGATCGTGACGCCGATCCGGAACAGCATCTGCCGGTGCGCCGGATAGCCCATATTGCGGGTGCGCAGCGATTCCTGAATGTCGATGGCGCAGCGCGTCGCCTCGACCGCACTGGGAAATTCCGCGAGAACGGCGTCGCCGGCCGTATTGAACACGCGGCCATGCGCCTTGCCGACGAAATCCTCGAACACCTCGCGACAGGACGCGAGGCGTGTCAACGTTTCCTCCTCGTCCTCGGCGACGAGCCGGCTGTATTCGGCCACATCGGCGGCGAGGATGGCGGCGATCTTGCGTTTCATATTCGGAAGCCGGGGGCGGCAATGTTTCCCGGGATTACGCAAGCGAAGGGTTCGGCCGGGACTGGACCGGAAACCCGCGAGAATGGGCGGTGGCGGCTCCGGTTCTTCATCTGGTCATTGCCCCCCGGACCGTCCTGCGTCGCCCGCAGTCGTGAAAGGACAACAAGCCGAACTCGTTCGCCACAAACTGCCCCCGGTCTGGATCGGCGTGAACACCGTACCGCTGGTCAGACGGGAATCAAAGGCGAGCAGGGCGCTGCAAGCTTCCTGGCGTGAGAACGCGCCAGAATCAGCCTGGATAACCGTGCCGGCTCTTGGACGCCGCCAGCAGGCGCATGGCCTCGCCGTCCTTGCCGGCCGCGCAGGCGGCCGAGGCGCCGGAAATTTCACCCTCGATCTGTCTGTAGACGCTCTCGCCGACATTGCCGGTCTGGTGGTCGTTGGCGATCACCGCGCGATAACGCGCGATGGCGCCCGAGCAGCCCGCGCCCTCGGGCAGCTTGAAGCCTTGCGGCGTCAGCGGTGAGACGACGCGTTGCTGTGGCGCCGGCGCGGTCGCAACCGCCTGCGGCTGCGGGCTCGAATTGCAGGAGGCGAGCGAGAGCAGAGCGGCGGCGCAGGCGAAAAGCGGCAGCGGGCGAGGGATCATCGAGGCCGGGGCTCCATCGAGAGGCGGCGAAAGGTCGCCGCTTCGCCTCTCCTGGTCAAGAGTCCCAAGCTATTTGTCGGCGTCGCCCAACAGTTTCGCGATCGGTTCGCCGATCTTGAACACGCCGTTCACGCGCGCGACCAATGTGTCGTCAGCGTAGATAAGGCCCTGTGCGAACACGAGGTTGCGGGTGACGCGCAGGATTTCGGTGCGGCTGTTGAGCCAGGCGCCCATCGGCGCGGGCGCGAGGAAATCCACAGCCATCGACACGGTCGGCAGGAAGTTGCGGCCGACCTTGGGGTGCCGGTGCGCGGCCATGGGCAGCATCATGTCGGCGAAGGTCATCAGCCAGCCGCCGTGGCCGACATTGCGCGGATTGCAGTGGCGCTCTTCGATTCGCATGCCGAGCTGGAAGCCGTTCGGGCCGTCGTCGCGGTAGAAGAGCGGGCCGTTACGGTCGATGAAGCCGCCGCGCAGGGTGAACAGGCTCCAGCCTTGCGGAGGCGGCGGATTGCAGGTCTGGGTGGTTTCTTCGTTCATTTCGTCGGCTCGTTTTGTCGGACAGCGTTTCTGCCGAAAGTGCACGATCCACGCGCCGCCTCAAGGAAAATCTGGCTTCCGGCGCTGGCGTGGGGCGTGAGCGGGTCTTGCGGCGCACGCTGCCTTCATGTATCCGTGAGTTGTTCGTGCGCGACCGGCGTACGAAATTGCGCGAGGATTTCGTGGCTCGTTTCGCCACCAGCACGCTGATCGACGCCCGTGGGTCTTTGGCCCTCGACGGCGCTCGCGCGCGCGCCTCTGCGAAGCTGCTGTCGGGCCTGCTTCTTCTTAGCCGCCCCTGAGCGCCGGCTGGGCTTTGCCTGGGCGCTGAGGGGATGACGAGAACCCGACCCGCCGGCCGCCCGACATTTTCGACACAAGTCGCGCCGGCTTCGACCAAAATTCCGATTCCAGGGACATAACCATGACCGCAGCGACCGAAACCGGCTCCAACAAGGACCGCGTCATCATTTTCGACACCACTTTGCGCGATGGCGAACAATGCCCGGGCGCGACCATGACCTTCGACGAGAAGCTGGAAGTCGCCGAATTGCTCGACGAGATGGGCGTCGACATTATCGAGGCGGGCTTTCCGGCCGCCTCCGACGGCGATTTCGAATCCGTGGCCGAGATCGCCCGGCGCTCGAACAATGCGGTGATCTGCGGCCTGTCGCGTACGGGCCTCGCCGACATCGACCGCTGCGGCGCGGCGATCAAGCCGGCCAAGCGCGGCCGTATCCACACGTTCATCTCGACCTCGCCGCTGCACATGTCGGTCAAGCTCGGCATGACGCCCGAGCAGGTGCTGCAGGCGACGATCGACGCAGTCACGCGCGCCCGTAAATGGACCGACGACGTCGAATGGTCGGCGGAAGACGCGACCCGCACCGAGATCGACTTCATGTGCCGGATCGTGGAAGCCGCGATCAAGGCCGGCGCGACGACGATCAATCTGCCCGACACCGTCGGTTATACGACCCCGCAGGAATATCAGGCGATGTTCGAGACGGTTCGCGCGCGCGTGCCGAATTCGGACAAGGCGATATTCTCCGTCCATTGCCACAACGATCTGGGCATGGCGGTGGCGAACTCACTCGCCGGTTTGGCGGGTGGCGCGCGACAAATCGAATGCACGATCAACGGCATCGGCGAGCGCGCAGGAAATGCGGCGCTGGAAGAAGTGATCATGGCGATCCGCACGCGCCAGGATGCGCTGCCCTACGACACGGGCATCGAGACGACCATGCTCAATCGCGCATCGAAGCTGGTGTCGGCGGTGACCTCGTTCCCCGTGCAGTACAACAAGGCGATCGTCGGCCGGAACGCCTTCGCGCACGAGAGCGGCATCCATCAGCACGGCATGCTGAAGTCGTCGCTGACCTATGAGATCATGACGCCCGAGTCCGTCGGTGTGTCGAAGACCTCGCTCGTCATGGGCAAGCATTCGGGCCGCGCCGCCTTCCGCGAGAAGCTGAAGGAGATGGGTTACGAGCTGGGCGAGAACGCGTTGAACGACGCCTTTCGTCGCTTCAAGGATTTGGCCGACCGCAAGAAGATCGTCTACGACGAGGATATCGCAGCGCTGGTCGACGACGAGATCGTCAATGCCAACGATCGCTTCAAGGTGACGGCGCTGACCGTTATCGCCGGCACGGCCGGTCCGCAGTCCGCCGCGTTGACGATGGAGATCGACGGCCAGAAGCAGACGCATCAAGCGACTGGCAACGGGCCCGTGGACGCGATCTTCAACGCCATCACGGCGCTGGTGCCGCACAATGCGACGCTGGAGCTCTATCAGGTTCACGCCGTCACCGGCGGCACGGACGCGCAGGCCGAAGTTTCGGTGCGTCTGTCCGAGAACGGACGTGAGGTGACCGGCAAGGGCGCCGACCCGGACACTCTGGTTGCATCCGCGCGCGCCTATGTGGCGGCGCTGAACAAGCTCGTGATCAATCGTGGGCGCGAAAAGGCGCAAGGCGCCGGCGCCGGCTAGAGCGCGCCGCGCTTGCTGCATCAGGGATGAGAAGGGGGGCGCATGCGCCCCCCTTTTTCGTGCGGATACATGCGGCGCAAGCTCTGCGCCATACGGTCGCACGGCCTTTTGCGCGCAACGACGCGCCGCCATCTCGATAGCGACGGCGCAGGACGCCATCGCAACGAGAGGATCAAAATCATGCGCAAGTTCATTTTCGCCGCGAGCGCGCTTGCTGCGGGGCTGGCCCTTGCCGCGCCGGCCTATGCGCAGCGTCCGGAGCCCGGCACGGGGCCGGTGGCCGCCGCCTGCCAGCAGGATATCGAGAAATTGTGCGCCAACGCCACGCATGAGCGCGGCGCGGCCCGCGATTGTCTCGAGAAGAACAAGGCCAAGGTGAGCGCGGCCTGCGCGAAGGCGCTCGACACGACCGGCGGCGGCCGTCGCCGCTGAGGTCCGCGGCTCAATAGCCGTCGCGCGGCGGGTATCCGTAATAGGGCCCGCCGTAGCCGTCCCAGGGGTAGTCGTAGCCCCATCGTGGGTGCGGAAAGAAATAGCCGACCGTGCGCCGCTGGCCGACCGCGATAGGGCCGTAGCCAGTCTCGACGACGATGGGAACGGAATCGACCGCCAGCACTGGGCGATAGGACGATTGGAATCGTCGCACGCGACGATGCGCGGCGCGGCGAACGCGGGGCTGCGGCGCACAGGCGCAAGGACGCGACCAGCCGCGCGTGCGAGCCTCCGCCTCGCCCGGCGCCCCGCCGGCCAGAAGCGCCGTCGCTACGGCGCATGCCAATCCGAAAGCAATCTTCATCGCCCGCTCCCGCGAAATGCGCGGCGATCCTAACGCGAAACGGAACGCCGCGCGACGTCGCCGGGGGCCTTGCAGAAAATTGCAGCGTCGGGCTGGACAGGGCCAAAACCGTTTGCTATTTCGCCGCCTCCGGTCGCAACCGGTCGATGGGCGCATAGCTCAGTTGGTAGAGCAGCTGACTCTTAATCAGCGGGTCCTAGGTTCGAGCCCTAGTGCGCCCACCATCGAAACCGGGCGACAAATCAAATACATAGCGAAATGGACGGCGGCAGGGTGATCACTTGCGCCAGCTTTTGCGCCCGAAATGCGGCGGACAAAAGCGTAATGATAACAGTACGCGGCGGACGGCGGCGGAACGCGGCGGGCGCAAAACGGGCGCAAGGGCCTACAGTTTCCAGCGAGGGGCGCAAATGAGGCATAGCTGCGCGCCCCGCAGGCATTCGGGCATCGGTCCGGGCTGCCTGGCGCGGTGCGACATACAGCTTCCCAAGCCGATGGCGCACTCGCCAGTCTCGCCCGGTTCTCTAGGCCTCCCGCCCGATCGCGGGTTCAGTCGCGGGACTTTTGCAAGGCGATCGGCAACCCAAACGTCCGATCAACCATGCCGCGCTGTTCCCGCGCCTCGACGGCCGCCCATCTTACGACGTAGGCCGCGACGAAATCGGCGTCGAAAGACGAACGCCAGCCACAACGGCACGCAAACTGGCCGCCGGCCCATTGCGTGCGCGGCCACCAATGCGTGCAGTTCAGCGCGCCACAATACGGCGTATAGCCTGGGCGCGTCATAAGGTTTTCGCGGACGATGCTTGTGCCGTGCTGCAGGCCGTCACCATTCTTTCCGGCGGTCATTTCCCGCGCCTTTCTGTCATGCGGCGCAGTTTCGCCGCCTCGGTCGGGTGCATATAGGCGACGCCGTCGACCACGAGCGCGCCGCGCCTCGGAACTTCGATCAGCCGGATATTCTGCCGATGCTTGGCGCGCCGCCGGCGTGCACGGCTAGGCGAGCGGACGCGCGACCAATCCTCGACCGTCTCGACGAGCGCCTCGCTTTCGACAATGCGCAGCGGCGCGGACGCGACCGTTGCAAGCCTTTGCCCGAAATCCTTGATCTGTTTCAAGAGGCTGGCGGCCGATAGCGGCGAGGCCGGGCCAACGGTGCTTGTCGTGGCGGTCATTTCGATTTCTCCAGCAGAATGGCCATGCGAGCCGCCAGCCCGATGAACTCAGAATAGGCAGGCGGTATGGCCTCGCTCATTTCCGTCAGCGTCATCCAGTCGATGCCCATGGCCGCCTGCCCGGCGGCGGTCGGGAAGTCGGCAACGCCGCGGGCATGGCTACCATCCCGGCGCTTTCGATTCCGAATGTGCCCGCCGTAGACGCCGATCGTTGCCGGGCGGATGCCGTGGCGGCACGTAGGCGTGGGGATTGGAAAGTTTGCTTCGAACAGCCGGTGCCGGCGCAGTTCAGCGTCATCGGTGCCGAGCGCAAACATCGTCCCGCACAGAACGATGGGGTCGATCAGCGGCGCGCCAACGACGTTCTCGATGACATAGCGGACGCCCGCGCGTTGCAGCCGCTCCCGTGTTGGCTGGATCAGATCGATGTGCGCTTTAGCGTTGTGCATCGTCTTCATGGCCGTGTGAGCCTGGCAAGGCGGCGAGGCCCAGATCAGGTCGAACGCCTGCAGGTCGCCATCGAGAAAGGCGATCGCGTCGGCCTGCATGAATTCGAAGGGGTATCGAGGCTGCGGGCTGAGGTCGACTCCAAGGACGTCGAAGCCCGCCGCAACCAGTCCCGCCCCGGCGCCGCCCGCGCCACAAAACAGATCGAGTGCCCGGAGCCGCCGCTTAATCACTCGCCGGCCCACCCGGCGGGCATCTGGAATCCGGCCGCGTGCTTGTGCCCGCCGCCGCCATAGGCCGCCGCGATCGCGCTGACGTCCTCGCCATCACGCGTCGACCGTAGGGAAAACACCCGCATGCCGTCAGCGCGGTCGAAATAGCAGGCGCCGAACGGCGCGCCCTCAGCCAGCTTGCCGGCGGCATCCGACGCCATCGTGTACGGCAGGTTTGCGCAGAGCACCTTGCGGCCTCCGATCACCATTGGCCGCACGGTCTTTTCCAGCAGTTCGGCGACGTCCTTGTGGTGCTTGCGCTCAATCGCCTCGCCCTCGGCGACTGCGCCCGCGCGTGTCACCGGGTGCGAAATGCGGTTCCGCATGACCGCCCACGTGCCGAGGTCGTAGGGATAGGAAAATACCCACGCTGCGATCGCGCGGGAGTCCTCCAGCTCGAACCGCCAGAGGTCGCGGTCCTCGACGTATTTCAGGAGCAAGGGCACTTCCTGGCCGGGGTGGCAGAATTCCCACGCCAGCACGGCGCCGGATTTGCCCATGTTGAAGATCGCGCGAATGTTGCCGAGCCCTGGCTGCGTCGCAGCCACAACATCGTCAATGCTGTCTGCATCGACCGGGTTGACGACAGCGAACGTTTCGAGGTCCGCTTCCGCCGTCTTATGGTGGTCGAGGATGGTGATCGACGCAGCCTTCTCGGACATAGCCTCCAGCACCGGGCGCTTGTAGGAGAAGTCCACCAGCAGGACATGCTTACCCGTGGCGTCCGGCGGCGCCTCGCCGTAGACGCCCGGGATCAGTTGCACATCGTGCCACCGTTCCCAGACGGCATAGGCGGCCCCGAAACCATCGGCGCAAGGGCTATGGTAGATGCAGACGTCAGGCTTCATGGTTCCCTCCTTCACATGCAGGATAGTTGGCGATCGTCAGCAGTTCGTCGGCATGGCTGGGCCAGCCGTCAGGCGTCGCGTCGACCAGGTCGCGGCCGGCGAGCTCGCGCCGGATCTCGGCGTCTGTCGGGGGCGTCGGCAGAGCGCCGACCTTTTCCAGCCAGAAGGTGACGTCGCGCTTCAGGTCCTCGAGGCGGCCGGCGCGCCATTCCCGGTAAAGCCAGGCGCGGGCCATGGCGCGCTCCTGCTCGGTAACAGGCGGCGGCTCGAACGTGCCGAGGACGCCGAAGACCTCGCGCTTGGGCCCGCGCACGCGGCGCGCGGCCGCGTCGACCAGACGCATCATCGGCGAGCCCGGCGGCGCGGCGTCCGCGCCCGGGGCGAATGGATTGGCGAATTGCCCGCCGGGCCCCACCCAGATGGCGTGCCGCGGGCAATAGCGCGGCGCCGTGCGATAGAAGCGCAGCGGCGGCCGGTCGACGCCGGCGCGGCCCTTGTCGCGGGCCCGCTTGCGGGGCCGGGGGGTGGCGCGCTCGCGTTTCATGCAGCGCGCTCGCCCAGCAGCAACCCGCCCAGCCGCGCCCGGGCTTCCCTCATGCCGCGCTCGCACGCCAGTTCGGCCGCCATGTCGCGTGCTGCTTCGAAGATCAATGACGGTGTCGACAGGTCGCGCGTCGGGACAGGCGGCTCGTCAGTCGCGGCAGCGGTGTCCCAGTCGGTGAAGTGCGCCATCACCAGCGCCACCAGCGCGCACCAGGCGGTTTCCTCGTCCCACTCGGGCTCCTCGTAGCCCACCATGGATCCGACCATCACCGTCCCCGGCCATGGGTGGGCAGGCGGCGTTGCCCGAATCCAGCCGCGGCCGTCGCGCGCGGGCCACTTCATGTCCCGCTCAAACAGGCAGTCCGGATTCAGGGACCTCATTCGCTCGAAGTGCTTCCGGTCCAGGATCAGCGTCGACATGTAGTTCGCGCCGCGCTCGGCCGGGAATTGCTCGCGGTGGTCGCCCAGCAGGGGCAACAGCGGCGCCGCGCGCTTCGACAGCTTTTTCAGGATTCGGAGGTTCATGGCTTCCTCGCGCGCGCTTCCGCCACCTGCTTCAGGCGGCGCTCGCCATAGGCGACCGAGACCGGGTTGCCGCTGGCGATGCAGACCTTGGCGACGTGCTCGACCGGGCCGTACTTGTCGGTCAGGACCGCACCGGCAGCGATCGCCAGCGCCTTCTTGCCCAGCGATATGTCGAAGTGGACCCACGAGGCCTTCGGCGGCTGCTGCAGCCACTTCCGGGCGACGCCAATGTGGTCTGCCATGGCGAGCAGCTCCTCGAGGCCGTCTGCCCACATATGGCACATGACCATCCGGCCATACTGAAGGCGGACATCGTCGACGTAGACGGTCACGGCGTGACTCTCCGCGCGCTGTAGCGCATCCACCAACGCCGGCCGACAAGGTCGTCCTTGCGCGCTGCCCACATCACGCGGCCACCGCCGACCTCGAAGCGATCGCCGGCATACTCGACGATGTCGTCGTGCCGCAGCAGCGTTCGGACCTGGTCGTAGATCTCGAAGCCGCGCGTGCTTGTGTGCACCGTGCCGTCGCGCCAGCGCGCGTGATAGAGAGGCAGCGCCTTTGCGTAAGGTCGCGCATAGAAAATCACCGTGTTGATCAAGCAGCAGTAGGGCTGCGCGATGCCAGGCCCCGGCGCCTTCGTGTCGAGCGGCTCGAATACGTCGATGAGGTGGTCGACGCGCCGTGCGGGCTTCAGCGGATATTGAGGGTCGACCGGAACCCAGTGTCTGATCGCGAAGCAGCCTTTCAGCGACGGTCGTCCTTCATCGAACGGCGCGCCGGCGCGGTCAAAACGCAAGACGTCGTTGGTCGCGCGGCTGAGGTCGGCCACGGCCTGCCGCTCCTGCTGTCGCTCGTACCGGCTCATGCGGTAGGACATGGCGGCTGCTCGATGGGGAACGGAGCCCGCGACGCGGACAGGTAAAGCGGGTGGTTTGGCTGGCCGGCGCCGGTCATTGCCAGCGCCTCGGCTCGCGCGCCCCAATCGTCCATCAGCTCGAGCACGCAGCGGCCACGCCCCTGGAAGGCGCCATGGTTGCCCCAGCCGCAGATCACGCGCCGCTCGTGCGCCTCGACGCAGATCCTGCGGAGCGCGTCGTCATTGTCCGGCCCGACTGGATCCTTGGCCTCGCGCATCACCTTCGGGTCCGTCGCCCGGAAGGCAAAGATGTTTCCGAGCACGATGCCGGCAAAGCCCCACGATCTGGCGAAGCCGATGCAGCGGCGAATCGTGGGGTCGTCCTGCGTCTCGTCAGCAGTCGATGGGTTCAGCAGGACGAAGCCGATCGTCGGCCCGGCGGCCCAGCGCCGGCGCAGGACATAGCGCCAGGTGCGGCACGGCGAGAATTCAGCCGCCGGGGGCTCGTCGAAGTCGAAGCGCGCTGTCACGCCGCCTCCGCGATCGCGTCAATGTTCGACTTGACGACGCGGAAGCTGATCGCGGCCACCCACGGGTTTGCGTCCCATGCGCCCGGGCCGTGTATTGTGCGCCAGAGATCGGCGTAGGCGATTTTCGGCGACAGCCAGAGGTTTTCGTGCAGCGGCTCGGGCCAGCGCCAAAATTGCTCAATCTGCGCGCTCGCAAGCGTCAGCCCTTCGGCGATTGCATCCTCGCGGCTGATGTCCTGCAGCCGCTCGACCTTCACGCCCTCGACAATCAGCGTCAGACGCGATTGATTGCGCGCCATATGAATGGACGGCTTCCATGGGCCGCCGTAGTCGGTGCGGTTGTCACATGCCCGGTAGACAGTCCAGGGGGCGTCGATCGTCGCAACAATCGGTGCGACGCTGACCTTGGCCCACGCCTCGCGGACCCACAGGCGATCGCCGGGCGCGTAGGGAATGCGGAGCGCCGACATATGCGAGCCGTCATGCGCGGTCACATGCCAGCTTCCGTCATCCATCTGAAAAACGCGGTCGATGTCGCCGGGCTGCGGCTTGACCAGCCGCCGCGTCTGCGTCTTGCTCCCGTCCAGCAGCGCGCGGACCATGGTCGCTGAGAAGATGATGGGGCGGTCGGTCATTGATGTGCTCCCGTCAGAGCACGGAAGCGCGCGAGGAAGTTTGCCTTCGCGATTTCTGGCGGCCATTCTGGGATCTGGATGTCGAAGACCGGCTTGCCGCGTGTGTAGTCCCAGTCGTCGCGGTTGCGCATGATCTGCTGCTGCTCGGTCGCAAGCATCCGAACGTCCGCTTCCTTGATGGAAGGCGGCAGAGGCATTGGAATTCCGAACCGGGCGAAGATGGCCGATTCAATCCTTTGCTCGATCTCCTTGTATTGAGGCAGAAGAACCTTCAACGGCTTCGCCATATCGCCGACGAAGGCCTCGGCAGCGTCGTGCATCAGGCCGGCAAGCGCGTCCTCCGGCGGGACCAGCGTGCTGATCAGGTAGGAATGCTGCGCGACGCTGTAGAACGTCCGGCACTGGCCGGCGAAGCGGCAGACCATCGATAGCCCATGCGCGATGTCGTCAACCGTAAAGTCGCACTGCTCCGGCGTTGCAAAGTCGAAATAGGCTCCGCTGTGCAGCAGGATCGTTGGCCCTTTGATAAAGCGCACGGTCGGGTTGTCTTGCTCGATTGTCGTCATGCAGCCCTCACGATCTCCTGCGGCGTCATTCCGCAGGCGAGCAGTTCCTTCTTGCGCCGGCCGACCGTCATGTCGGCGAGCACGTCCTGGTAGACAGGGAAAAGATCGAGCGCGTATTGCGCAGCGAGCATCCGCATCGCAGCCTGCGGATTGTTGACGTCTGCAAAGTCGAAAAATCGGCGTCGACGCTCCTCGCCGACCTGAACCTTGGCGCCAAGCGCCGGGTGCGCTGCTCCTGCCGGCTCAATCCCATAGAGGTTGCCAGCGTCGACCAGGTCCGCTTCTTCGCCCGCGGCAAGGTGCAAGCCCAGAGCCGCCAGTTGGTCGAGTGCCGGCGTTCCGTCGAAATACAGGCACAGGCCGGCAAGTCGCGCGTGCGTCGTCGCGTCGACCAGCGAAATCGACAAGGCGCCGTGTCCGGAGCGCGCGATCGATCCGCTGCGCTCGACGCGGAACAGGAAGCGATCGCCGGTCAGGACGACCGGCCGGCCGGCCACGAACTCGCGCACCGCTTCGTCGCCAACGATATGGCCGGCAGTCCTCGCTGCGCGTAGCAGAGGCTTACGCTTGTCATGGGGGACGGTTGTCGCTGTTCCCCAGCCGCGCCGGCGCCGCTCCGCAGCATGGGCTTGCTCGATCCGCTCGCGGGCGGTCTCCGCAATGCGCCAGACCCGCACCGCCGATTCCCATTCTCTGGACAAGAGGCGGGCGGCGCGCTCGTCCATCATGATCGGCCCCGCAGCCAGATCGGCCATGGTCAATCGGCGTGCATCGATCGTCTCGTGCTGCTCAAGGATGTAGCGACGGATCGCACTGCGCGAGCGCAGCCGGCGCGCGGCCTTCGGGCTTGGAGTTGGATCCTTGAAGCCCCAGCGGCGCGAATGGCGCGCCACACGGTTGAAAGGCCGCCCGCAGCCACCCCAAACCGAGTCCTCATAGAACCAGCTGGCGTAGAATTCTGCCGCGCTCCCAAGCACGCGCCGCCCCGACAACGATGCGCTGGAAAGAAAGGCGTTCCGGTACGATTCGGACGCCGACATAGCGTCGCGGAATGCTTCGCGCTGCAGGTGAAGAGCAACAGCGTGCCGGGCGCGCCAAGGCGACTGCACCGGCAGATTGTCGACCGTCGTCTCGATGAAATGGCGATCGCCGTACAGCGCCAGCCAGGTCGCCGCGGCGCCGAGCATTTCCTCGGCATCGGTGGCGCCGTCGAGGAAGTATTGCGCGCGATCCGAAAGGGGCTGCGGTCGGATTTGCATGTCAGCCGCCCCTCCGCGCCTGGACGCCGACAGTTTCGGTCTGTGCAGCTTCCTTTGCCGTTTTCGCGCGGCGGACCGTCTTGGCCGGCACATTCGGCGTCGTCGTCAGAGCGCCCGCGCCTGCGCCAACGAAGGCGGAAAGGTCCTCGTCGGGGATCGCAAGCGCGCGGTGCTTGCGGGCGTCGGCCGCATCCTTCAGCGGCTTGCGCGCGGGCGCGGCGAGGCCACCGAACCGCGGCTCAATGATGAAGAACGAGCAGCCGGCCTTCATCTTCTCTGCGATGATCGCTTCCATCGCATCGTCGGAATCAGCCTCCCAGATAATGGTGACGTCGCCGGCGGTGTTCAGCATGGTCAATGCGCGCGTGGTCATCGTCAGGCCTTAGATCATCGGGGGCACGACAAAGCAGAACCACGTCACGGACTCGCCATTCGCCCAGTAACAGGCGACGGCGCTCCCGGTCGGATTGGACTTGCTCTGCAGGATTTTCTCGGCGGGCACTTCGACCCACCGATTGTTGATTTCCGCCTCCCATTTGCCGGCGACCGTGCGCGCCTCGACCGGGCGGCAGTCGGACACGTCGCAACAGGGCACGCCGGTGCCGGGCTGTTTCAGATCCCGAAACCAGTCGCGGTGCGGCGCCTGCGCGTAGCGCCCGTCGTCGCGGGCCGTGTGCAGGTGGATGGCGCCAAGCACGGCCAGGGCAAGCGTCGCGCGTATCATGCTGCTGTCTCCGCAGGCTGTTCGGCTTCGATTTCGCCGAGGATCCCGGCGCGGCGCAGCCAGTCGTTGGTCGCGCGCTCGACGCAGGCCTTCGCCTTGTCGAGGGTCCGCTCGCGCTTCCAGCCGAAGGAGCCGCTGAAGCCGTTGCTGGGCAGGAAGAACGCCCAGTCGCCGCGGCCGCCCTCCACTTCCAGAACAGCGCCGGCCTCGACCTGGCCGATGGAGGCGACATGTCGGCCCTTGTAGGGGTGCTCGCGCCAGACGATCGCCGCCATGGTCAGCCCTCCTCCTGATCGGGGGAGGGGTTGCGCGGCAGATAGCCGCGCAGCGACTCGAAAGCGGCGCGCGCCTCGTCCGAGAAGGTGGCGCCGTCGCCGTCGGCGATCGCCAGCACCGCGCGCATGGAGGCAGCCAGCCGCTTACCCCAGTCGACGGTGGCGTCGTCCGCAAGGCCGGCCCGTTCGCTTTGCTCGGATCGGGTGAGGTATTGGCGCCCACTGCCGAGCAACTCGCCCAGAGCATTGTGGGCCTGCAACATCTTGTCGAATTGCGCGACCAAGGACGCAGCGCGCTGGCAGGCGCCCATAGTTTCGCCGGTTCGCGCCGACGGCCGCCACGGATCGAACCAGAAGGAATGGTGCGCGCCGGAACTGAACCAGCAGACTTCAATCTGCGGCGCAGCCTGACGCCAGAGGCACGCGGTCACGGTGCCGACAATCGACCGGTCTCCGTCGATCAAAACCTTGTCGCCGGGACCGAATTCGGTGCTGAAGTTGTGATTGCTCTGTCTGACTTCAGGCGCGCTCATTGCACCGCCCTCCACGCGCGATAGGAAAGCGCCCAGGAGCAGACCTGCGGGCTCTTCAGCGGGTTTCCGTTCCATGCGATTTCACGCGCGCGGACGACGTGGTCGTGCAGCGTGATGATCTCCAGAACCGAATGCGCGCCCTCGGTCGGGCTTTCGATCTTGTCGCCTTCCTTCCAGCCCATGCGGCGGCAGAAGACTGCGCTGGTCTCGCCAGCTTCCATTCGGATGGCGTCAGCCATGAGCGTCCCCTTGCAAAATATCGACCGTTTGCACCACCATCACTTCAGCCATCAGCGCCTCCTGCTGCCGCGGTGGGCGGCCGGTCGCGGCGCCTGGCGCTCTTCGCATGCGCGGGTGGCCTGCGACTGCTGCTTTGCCAGCCAGAGGTTCAGCGCGTGCTCGGTGATGACGTAGTCGCCGCTGGGGCCCTTGAACATCGGCAGCTTCTTCGCCGCCGCCCATTCCCGGATCGTGCGCGGGTTGTGCGCGCCGCCGCCACGGCCGGCGAATCCGCGCGCATGCAGCCATTGCGCAACGCCGCCGCAGTCCAGCATCTGAATTGCTGGGGCCGTTGATGGGTCCGCACTCATTGCGATCGCTCCAGCTTTTCCACGATGCACTCCATGCAAATGCGCGGCGGCTTCTTTGGCGCGTGAGGGCGAAACCGCACTGCCGCGCCGCATGCGCAGCACGTTCCTTGCTCGTCGTCGGCAAAGACGGCGGGCACGGTCCAACGAACGCAGATCACGAACGCCGCCTTCTCAGCTTCCTCGTCGGAGACGACATTGATGGCGAGCGGTTTCATGTGACGCCCCGGACTGGAGGCCACGGCTTGCCGGCCAGAAGGTTGACCTCAGACCGCTCCGACCACAGCGTGGGGATACGAAAGGGCGGCTGCAGATAATCGGGATGTGGCGCGACCTGCGACACCACAGCGCCGACGACCGCTACCGGATCATTGATCGCGCGTTTCAGCTTCGGGCCGAGCACCAGTGCGCGCTTGATCCCTTCGACGAGTTGCCGAAGCAGCGACGGCGCCGCGCCGTCGGTGATCATTGCAAGAGTGTCGAGAAGAGCCTGGTCGCACTCGAACGGCTCGAAATACCGCTTGATGATCGCAAATCGTTCCTCGAACTCTGGCAGTTCCACGTCCAGCTGCATGCCGAAGCGTCGCCAGATGGCGGGATCCAGAGCGTCGGATCTGTTGGTTGCGGCGAAGAACAGCCCCGTCAGGCTTTCAATATTGGTCAGTAGGGCCGCGACGATCGCGTTGCGCTCGCTGCCTGCGCCGCCGGGGTCCTTGCCAGATTGTCGCTTGGCGGCAATCGCGTCGAACTCGTCCATGAAGCCGACGACCTTGCCGTCGTACTTGCGCAGCACGTCGAAGAGCGCGCGAATGTTTTTGCCGCTCGCGCCCAGATACATGTCCACCAGCTGATCGCAGGTAGCGATGACCAGAGGCATGCCGAGGCGCGCCGCAAAGTGATGCGCCAGCGTGGTCTTCCCGCAGCCGGGCGGCCCATAGAGCAGGCAGGTATGGCGCGGGTTGACGCCCACCGCTTTCAGCTCGCCGCGCATTCGCGTCTCGGTCATCCACTCGTAGACCGCCCGGCGGACCGGCGCGGCAAGGATCGGCTCGTCGCATTCGTGCGGCATGCGCACGTCGGCAAGCCCACGCAGCGCCGCCTTCAGCTGCGTCTCCAAATCGCCGGGCGGATCCATGTCGACCGGCTGCATATGCTGGACGGTTCGGCGGCTCACTTGCCGCCTCCGTCGTCCGCCGCATCGTCCTTCGGCTCGCGGCGCCAGGCATCAGGCACACCCATGCCGTCCGAGCCGTCGGCATCGCACCAGCCCTCGTCCCATGCGGCACGATTGCGCGAGGCGGCAGGGTAAGGATTGCTGGTGATCTTGGCGCCGTCGCCGTGCGCTTTTCGGCCTTTTTCGCGGGCCTCGTCCTCGGTGTCTTCAGCGGGCTTGTCGCTGGCATCGCCCTCGCTGTCCGCCTCGTCTTCGTCCGCAGCGGCGTCCTCGCGCCCCTTCCTTGCGGCGCGCTCCATTTCCTCTTCGAACTTGCGGCGGGCGGCGTCACCCAGCGGCGTGCCATCGAGCATGCCCAGCGCGGCGCGGTAAATGTCGGTGTTCGCCTCAATCTCGCGCGCTGCGGCGCGCTGGCCCGGGGTCTTCGTCGATTCCTTGACGATGTTGCGGAGCGCGCGCGGGTCGAAGCCGTCGGATTTTGCTTCCTGATAGATATCCTTGATATCGTCCGCGATCGCCTTTTTTTCTTCTTCCAGCCGAATAATCCGGTCCCGCAGCGACATCAGCTTCTGTCGCGCAGTCGGCCCGTTTGGCTTCTTCGAGGGGTCGCTTGTGGGGGCGTCGGACTTCGGTTTCTTAGCCATGGTCAATACCTCACATCGATGCCGCACTGCTGCAGCGCGCCTTTGAAA
>JAGRKN010000108.1:1578-8995 GCA_020442275.1 Rhodoblastus sp. | reverse complement strand
CAAGGTCCTGCCCGGCCGCATCGTCAACAAGACGAACGGCATCACGCCGCGCCGCTGGCTGATCAATTCCAACCCGGCGCTGACAGACCTGTTGCGCGAAACCGTGGGCGCAGGCGTCGTCGACGACATCGAGCGCATCCGCGATTTCGAGCGTTATGTCGAGGATTCTTCCGCGCAAGACCGCTTTGCCGCGATCAAGCGCGACAACAAGGAGACGCTCGCCGAATACATCAACGAGCAAAGCGGCGTGCGCATCGATCCCTCGGCCGTGTTCGACGTGCACGTCAAGCGCATCCACGAATACAAGCGCCAGCTGCTCAACATCCTCGAGACGATCGCGCTCTACGACGCGATCCGCGCCGAACCGCATCGCGACTGGACTCCTCGCGTGAAACTTTTCGCCGGCAAGGCGGCGGCGAGCTATGTGCAGGCAAAGTCGATCATCCGACTGGTCAACGACGTCGCGCGCCGCGTGAACAACGATCCTTCGGTGCGCAATCTGTTGAAGGTCGTGTTCATGCCGAACTTCAACGTCAGCCTGGCCGAGATGATCGTGCCGGCGGCCGATGTCTCCGAGCAGATCTCGACCGCCGGCATGGAGGCTTCCGGTACGGGTAACATGAAATTCGCGCTCAACGGCGCGATCACGGTCGGAACGCTCGACGGCGCCAATGTCGAGATCAAGGAACATGTCGGCGACGAGAACATCGTCATCTTCGGCCTGACGGCGAGCCAGGTCGAGGAGACGCGCCGCGTCGGTCATCGACCGGCATATGTCATCGGCGCGAATCCGCAGTTGAAGCGCGCGCTCGAATCCGTTGCTGCCGGCGATTATTCGCCGGAAGATCGCAACCGCTATACGGGCCTGTGCCACTCCTTGTGGGACAGCGACTATTTCATGGTGACGCCGGACTTCGCCTCCTATTGGGACGCGCAGCGTCGCGTCGACGATATGTGGCGCGACCGCGTGCGCTGGCGCCGGATGGCGATGCTGAATACAGCGCGCATGGGCTGGTTCTCCTCGGATCGCACGATCCGCGAATATGCCGAGGAGATCTGGAAAGTTCCGCACACCCGCTCGCATGGATGAGCGCGACGCCGAACCTTGCGCGCCGCTGGATGGTCCGGGCCTTCGACTGACCGAGGACGGCGCCGTGATCGGCGTCGCCTCGCGCCACGCCGACCGCATCTGGATCTGCCTGTTCGACAACGAAGACGGGGAAGCCGCGCGTGTCGCGCTGCGCGGGCGCGACGGCGATCTTCACTACGGCTTTCTGCCGGGCGTTCGCGCGGGCCAGAAATATGGCCTGCGCGCCGATGGCAGGTGGGACCCGCGCGATGGCCACAGGTTCGATCCGGCCAAACTGCTCGTCGATCCCATTGCGCGACGACTGGATCGACCCTTCAGATTCGATCCGGCATTGACGGCGCCGCGCGCCGCTGCGGTCGATACCGCGCGCCTTGTTCCCAAGGCCGTCGTTGAACACGCCCTGCCGCACAGGACGCCCGCGCCGGCGAGTCAGCCGGCCCTGATCTACGAGCTCTGCGTCAGGGCACATACGATGCGCGATGAACTCGTTCCCGGACGGCTGCGCGGTACGCTCGCGGCGGTCGCGCTGCCGCATGTCGTCGAGCGTTTCGTGCGGCTCGGCGTGACGCACGTCGAACTCATGCCGATCGCCGCCTGGATCGACGAAGGTCACCTGTTGCCGCTCGGATTGACAAACGCATGGGGCTACAATCCGGTTGTGTTCGGCGCCCTCGATCCACGGCTGGCGCCGGGTGGCATGGCCGATCTGCGCACTACTGTCGCAGCGCTGCGGGCCGTCGGCATCGGCGTGATCCTCGATGTCGTGTACAATCATACCGGCGAAAGCGACGCCTTCGGACCGACGCTGTCGCTGCGCGGCCTCGACAATGCACTCTTCTATCGCCACACCGCCGACGGCGCGCTGATCAACGATGCCGGTTGCGGCAATTCTCTCGACTGCACGCAACCTGCCGTTGTCGCGCTCGTCGTCGAGACCCTGCGGCGCTTCGTGCTCGAAGCAGGGGTCGAAGGTTTTCGCTTCGACCTCGCGACATCGTTGGCGCGGCGCCCCGAGGGTTTCGATCCGCGCGCGCCGCTGCTTGCTGCCATCGCCGCCGATCCCGTCCTGCGCGGTCGCCTGCTGATCGCAGAACCTTGGGACATTGGGCCGGGCGGCTATCAGCTGGGGCGCTTTCCATCGGGCTGGCTCGAATGGAACGATCGCTACCGAGACGACGTCAGGCGTTTCTGGCGCGGCGATCCTCACGCCGCCGGCGCCTTTGCGACGCGGCTTGCCGGCTCCTCCGACCTTTTCCAACATAGTGGACGCGGCCCGCGCGAAAGCGTCAATTTCATCGCGGCGCACGACGGCTTTACGTTGCGCGATCTCGTTTCGTATTCGGCCAAGCGCAACCACGCCAACGGCGAAAACAATCGCGACGGCAATTCGAGCGAGATCTGCTGGAGCGGCGGCGCGGAAGGCGAGACCGCCGAGGCCGGCGCCCTCGCGCGCCGCAGGGCGGACGTACGCGCGCTGCTCGCCACGCTGTTTCTTTCGCTCGGCGCCCCGATGCTGACGGCGGGCGACGAATTCGGTCGCACGCAGGGCGGCAACAACAACGCCTATGCTCAGGACAATGACACGACCTGGCTCGACTGGGCGACAGCCGACGGAAGACTTGCTGAATTCGTCGCGGGTCTCGCCCGGTTTCGCGCGGACAATGCGCTCTTGACCGAGAACCGCTTTCTGACCGGGCGTGCGGAAAACGGCGCACTCTGCCCCGATGCGAAATGGCAGCGCGCCGACGGCGGCGCAATGGCGGAAACCGATTGGTCGCACGCGGATTTCGTCGCGCTGACGCGCGCTCCAGTTCAGGGCGTGGGCGCACGGCTGCACTTGGCGTTCAATCGCGACGACGCGGCAGTCGACATGATCCTACCCGCGCCACGCGCCGGCATGGGCTGGTCGCTCGCGATCGACAGCGGCGCGGGCTTTGTCGGACAGCGCGCCGTCGATGGCGATCGCTACAATGTCGGGGCTCGCTCCGTCGTCGCGTTCGTGGAGCAAGCTCTCGTCTAGTGGCTCGATTCCGCTGGCGGCTCGGCGCCACTGCGCAGCGGTCGCATTTCCATCGCCGCGAAAAACGCCATCGCGATGACAATGAGAATGCAGGCGCCGATGTAGACGTGGCGGAAGGCCTGCGCGAGCGCCTCGATGGCGGCCGGATCGAGCGCGGCGTGTTCCGAGCGTGCGACCTCCTGCGCGACACCCGAACTGCCAAAGACGATGGCGCCGAAGACGGCGGCGACCAGCGCGCTGCCGATCTGCCGAAAGAAATTACTCGCGCCGGTGGCGGCGCCGAGTTCATGGCGCGCGACCGCGTTCTGGATCGAGACCGTCGCCGTCGGCAGGACCGTGCCGAGGCCGATGGTGACGACGAGCAGCACGCATTCGAGCACGGGAAACGGCAGGCCGCGCGGGCGCCAGGCGATGACCGCGCAGGCGATCAAGGCGACGGCCATGCCGGCCATCGGCAGTCGCTTGTAATTGGTCAGCCGCGCCATCGATCGACCGGCCGTCGTCGCGCCAATGACCGTGCCGATCATCAGCGGAATGAGCGCAAGCCCCGACATTGAGGCGGTTAGGCCAATGACGCCTTCAAGATAGACCGGCATGACTATCGACAGGCCGATGAAGACGCCCATGGCGAGGCCCGCGGCGATGGTCGCCGTCTTCACGACCTGGTTGCCGAGAACGCTTGCGGGGATCAGCGGCTCGTCGGCCGTGCGCGTTCGCCAGACGAAGCCGAGCGTGAAGAGGATGGCGGCGGCAAAGAGCGAAAGGACGATCGGCGAGAACCAGGGATATTTGACGCCGCCCCAGCTCAAAGCGAGCAAGAACGGCGTGGTCGCGAGCACGAGCAGCAGCGCGCCAGCGACGTCGAGCTTGTGCGGACGCGCGACTTTCGGGAGGTTGCGCAGGCGCTCGCTTGTAAAGAAGAGCGCGATGGCCCCGAGCGGAATGTTGATCCAGAAGATCGCGGACCAGTGGATGTGGTCGGCCATCAGGCCGCCGAGCGGCGGACCTGCGAGGCTCGCTGCGGCGAAGACGCTGGCGATATGGACCTGGTAGCGACCGCGTTCGCGCGGTGAGACGATGTCGGCGATGATCGTTTGCGCAAGCGAGATCAGTCCGCCGCCGCCTGCGCCCTGTATTCCACGCGCGAGCGCCAGAACCGGCACTGAGGTAGAGAGCGCGCAAGCAACGGAGCCCGCGACGAAGATCGCGATGGCCGACAGCATCACGATGCGGCGGCCGTGAATGTCGGCGAGCTTGCCATAGAGCGGCGTGACCGCGACGGAGGCGAGCAGATAGGCCGTCACGACCCATGGCAATTGCTCGACATCGCCGAGTTCTCGGCCAATGGTCGGCATCGCCGTGGCGACGATCGTCTGGTCCAGCGCGCCGAGCAGCATGGCGAGCAGGAGACCGGGCAGGATGGACAGGATTTCCGGGCGCGTGAAATCGGCCCGATGTTCGGAACTCATGGCGACAGATTTAGCGCGGACGCGGCGTTTCGGCCATGCCGCGGAGGCTTGTCGCTCATGCGCGCATGAAGGCGACCGCCTTGGTAGAGGCGGCCGCGAAGGGCGATCAGGCGTTCTCGAGAATGAGATGCCCGACGGCCGTGTTGGACGCGGGCACGTGATAGAAGCGATGCGCGACCTTCGGCTTCGGCCCGCCGCGCGTGTCGGCCATGGCGCCGCGCGCGATCAGCCACATCACGAGTTCGATGCCCTCGCTGCCGGCCTCGCGCACATAGTCGATGTTCGGCATTTTCGAGAGGCCGGCGGGATCGTTGATGAGACGGTCCAAAAATTCGTTGTCCCACTCGCGATTGATGAGCCCCGCGCGAGGCCCCTGCAGCTGGTGGCTCATGCCGCCCGTGCCCCAGATCTGCACGTTGAGATCTTCCGGGTAGCTCTCGATCGCGGCGCGGATCGCCTGACCCAGCGCGAAGCAGCGCGCGCCCGAGGGCACGGGATGCTGCACGACGTTGACCGCAAACGGGATGACCTTGCACGGCCAGGCGTCGACCTTGCCGAACATGCAGGTCATCGGCACGGTCAGACCGTGGTCGACGTCGATCTCGTTGACGATGGTGAGGTCGAAGTCCTTCTGGATGACTTCGGAGGCAATGTGCGAGGCGAGTTCGGGATGGCCGATCACCGGCGGCACCGGACGTCGACCGTAGCCCTCGTCGGCCGGCATGAACTCCGGCCCGGTCATGATCGCGAAGGTCGGGATCATCGACAGCGAGAAGGCGGTCGCATGATCGTTGTAGACGAGGAAGATGACGTCCGGCTTCTGCTCCTTCTCCCATTGCTTGGAGAAGTCGTAGCCCGAAAATACCTTCTGCCAGTAAGGCTCGTGCGTCTTGCCGAGATCGAAGGCCGCGCCGACGGCGGGGATGTGCGAGGAAT
The DNA here is from genome assembly GCA_020442275.1 of Rhodoblastus sp. Classification (GTDB taxonomy): domain Bacteria; phylum Pseudomonadota; class Alphaproteobacteria; order Rhizobiales; family Beijerinckiaceae; genus JAJXWB01. The sequence goes on along the minus strand of JAGRKN010000108.1, from coordinate 3,480 downwards.
AGACCGAAGCGGTGATGCGGGCCATCTTACTTGTCCTTGTTCGGGCGCTGCGCGTCGCCGTGTTCGCCGATCTTGCGGTTGCCCTCGATCGAGCGGCCGCCATTGATCATCATGTCGCGGTAGGATTCCTCGCTCATGCCGGTCATAGAGCCCGCCATCTGCTGGAAACTCTTGCCGTCGGTCGCGCCGATCTTGGAGAGGAAGTAGATGTTGCCGCCGAGCGCCATCATGGCGTTCAGGTCGCGCGCCATGACGGCCTGCTTCTGATCCTCGGTCATCTTCCATTCGTCGAGATAGGCGCGCTCGTTCGCCTTGAAGCGCTCGCGGTTCTCGGCCTTCATCAGCGACATGCAGAACTGGTTGAGCCAGTAGCCCTTGCGGGATTGTTCCGCGTCGAAAATGATCGTGCCCGGGATTTCCTTGAATTCCTTGTCGAGCGACATCACGCCCTCCTTTCTTCGGGCCAGTAGAGGCGCATGGGATTGTCGACCAGAAGCTTGCGCTGAAGCTCTTTTGTCGTCGCGATATGCGGGATGAAATCGACCAGCAGGCCATCGTCGGGCATGTGGTCCTTGAGATTGGGATGCGGCCAGTCCGTGCCCCACAGGACGCGATCGGGAAATTCCTCCACCACCTTGCGCGCGAAGGGGACGACGTCGCGGTACGCGCTTTGCTCGCCGTCGAGCGCGGGCGGACCGGCGACCGAGAGGCGCTCGGGGCAGGACACCTTGCTCCAGACGTTCTGATGCTCGCGCATGAACTTGAGGAAGAGCGAAAACTCGGGCCCGTCGAGCGGCTTCGTCACGTCGGGGCGGCCCATGTGGTCGACGACGACGGTGGTCGGCAGCGCCGTGAAGAAGTCCCAGAGTTCGGGCAGGTCGACCGCCTCGAAATAGATGACGACATGCCAGCCGAGTTTGGAAATGCGGCCGGCGATCTCCATCAGCTCGTCCTTCGGCGTGAAGTCGACGAGGCGCTTGACGAAGTTAAAGCGCACGCCGCGCGCGCCGGCGTCGTGCAGGTCCTGCAGTTCCGCGTCGCTCACGCTGCGCTTGACGGTCGCGACGCCGCGCGCCTTGCCACCCGACGCGCGACAGGCGTCGGCCATGGCGCGGTTATCGGCGCCGTGGCAGGTCGCCTGCACGATCACATTGCGGGAAAAACCCAGATTGTCGCGTAACGCGAAGAGCTGCGCCTTGGAGGCGTCGCACGGCGTGTATTTGCGCTCGGGCGCATAGGGGAATTCGGCGCCCGGCCCGAAGACGTGGCAATGCGCGTCGACCGCGCCTTCCGGCAGGACGAAGCGCGGTTTCGAAGGGCCTTCGTACCAGTCGAGCCAGCCCTCGGTCTTTTCGAATGGCCCTGTCGTGGGCTTTGACATCGGATTTCCTTCCCTGCCGGGATGATATGCGGCGTCTGCGCGGCGTTTCCAGCGCCTCTGGATCGCGAGCCTACAGGCTCGCGGCTCTGCGGCGAGCCAGAAGGCTGGCGGTCCGCTTACCGCCCCTGCGCCTTCAGCGCCGCATCAAGGCGCGGGTAAACCCGCCGCGCATTGCCTTCGTAGACCTTGTGGCGATCTTCAGGCGAAAGATTCTGCGTCGCTTCGATGTAGCGTTTGGTGTCGTCGAAATTGAAACCGGTCTCGGGGTCGATTCCCTTCACCGCGCCGATCATTTCCGACGCGAACAGGATGTTGTCGACCGGAATCACCTTGGTCAGCAGGTCGATGCCCGGCTGGTGATAGACGCAGGTGTCGAAATAGACGTTCTTGAGGAGATGGTCGCGCAGCAGCGGCTTCTTCATCTCCTGCGCGAGGCCACGGTAGCGGCCCCAGTGATAGGGCGCGGCGCCGCCGCCGTGCGGGATGACGAAGCGCAGCGCCGGGAAATCCTTGAAGAGATC
>JAGRKN010000108.1:0-1463 GCA_020442275.1 Rhodoblastus sp. | reverse complement strand
GACGTGGATCATGGCGGGAATGTCGAATTCCACCATCTTCTCGTAGATCGGATACCAGTGGCGGTCGGTCAGCGGCGGGCTCTTCCAGTGGCCGCCGGACGGATCAGGGTTCAGGTTGATGCCGACGAAGCCGTAGTCCTTCATGCATTTCTCGAGCTCGGGAACGCATGTCGCGGGATCGACGCCGGGGCTCTGCGGCAACATGGCGGCGCCGATGAAATTGCCGGGCAGAAGTGTCGCGACGCGGTGGATCAGCTCGTTGCAGATCGCCGCCCAGGTCGAGGACACCTGGAAGTCGCCGATGTGGTGAGCCATGAAGCTCGCGCGCGGCGAGAAGATGGTGAGGTCCGAGCCGCGCTCCTTCATCTGGCGGAGCTGGTTTTTCTCGATTGATTCCCGCAGCTCGTCGTCGCTGATCTTCAGCTCCGCAACCTTCGGCATGGCGGAGGGATCGTTGATCGCGGCGATCTGACGGTTGCGCCAGTCCTCCAGCGCCTTGGGCGCGGTTGTATAATGGCCATGGCAGTCGATGATCATCCTGCGTTCCTCTCCCACGCCGCCCGGCGTCGGACACGGGCGGCGGCCGTCATGGACAGGCTATAAGCCCGCCGCGCGGCATTTTCGCGCGAGCGCACCAGAGCGCGCTGCTTGACGAGGGTTTTCGCAGAATTCCGGCCCGCCTTCACTTCCATTCTTCTTGCGGGCCGTTTCGATTTGGCTATTGGCGGGCCCAACGGGCCCGCCAATGGGCGAGAGGCGTCCGCCTCAGCAACGCGGTTGCCCCGGCCCTCCGCACGGCCGCCGCTGCTGCTGCATCCGCTGCTGCATGCGCTGTTGCTGGAGCATCTGCTGCTGACGCTGCTGCTGCATAATCTGCTGCTGGCGCTGTTGTTGCAGCATTTGCTGCTGACGCTGCTGCTGCTGGATGCGCTGCTGCTGCAACATCTGCTGCTGACGCTGCTGCTGCTGGATGCGCTGCTGCTGAAGCATCTGCTGCTGACGCTGCTGCTGCTGGGCGCGCTGCTGCTGCAACATCTGTTGCTGACGCTGCTGCTGCTGCAATTGCTGCTGGCGCTGTTGCTGCTGGCGCTGCTGTTGCTGCTGGAGCTGGAGCTGGCGTTGTTGCTGTTGCTGGGTGCGCTGCTGCTGCAATTGCTGCTGGCGAAGCTGTTGCTGCTGCAATTGTTGCTGTCTTTGTTGCTGTTGTTGCTGCAACTGTTGCTGGCGCTGCTGCTGCAACTGTTGCTGACGCTGTTGCTGCTGCAACTGGCGCTGCTGCTGTTGCTGCTGTTGTTGCTGCAGCTGACCCGCAGGCTGGCCCGGACGGACGCCGGGCTGCGTTACAGGCGCGCCAGTGGTCGGCGCGCCGGGCCCACGCCCGGGCTGACCAGTGGGAAGACCCGGAAGCGCCGTATTCGGACGACCGCCAACGCCGGGTTGGCCCGGCTGGGCCGCGCCGCCAA
>JAGRKN010000107.1 GCA_020442275.1 Rhodoblastus sp. | reverse complement strand
GCGCCTTGCCGCGGACGATGACGACGGGACGCACGAGCTGATGGTCCTGCGGACGGAAATGCACGTCGCCGACCATGGAGGGGAAGGTCTCGCCCTTCTCGTACTGCTTGATGACATCAGGCGGATAGAAGCTGCCGGCCTCCGTCACCATGCGCGCCCAGATCGCGAACTGCATGTAGGCGTTCTCGGCGCCCCATTCCGGCATGTAGCCGTACTTCTTGCTGAACGCCTGAACGAACAGCTTGGCGAGCGGATACTTGTCCTCGAGCGTCCACCAGAAGTCGGTCGCCGCGAACACGCCCTCGGTCAGCTCGGCGCCGACCTCCTTTGCGAGGAAGGGGATCTGGTAGGGGATGACCATCTTCATCTTCGGCGTCAGGCCGAACTGCTTGGCCTGCTGCACCGACAGAACCGCGTCGCGGCCCCAGTTCACGTTGACGATGAAATCGGCGCCGGAATTGGCGATGTTGGTGAGGTACTGGCTGAAGTCCGAGGTGCCGAGCGGCGACACCTGGTTGGTCACCATCTTCCAGCCGCCGTTCTTCTCCAGGAACTCGCTCATCGACTTGGTGACGGTGTGGCCGTAGGTGTAGTCCGGCGTCATGAACGCCGCTTTCTTGTCCTTGCCGAAATTCTTCAGCAGAACCGGGCCGATCGCATTGGCCGCCGTCTCGCCGTAGAAGCACTGGCGGAAGGAATAGCGCGCGCAATCCTTGCCGGTCGTGTCGTTGGAGCCGGAGATGGCGACGAGATAGAGAATCTTTTCGCGCTCGGCGAACTTGTTGAGCGCGACCGCGACCGCCGACGAGGTCGAGCCGGTCATTGCGACGATCTTGTTCTCGTTGATGAAGCGCTGCTGCGCCTGCACGGCGTTGTTCGGCTTTGCGCCGGAATCGGCGACGACGAGCGCGACCTTCTTGCCGAGCACGCCATTGTTCACCTTGGGCGCGATCTTCTTGATGAGCTCATGGCCGCTGTTGATGTGCTCGATGGCGAGCTCCATGCCCTTGAGCTCGTCTTCGCCCTGCGCGGCGTAGGCGCCCGTGCGCGGCACGGCCGCGCCGATCGTCACGGTCGAGCCCTGTGAGCCGGCCGGCCAGGTGCCCATCGCCGGCTTGTCCTCGGCGAACACGGGCATGATCATGCCCGGCACGAGCGCCGAACCGGCAATTCCAGCGCCCGCGCGCAAAAGCACACGGCGCGAGACGCCGTCGCGATCGAATTCGAATGTCATTGCTTCCTCCCTCTGGCGCGGCGAGACCGCCGCATTCAAACTCTTCCCGTTTCCTTCGGCGGATCGATCCCTCGCCGCAGTCGCCGCAGCGTTTGTCCGATCCCCGCTGGCTGTCCGACAGCCCCGCATCTCCCTTGCATTGTCGCTGACGAATTTGCGCCGCCGCTGGCAAGAACGCAGATATCTAGGTCATATTGCGTCGTATTCGAGGGTCGCCTCAATACAACTTTCGAATCAGATTTGTAGATCATGGACTTGGATAGACCACCTTGAGCGCGACAATATTTTGCTATTTGTCACGATCAAAAGCACGATTACATCTGATCTGATATCTTAATCTTGACTATTTGACATACCTTGAGCTGTACTTTTATCGACCTTCCTTCCGGAAACGTGTACGGCGGTTCGGCGGAGGCGCGGCGCCGGACCACGGGCGCGCGTCGGCGCGCGGGAAATCCTTCGATTTCAGACGCCCTGGTTTGCCGGGACGCTACGTATCCCTGCCCGCGAAACGAAAGCGTGACCATTGAGCCGGCGACGAATCGCCGCGCAGGGTCCGCCCTCCGATTGACGCGCGAAATCGCTTCGTGCGACGTTTTTGCCCGACAGATTGCAGCGCTCGGAATCGAGCGCGCAAGGCAGCGACAAGACTGCGCTTGGGAGGGTTGCATGAGGGACGGTTTGCGCCGGGCGGCGACGCTTGCGGGTCTCCTGGGCGGCGTCTTGGCCGTAACATCGGCCTCCGCCGCCGACCCGATCAAGCTGCGCGTCGCCGATTCGTTTCCCAAAGGACACTTTCTCATCAAGCTGGTGATCGAGCCGTGGATGGAGGGCGTCCGCAAGCGCACCAACGACGCCGTGGTCTTCGAACATTATCCGGCGCAGCAGCTCGGCAAGGCGGCCGACATGCTGCGGCTGACGCAGACCGGCGTCGCGGACATCGGCTATGTCGCGCCGGCCTATGCGGCCGACAAGATGCCGGTCTCGGAAGTCGCGATGCTGCCCGGCGCGTTCGAGCACACCTGCCAGGGAACGCTCGCCTACTGGAAGTCCGCGCGCAGTGGCGTGATCGCCGAACAGGACTACGACAAGAACGCGATCCGCCTGCTGATCGCGGTCAGCCTGCCGCAATATCGCATCTTCACGGTCAAGGCGCCCGTGCGCGAGGCGGCCGACGCGCGCGGCCTGAAGCTGCGCTCCACCGGCGGCGCGCAGGATCTGACCTTGCGCGCGATCGGCGCCGTCCCGGTTCGCATGGCCGCGCCCGACGCCTACGAATCTTTGTCGCGCGGCACGATGGACGGCCTGCTGTTCCCGCTCGACAGCGTCGTCGCCTATGGCGCCGACAAACTGGTGAAATACGCGACCGATGGCATCGGCTTCGGCAGTTTCGTCGTCGCCTATTCGATCAGCGACGCGGCCTGGAAGAAGCTCCCGGAAAACGTGCGGAAAGCAATGGTCGATGCGGCCGAGGAAGTCGTGCCGAAGGCCTGCGACCAGATCCAGAAGACGGAAGACGAAACCAAGACGCGCCTCTCGGGCGCCGGCATGACTTTCGAGGCTTTGAAACCTGAGGTGCGCGCCAAGTTTTCCGACGAGATGAAGGGCGTCGCCAAGGCGTGGGCGCAGCAGCTCGACGGCCGGGGGCGGCGCGGCTCGGACGCGCTCGCAGAATTTACGAAGCTGATCGCGGCGACGCCGGCGAAATAGAACAACGCGCGCTGCGGGAGGACCTGTGCTCGACAAGACATTCAAGGCGCTCGGGTTGATCGAGCGCATCACGGCGACCATCGGCGCGATCTTTCTCCTCGTGATCATGCTCGTCGTGTTCGGCGACGTCGTGATGCGCTATCTCTTCAACAGCCCGTTCTCCTGGGCCTATGACCTGATCGCGCTCTATCTCATGGCGGGCGTCTTCTTCCTCGTCCTTTCCGACGCCTATGCCGCCAACGCCCATGTCAACGTGGACATCGTGCAGCAGCGCCTGCCGCCCGCAGGTATCCGCGTCACGGAACTGGTCACCTGCGTGGTCGGCATCGCCGTCTTCTCGCTGATCGCCTGGTTCGGCTGGCAACGCGCCGCCGACAGCTTCCGGGCCGGCGACGTGATGGCGGGAGCGATACCCTGGCCGATGTGGCCTTCCATCGCGCTCGCGCCATTCGGCGCGACCATGCTGGCGCTGCGGCTGGCGGCGAGTTTCGTCGGCAATCTGCTGTCGCTCGTCACCGGTCGCGACCTGACGCCCCTGCCCGCGTCCCACGTCACCGCGGAAGGCGGAACCTTCGAATGATCGTCCTCCTCTGCCTCGTCATCCTGTTCGGCCTGCTCGCCATGGGCACGCCGGTCGGCTTCGCCATGGCAGGCGCGGGCTCGCTCGGCCTGTATCTGACCGGCGGCATGCCGATGCTCAGCGGCATCTTGCAAACCGCGCCGCTCTCGTCCGTCACGTCCTACGAGCTCATTACCATTCCGATGTTCCTGCTGATGGCGGAATTCGTGTTGATGAGCGGCATCGCCGACGACCTGTTTCGCGCGACCGCCGCCTGGGTCGGGCGCATTCCCGGCGGCCTCGGCATGGCGACGGCGCTCGCCGGGGCGGGCTTCGGCGCGATCTGCGGCACGTCCACGGCCTCGGCCGCGACGCTGTCGTCGACCAGCCTGCCGGCGATGCTGAAGCAGGGCTACGAGCCGAAAATGGCCGCCGGCGTCGTCGCCATTTCCGGCACGCTCGCGATGCTCATCCCGCCGTCGGTGGCCTTGGTCATCTATGGCCTATTGGCGGAAGTGAATATCGGCGCGTTGCTGATCGGCGGCGTCCTGCCGGGCATTGTCGTGACCATCACCATCATGGCGACCGTCTGGTTCCTGGCCTGGCAGGACCCCAAGCGCGCGCCCGCCGGACCGCGCGTGCCGCTCGCCGAAAAACTGCGGATGCTGCGCATCGTCGGCCCGATGCTCGTCCTGTTCGGCATGGTCACGGGCGTCATCTATACCGGCGTCGCCTCGCCGACCGAGGCGTCCGCGCTCGGCGCCTTCTGCGCCTTCTGCCTGACCGTCTGGATGCGCAAGATGTCGTTTCCCGGCCTGCGGCGGGCGCTGCTGCGCGCCGCGCACGGCACGTGCATGATCTCCATGATCCTGCTCGGCGCCTACATCTTCGGCTATTTCTTCACGCTCGCGCAGGTCACGCAGAGCCTTGTCGCCTGGGTCGGGAGCCTCGAGGTTTCGCGCTGGATCATCCTTACGCTCATCCTCTTCGGCTATATCGTTCTCGGCTCCTTCATGGACCAGATCGCGATCCTCGTCCTGACCGTGCCGATCGTCCTGCCGCTCATCAAGTCGCTCGGCTACGATCCGCTGTGGTTCGGCGTGATCAAGATCGTGACGGCGGAGGTCGGCATGATCACCCCGCCCGTGGGTCTCAACTGCTACGTCGTGGCGCGTTATTCGGGGAGGCCCGTCTCGGAAGTCTTCCACGGCACGCTGCCGCATTTCATCGCGCATCTCATCGCCATCGCTATCCTGGTCGCCTTGCCGGACATCATCCTCTGGCTGCCGCACAAGATGGGCTATTGAGCGCGACACAAGGACAACAGGGAGGGAAACATGAAATCGTATGCTCGGCTGGGACTTGTTGCGGGACTTGCCGCGATGGCGGCAAGCGTTGCGCAGGCGCAGGACAAGATCACGCTGCGGCTGGCCGATACGCTGCCCAATGGGCACGTCATCCATGAACTCGCCGGCAAACCCTTCGCCGAACTCGTCACCAAGCTGACGAACGGCCAGGTGCAGTTCCAGCACTTTCCTTCCGAGCAGCTCGGCAAGGCGAAGGACATGGCGCAACTCACGGTCGCCGGCGTCGCCGACGTCTCCTATATCGTGCCGTCCTACGCTTCGGACAAATACCCGCTGACCGCCGCCGCCGAACTGCCCGGCGTCTTCGAGACGCAGTGCCAGGCTTCGCTCGCCTACTACAAGCTCTCGCACAACGGCGGTATTCTGGAGACGAAGGAATTCCTGCCGAACGGCCTGCGACCGCTGTTGACCATCGCCCTGCCCGCCTACCAGATCCAGCTCGGCAATCCACGTACGATCAACTCGGCGGCCGATCTCGCTGGCCTCAAGATCCGCACCGCCGGCGGCGCGATGGACTTGATGATGCGCGCCATCAAGGGCGTGCCGGTGCGCATGTCCGCGCCCGAAATCTACGAATCCATCACGCGCAACACGATCGACGGCATCGTGCTGTCCTACCAGAGCTCGGTATCCTACGACCTCGGCAAGCTCCTGAAGTCGGGCACGGTCGGCATGAATTACGGCACGGCCGTGTTCATCTACGGCATCGGCGAAAACAAGTGGAAGACGCTGCCCGAAAACGTCCGCAAGGCGATGACGCAGGCCGGCGAACAAGTGACGCGCGAAGGCTGCAAGCGCTTCGAGGAGGGCGAGAAAACCGCCGCCGAGAAGATCAAGAGCCAGGGCATGAAAGTGATCGCCTTCTCCGACGCCGACAAGAAGTTCTTCAACGAGGCCTTCGCCGGCGTCGCCGATCAATGGGCGAAGGAAACCGACAAGCGCGGAAAGCCCGCGACCGAGACGCTGAAGGCGTTCAAGGCCGCGCTCGAGCCCGTGCGCTGACGATGGAACAACAGCGCGGGGGCCCGCTGTCCGGCGTCAGGATCATCGACCTGACGAGCGTGATGATGGGCCCCTACGCGACAATGATCCTGGCCGACTATGGTGCCGACGTCATCAAGGTCGAGAGCCCCGACGGCGACATCGTGCGCGCCATTCCGCCGATGAAAACCCCCGGCATGGGCGCAATGTTCTTGCAGGGCAATCGCAACAAGCGCTCGATCGCGCTGGACCTCAAGAAGGCCGAGGGGCGCGACGCGCTGCTGCGCCTCGCCGACCGCGCGGACGTCTTCGTCCACAATGTGCGTCCGGCGGCGATGGCGCGGCTGAAACTCGGCGCAGCCGACCTGCTGGCGCGCAATCCGCGCCTCGTCTATGCGAGCCTTCATGGCTTCGGCGAAAGCGGGCCATATGCAGGGCGGCCAGCCTACGACGATCTGATCCAGGGCCTGACCGCCTTGCCTGCCCTCGTCGGCCGGATCACCGGCGAGCCGCGCTATTCGCCGGCGACCCTCGCGGACCGCATCGTCGGTCTCAACGCCGTCCACGCCATTCTCGCGGCGCTGCTCCATCGCGACCGCAGCGGCGAAGGCCAGTCGATCGAAATTCCGATGTTCGAGACGATGGCCCAATTCGTGCTCGGCGATCACATGGCCGGCCGCGGTTTTGAGCCGCCGATCGGGCCCGCCGGCTATTCGCGCCTGCTGACCGAGCACCGACGCCCCTATCGCACGCGCGACGGGCATGTCTGCGTTCTGATCTACAATGACAAGCACTGGGCCTCGTTCTTCGCGGCGCTCGGCGACGGATTGCCCGAAGCGCAGGACCCGCGTTTCACGAGCCTGGCGGGACGCGTGGCGAATTACGATCTGGTCTACAAGTGGCTCGCGGACCTGCTTGCGACGCGCACGACCGCCGAATGGCTCGCCTTCTTCGAAGAGGCGGATATACCCTCCGGCCCCATGCACGATCTCGACGCCCTGATCGACGATCCGCATCTCGCAGCTGTCGGGCTTCTCCAGACGATCGACCAGCCTGGCGAGGGTCCAGTGCGCCTCGTCGGGCCGGCAGCGACCTGGAGCGCGACGCCGCCGTCCATCGCGACGCCGGCGCCGCGGCTCGGCGAGCATGGCGCGGAGATCTTGCGCGAGGCCGGTTTCGGAGAGAACGAAATCGAGCGCCTGACCCAGGCCGGCGCCCTGGTTGCGCCGATCAGAGCCTGACCGCAGCGCCCCGACCCGCGGCTTCTCGATCATCGAGGCGCGGCGAATTCCCCGGACGGGCCGCGCTTCTGATCAATATTTTGATTTCGAACGACAATTTTCTCTTCTGGGACGACGAGACAGATCAGGCGACCAAAAAATTCGACTTGAAATAGCGCGGCCCGGTCATAACACATGATGAACAAGCCTCGCCGGTCAGCGCGGGGACGGAGGAAGCATGGCGTCGACAGCGGTGTGGGACGAAGGCAAGGCGCGCGAGATCATCGTTCGGCTCGCCAAGCTCGATGGCGCGATGCTGCCGATCCTGCACGCCTTGCAGGACGAATTCGGCTTCGTGCATGCCGGTGCGACCGCCCTGATCGCCGACGCGCTCAACGTTTCGCGCGCAGAAGCCCATGGCGTCATCAGCTTCTACCACGACTTCCGCCCCAAGCCCGCCGGCCGTCGCGTCGTCAAGCTCTGCCGCGCGGAAGCCTGCCAGGCCAACGGTTGCGAAGAACTCGTCGCCGAACTGCGTCGGCATCGCGGGCTCGACGCGGACAATCAGGATGACGAACGTCTGACCATCGAGACCGTCTATTGCCTCGGCAATTGCGCGCTCGGCCCATCGGCCCTGGTCGACGGCGAACTGGTCGGCAGACTGGACGCCGAGCGCCTTGCGGACCTCTGCGACGGCGGCCCGGTGCAGGTCGCGCAGACCGCCGCGGGAGACACGCGATGAACACGGTGCGCGTCTTCGTTCCCCGCGATGCGGCCGCGCTGTCGGTCAGCGCCGACGCTGTCGCGCGCGCTATCCGCGACGAGGCCGCGCGCCGCGGCGCGGAGATCGAAATCACTCGCACCGGATCGCGCGGCATGTTGTGGCTGGAGCCGCTGGTTGAGGTGGAGACAGCGCAGGGGCGCATCGCCTACGGGCCGGTCGCCTTCCGCGATGTCGCTTCGCTATTCGACGCCGGATTTCTGATGGGCGGCGCGCATGCGCTTTCGCAAGGCGCGGTCACGGACATCGACTGGATGCGCCGCCAGACGCGCGTGACATTCGCCCGCGTCGGCGCGATCGATCCGCTTTCCCTCGATGATTATCGCGCGCATGGCGGGCTGAAAGGCCTCGAACGCGCGCTGGCCGCAAGCGGCGCGGACATCGTCGAAGACGTACGCGCCTCCGGCTTGCGCGGCCGAGGCGGCGCGGGCTTTCCGACCGGCGTCAAGTGGAAGACCGTGCTCGATGCGCAGGCGGCGCAAAAATACGTCGTCTGCAACGCCGACGAAGGCGACAGCGGCACGTTCGCCGACCGCATGCTGATGGAAGGCGATCCCTTCCTGCTGATCGAAGGCATGGCGATCGCAGGCCTCGCCGTCGGCGCCACAAAGGGCTTCGTCTATATCCGTTCGGAATATCCGCACGCGTTCCGCACGATGCGGGCCGCCATCGACATTGCGCGAAAAGCCGGCGTGCTCGGCGCCTCCGTGCTCGGATCTGGTCGCGCCTTCGACATGGAGGCGCGGCTGGGCGCCGGCGCCTATATCTGCGGAGAGGAGACCTCGCTGCTCGAAAGCCTCGAAGGCAAGCGCGGCGTGGTGCGCGCCAAGCCCCCGCTGCCCGCGCTCGAAGGACTGTTCGGCAAACCGACGATCGTCAACAACGTCTTGTCGCTCGCCGCCGTTCCTTCGATTCTCGCTGATGGGCCGCAGGCCTATGCGGACTATGGCCTTGGCCGCTCGCGCGGCACGCTGCCGTTCCAGCTCGGCGGCAATGTAAAGCGCGGCGGCCTCGTCGAACTCGCCTTCGGCGCGACGTTGCGCGACCTGATCGAAGATTTTGGCGGCGGCACACGCTCCGGCCGTCCGATCCGCGCCGTGCAGGTCGGCGGTCCGCTCGGCGCCTATCTTCCCGCAAGCCAGTTCGACACGCCGCTCGATTACGAGGCCTTCGCCGCGATCGGCGCCATGCTCGGACACGGCGGCATCGCCGTGTTCGACGACAGCGTCGACATGGCTCGTCAAGCGCGCTTCGCCTTCGAATTCTGCGCGAAGGAAAGCTGCGGCAAGTGCACGCCCTGTCGCATCGGCGCCGTGCGCGGCGTCGAGACCATCGATCGCATCGTCGCCGGCGTCGAGCGCGAAAAGAATTTTGGCGTCCTCGACGATCTGAACCAATTGATGACCGATGGCTCACTCTGCGCGATGGGCGGCCTTACGCCCATGCCCGTCATGAGCGCGCTGCGTCATTTCCCCGAAGATTTCCGCCGCGCCCCGCAGCGCGCGGCTGCGGAATAGGAGGTCAGGATGCGCCCGGCCGAAGCTGCAAGCCTCATCAAGGAAGTCGATTTCGGCACGCCAATCCGCACGAGCGACGAAATCGTGACTCTGACTGTCGATGGCGTCGCCGTGAGCGTGCCGAAAGGCACGTCCGTGATGGCGGCGGCCATGACGCTTGGCACGAAGATTCCGAAATTGTGCGCGACGGATTCGCTGGAGCCGTTCGGTTCCTGCCGCCTTTGTCTCGTCGAGATCGAGGGGCGCAAGGGAACGCCCGCCTCCTGCACGACGCCGGCGGAAGCCGGTATGGTGGTGCGTACGCAGACGGACCGGCTCGCAAAACTGCGGCGCGGCGTGATGGAGCTCTACATCTCCGATCATCCGCTGGATTGCCTGACCTGCGCCGCCAATGGCGATTGCGAATTGCAGGATATGGCCGGCGCGGTCGGCCTGCGCGACGTACGCTACGGCTATGCGGGCGAAAATCACCTCGACAATGCGAAAGACGAGTCCAATCCGTATTTCATCTACGATCCTTCCAAGTGCATCGTCTGCAATCGTTGCGTGCGCGCCTGCGAGGAGACGCAGGGAACTTTCGCGCTGACAATTTCTGGGCGCGGCTTCGAGTCGCGCGTCGCTCCGGGGTCGACTGACTTTCTCAGCTCCGAATGCGTGTCCTGCGGCGCCTGCGTGCAGGCGTGCCCAACGGCGACGCTGACCGAAAAGAGCGTGATCGCGCATGGCCAGCCCGACCATTCCGTCGTGATGACCTGCGCCTATTGCGGCGTCGGCTGCTCCTTCAAGGCAGAGATGCAGGGCGAC
>JAGRKN010000397.1 GCA_020442275.1 Rhodoblastus sp. | reverse complement strand
CCTGATCCCGGAATTCGTCGGCCGCTTGCCGGTCATCGCGACGCTCGAGGATCTCGACGAGGATGCGCTGAAGAAGATCCTCACCGAGCCGAAGAACGCGCTGGTCAAGCAGTATCAGCGCCTGTTCGAGATGGAGAACACCGAGCTTACCTTCCAGGACGAAGCGCTCAACGTGATCGCCCGCAAGGCGATCGAGCGCCGCACCGGCGCGCGCGGCCTGCGTTCGATCATGGAAGGCATTCTGCTCGACACGATGTTCGACCTGCCCGGCCTCGACGGCGTCGAGCAGGTGGTCATTGGGCCAGAGGTCGTGGATGGCAAAGCGCGTCCGCTTTACATCTACGCGGAGGCCAAGTCGGCGGGCGCGACCGCCTGATTTTGGAACCAGAGCCGCGCGGGCGAGACCCGCGCCATGCGACGGCGGCCTCGGGCCGCCGTTTTTTTTCGAAGTCGGCCTCAGGCCGCCGTTTGTTTTACGAACCCGGCCTCAGGCGGCCGTTTGCTTTTCAGTCGCCGCTTCTTCGATTGCCGGCATGCGCGCGGGCGCGAGCCCGATGGGCGCGGGGCTCGCCACGCGCTCCTGGATCAGGAACAGCGGCCTCTGTTTCACCTGCTTGAAGATGCCGCTGATGTAGAGACTCATGATCGCCAGACAGGCGAGCTGCGCGCAGGAAAAGAACACAAGTACGAGCGCGAGGCTGGTCCAGCCGGGCACCGTTTCTCCGGCGATGGCCGCTCGCAGGACATAGGCCGCGATGCCGATGCCGACGACCACGCCGAGACCCGTGGCGAGCGCGGCGAATTGCAGCGGCGCGGTCGAGAAGCTCGTGATGCCCGCCGCCGCCAGACGCAGCATTTTCGCCAGACTGTAGCCGGTCTGGCCGGCGCTGCGCGTGTCGCGATCGTACATCACGTCGGTTTGCCGGCCGCCGAGCCAGGCCACCATGCCGCGCAGGAACCGGTCCTGCTCCGGCATGGCGTTCAGCTTCTCGACGATGCCGCGCGTCATGAGTCGGAAGTCTCCGACGTCGACCGGTATGTCGACCTCGGAAATGCGGCTCAGCAGACGATAGAACCCGTGGGCGGTCGCGCGCTTGAAGGCGCTTTCTCCGGCGCGCGCGCGACGGCGGCCGAACACGACGTCGAACCCATTGTCCATGCGCGCCATCATCTCGCCGAGTAATTCCGGCGGGTCTTGCAGATCGGCGTCGATTACCAGGACGCGTTCCCCGCGTGCGACGGAGAGGCCCGCCGAGACCGCGAGCTGATGCCCGTGATTGCGCGCGAGATCGATCGCGACCACGCCGGGTCGCGTCGTCGCCAGCGCGCGCATGCAGGCCCATGTGTTGTCCGCGGAGCCGTCGTTCACGAGTATGATTTCGAAAGCGCCGCCAGCGAAGCGCTGGCAGGCGTCCATCATCCGCTCGACGAAGAGTGGAAGCGCCGCTTCCTCGTTGTAGCAGGGCGCGACAACGGACAGACTCGGCCGAAGATCGTGGGCGGGCTCGCTCATGAAATACAATTCCGGCGAGAGCGTCGATCGCCGCTCTCGTGCAGGCCGCAGCTTAGTCGGCGGCTGATTTAGCTTTCGTTAACGATGGCCGTCGTCACGGATCGCTGAACACGAACCGGCGCGTCGGCGGATAGCAGGTCGGCCGCACCCGCCCTTCCGGCGCGCTGGAGGGCAGGCGGAACAGCCACGACATTGTCTCGAACGCTGCCGCGTCCGCGACATAGAGCACGGCCTGTCCGTCCGCCCCGAGCGTGGTCGCGGGTCCCGCCTTGAACGCTTCGACGACGTTGCACGGGCTCATCGCCGAGCGCGCGAAGACGAGATTGCGTCCGATCTCGGACAGGGGCGTGACGGCGGCCAGCGCGAGCGCCGCCAGAACCCAGCGCTGGCTCGCCAGACGGTCGAACCGCCATGCCCGGTTGAAAGCGCCCGCCGCGCGTAGCGCGAGCAGCGCGAGGGCGGGAATGGACACGCGCATCGCGAAATCGTTGGCGTCGCCGATCAGATAGAACGGGATAAGCGCGAGGACAGCCAGCATCAGTACGATTTCGGCGCGCTCCCATCCTTTTGTCGCCCGCGTGACCGGGTCGCGCGCCAGAAGCGCGACGAACGGGCCGAGCTCGAAGGCGAGGAACATGAGGTAGGACAGGACGAAGCCGTCCTCGCGGAACAGCCAGCGCTGCGAGACGGCGCCGGCGTCCCGCGTCAGGTAGATCGCCACGGGCACGACCGAAATCGCCGCAAGCGCGGCTTCGGCGAAGCCGCGCGCGGTCAGCCTGCGCTCGCTCAGATCGCGCAGGCCCGCCAGAATGAGGAACGGCAGGGCGCCGAGCGCCGCCAGCGGCGACCACAGCAGGCAGGCCGCGAACACGACGGCGAGCGCGGTCGCAGGCGCCTTGCCGCGCCGCCACGCCTCGTAAGCCGCGACGAAGCACCAGCCGGGCAGGGCGTGGTTGGGAGACCACAGCATTTCCGTGACATGCGACGAATACTGGAATCGCCCGGTCCAGACTTCGACATGCGGCATCATCGCGATCGAGGCGCCCTGCATTCGCAGCAGACCCCAGGGGAGAATGTCGACGCCGCTGAACAGCACGAAGAAGGCGACCGTGATCCATCCGGCGCGACGGCTGTCGGCATAGGCCATGAAGACGCGCAGGATCAGGCCGAACATCACGCCGTTTTGCGCGAGCATCGCCAGATCGCCGGCGCGCTCGCCCAGAGCTTTGCCGACCAGCGCCGGCGTCAGATACATGCCGAGCGGCGCGCGCAGCATGGTGAGCGGCGCATGCCCGTCCCACGCGTACGGCACGGGCCAGGGGTTGCGGATCAGGTCCAGCAGGACCGCGTCCCGCATGGTCCAGTCGTCGGTCTGGTAGAAAAAGTGGCCGCCGCCCGCAATCAGGGCGAGAGCAAGGCCGATCAGGAGGCAGACCGCGGTCCGTCCCGCTTCGACCGGCGCCCGCCAATCCACCCTGCCGGCGAATGCGCCAAGCGTCGCTGCCGCAAATGCAAGGGCTGCAATCCCGCCCGGCCCCGGTTGCATGCAGAACAGGCAAAACGCCAGCGTCGGCGCGGCGAGCAGCGCGATCAGGAGGAACAGGGCGCGTGAAATCATCGGCTTATCCGGGAAACCGCGACAGGCTATGCGCCCGGGGTTGAGGCGCCGTTAAGCCAGGAAAGGCGGCTGCGATCGATCGCCGGCAAGGATTTGTCAGTACTTTTTGGGAAAGCTGACAAGCGCGCAGCTTCCCGCCAGCTTGCCGAGTATAGCGTCCAGGCCCGGGAGCCGGTTAGATTCCGGACGCGTATGCGGCGCGAGTTCCAGAGTTGAAAAGACACGCTGCGGCGCCCATTTCCCCTCCGTTGCGGGGGGCGCTTTCGGGCCCTGCCGCGGGAACGTAGGATAAACCGGCGCGATTCGTGCTTGGGAGAATCCGTGCGTTCAGCCTTCGCCCGCGCCGACAGGGCGGACGAGGGACAGAAAGGACAGGACAAAATGACCGAACAGAAGCGCGCCCTCCCCAAGCCCGGCTCCGTCGAGAGCTATCCGGTTCTGCCGTTGAGGGACATTGTCGTCTTCCCGCACATGATCGTGCCGCTCTTCGTCGGTCGCGACAAATCGATTCGCGCGCTGGAAGAGGTGATGCGGTCCGACCGCTACATCCTGCTCGCCACGCAGAAGAACGCTTCCGAGGACGATCCGGCAGCCGACGCCATTTACAAGACAGGCACGCTGGCGACCGTGCTGCAGCTCCTCAAGCTTCCCGACAACACCGTCAAGGTTCTGGTCGAGGGCGTGTCGCGCGCCGAGGTCCGCAAATACGTGCGCACAGACGAATATTACGAGGCCGACGCCGAGGCCGTCGCCGATGGCGCCGAGGACCAGGTGGAGGTCGAGGCGCTCGGCCGCTCCGTCGTGTCCGAGTTCGAGAACTACGTGAAGCTGAACAAGAAGGTGTCGCCGGAAGTCGTGGCGGCCGTCACGCAGATCGAGGATTATTCGAAGCTCGCCGACACCGTCGCCTCGCATCTCGCCGTCAAGATCGCCGACAAGCAGGCGGTGCTCGAAATGCCGCTCGTTTCCAAGCGGCTGGAAAAGTGCCTGCAGCTGATGGAAAGCGAAATCTCGGTCCTTCAGGTCGAGAAGCGCATCCGCACGCGCGTCAAGCGCCAGATGGAGAA
>JAGRKN010000396.1 GCA_020442275.1 Rhodoblastus sp. | reverse complement strand
TGTGTTTGAGTAAACGTGACCGTCATTTGTCTCTTCGACGCGCTCCCGAAGGAGCGGGTCCGCAAGGACTTCCGCCGTCCACGTTTCTCTTTCTTCCGATTCAATTGTCAAACAGCAGCGTCTTGGTGGAAACCGTAGGCTTCCGAAAGACTTGGGCGAAGTCGCCTCACAACCTTAGCGGGCCGAACCGACCTCGCTCTGATCTCTACTGATCAGAGTTTGGTCACACCCGAGAAGTCTCGAGAAGGTTCCGAACCGCGCCGGCCGCGTCAGCAGCGACGTCGTCGATGGGCGGTGTATAGCTCCGGCCCCGTTCAGGTGTCAACAACCGATTCAAAAAAAGTTCGAAAAAGTTCATTTTCTGAGGAATTCCGGGGTTTTGCGGCGCACAATTTCTGCTCCGGCGCGCTGCGGCGCGCAAAAAATCTTCGCGCCCAACTTGAGCCACGATCGGCAGGCTTGGTCCGCGGGCTTGTGTCGGTTCGATGAATGCGCCGGCGGGGTTCATTTGCGCGTGTCGCCGTGGTACGGCGGTCCAGGCGCCTGAAACGACGGATCGAATTCAAGTGCGATCGCCATTCTCGATCGGAGGACACCAGCCGCTGCGCGCCGTCGCAGTCGTGCTGGGCGATGAGCCCCCGATCGAGGCGGACGGCGGACGCCGTTCGGAAGACGACCATCGGCGCATTTCTTTCCACTGGCTGGCCGGCACGATCCTGACGGGGCTTTCCGGCGCGGCGCTCATCGGGGCGGCCGCTTTCAGCTCGCTCGACCGCCACAACTACCAGGCCGAGACCCCGCAGGCCGCTCAGGTCATCCGCAAGGAAGAGCGGGATTCGGGCGTAAATCCCCGCAAGGGCGATCGCCTGGTCAAGGCCGTGGACATCGTCGCGGCCAAACAGAGTTTCAAGGCTCCCGTGGCCGTGCGCGTCGGCGACCGGGAAATCATCCGCACCCAGACCTTCACGCGGGTCGCGACCTCGCTCACCCTCGCCGACGCCGGCCTCGGCGACGAGGTTCCGGCGTTCAACCCGCTGCGCCTGCTCGCCAGCGCCCGCGGAGAGGCCGCCGCCGCGCCCGAGGAAACCGACATCAAGGTCGACGACGCCGAAGTCGCCTTCGTCATGCGGGATCTCTCCGCCGAACCGATCGGCTTTCAACCCGCGCAGCTGTCGGTCGAGGAGGCGCAGGCCCAGGTCAACGAATATCTCAAGACCGTCGCTGCGGCCGGCGCCCGCGCGCCTATGCAGCTGCCGGCGCAAATGCTGCTGATGCGCACCAGCCGGGTGGCGGGTCCGGGCCTGGCCTACGCCAATGTCGGCGAACCCGTGGTCTCCTCGACTCCCTTCTCCTCGATTGAGGTGAAGATGGTGCCCGAGAACGTCACGCTCATTTCCAAGTCCCAGCCGCCGCAGGCCGACAAGCAGCCGACCCAGATGTCCGAGCGCCTGGTGGTCGTGCGCCACGGCGAAACCCTTCAGGACGTGCTGCGGGCCAATTCCGTCCCCCGCCAGCAAGCGGCCGAGATCGTCGCCGCGCTCGGCGGCCGCAAGGCCGACAACGTCGCCTCCGAGGGTCGTCGCATCAAGCTTCTGTTCGCCGACCTCGACGGCTCCGGCAAGAACATGACGCTCGCGCGCGTGACCATCCATTCCGACGACCGTATCGAGGCGACCGTCGCCATCACGGACGAGGGCCATTACGTGCAGGTCGAGCGCGCCGTTCAGACGGCGGCGCCCGCGCGCAAGGGCAAACGCGCCGACGACGACGACGAGGACGAGACGGGCATGCGCCTGTACGACTCGCTGTACCAGACCGCCCTCAAGCAGGAGATGCCCAAGCAGATCATCTCCGACCTCGTCCGCGTCTTCGCCAACGACATCGATTTTCAGCGCGCGGTGCAGCCGGGCGATTCCGTCGAGGTGTTCTACGACGATAGCGAGGAGCGCGAGGATCGCGACAAGCTCCTGTTCGCCTCGATCACGGCCCGCGACGAGACGTTCAAATATTACCGCTACCGGACACCGGACGACGGTCTGGTCGACTATTACGACGAGAACGGCCGCTCCACCCGCAAGTTCCTCATTCGCCAGCCGATCGCGACAGCGCGGATCACCTCGGGCTTCGGCGTGCGCTACCATCCCATTCTCGGCTATTCGAAAATGCACACCGGCGTGGATTTCGCGGCGCCGATCGGCACGCCGATCTTCGCCTCCGGAAATGGCACGGTCCTGACTGCCGGCTGGCACTCGGGCTATGGCCGCCGCGTCGAGATCCAGCACGCCAACGGCTATGTGACCGCCTACAACCACATGTCCGGCTTCGCGCGCGGCATTAGCGAGGGCGTGCGCGTCCGCCAGGGCCAGACGATCGGCTATCTCGGCTCCTCGGGCCTTTCGACCGGCCCACACCTCCATTACGAGGTCATGGTCAACAGCCATTTCGTCGATCCGATGCGCGTCAAGCTCGCCCGCACCCGCGAAATGGACGGCAAGATGCTTGCCGACTTCAAGCGCGAGCGCGATCGCATCGACGCCCTCATGGCCAAGGCGCCCAACGCCACCCGCGTCGCCGCGCGCAGCGCCTCGAATTGAGGCCGCGCCAATCCAGCCGCCGATGATCGGCGTCGATCCCCAGACCCTCGCCCTGCTCTGCGCCGTCGCCGGCCTTGCCGGCTGTGTCGACGCTATCGGCGGCGGCGGCGGGCTCATCACCGTGCCCGCCCTGATGCTGGCGGGCCTCGACCCCGTGACCGCGATCGCCACCAACAAGGCGCAGGGCGCGGCTGGCGCGATATCCTCGGCCCTCGCCTTCGCCCGTGCGAAAATGGTCGACTGGCGGGCGGCGGCGCCGGTCGCTCTGGTTGCGGGCGCGGCCTCGGTCCTCGGCGCCCTGTCAGTCACCCATGTCGACCGCCGCGCGCTGGAAGCCCTCGCGCCCATCCTGCTTGCCGCGATCGCCCTCTATTTCCTGTTCGCGCCGCGCCTCTCGGACAGGGACGCGCGGGCCCGGATCGCCCCCGCCCTATTCGCCGGGACGGTCGCCCCATTGGTCGGCTTCTACGACGGCGTGTTCGGGCCGGGCGCGGGCTCCTTCTATATGATCGGCTTCGTCACCCTGCTGGGCTACGGCGTCCTGCGCGCCACCGCCCATACCAAGATCGCCAACGCCGCCAGCAACTTGGGTTCGCTCGGCCTCTACGCGGCGACCGGGACGGTCGTCTGGCCCGTCGGGCTCGCCATGGCGCTTTTCGCCTTTCTGGGCGCGCAGGTCGGCGCCCACTTGGCCATGCGGCTCGGCGCACGCCTCATCCGCCCGCTGCTGGTCGTCGTGGCCTGCGCCATGGCGCTGAAACTGCTGGTCGATCCCGCAAATCCGCTCGGAATGGCGCTCGCCCCGCTGCTGCCGCGCTGACCCGGCTCAGGCGAGCCCGACCATCCCCCTGATGTCATCCGGCGTCGCGCCCTCGGCGCGCAGGTCGCGCAGCGTTGTCGAGCCCCGGCTTTTCGACAGCTTGCCGCCGCCCTCGTCGAGAATCAGCCGGTGATGCCGATAATCGGGCGCCGGCAGGTCCAGCAATTCCTGCAACAGGCGGTGCACACTCGTCGCATGGAACAGGTCGATCCCGCGGGCCACATCCGTCACGCCCT
>JAGRKN010000395.1 GCA_020442275.1 Rhodoblastus sp. | reverse complement strand
GGCGTAAATAGAAGCGTCCAGCTCGGCACGACCATGTCGGCCAAGTTCAGCGGCATCGCCGGTAACCTGACCTGATCGCCGTGCGGCGATCGCGTTGACGCTGCGTCGGCGCGTGGCGGGCAGGCGCGGCAAGCGCCGCTAGGGTCCCGAATGCAGCCTCGGCGCAAGCGCCGGGCTGGTGAGATTTCGGCGCGCGCGACATGCGCGCGCCGAACCTTTATAAGGCCCCGATCAATCGCATTGTTCAGGGCTTCCCATGGCGGCAAGAATCTTCATCGACGGAGAGGCAGGCACGACCGGCCTCGAGATCCGGGAAAAGCTCGGCCCTCACAAGGGCATCGAACTTGTCTCGATCGACCCGGAGCGGCGCAAGGATTCAGGCGCCAAGACCGAGCTACTCGCTTCGGTCGATCTCGCCATTCTCTGTCTGCCCGACGACGCCGCGCGCGAAACCGCCGCGATCGTCGAAAGCCTCGGCGCGGATGGCCCGCGCCTGCTCGACGCCTCGACCGCGCACCGGGTCGCCGACGGCTGGACCTACGGATTTCCGGAACTCGCGGCCGGGCAGGGCGACGCCATCAAGCGCGCGCGAAAAGTGTCCAATCCCGGATGTTATGCAACGGGCGCGATCGCGCTCCTGCGGCCCCTGGTCGACGCGGGCCTGATTCCGGCCGACATTCCGCTGACCATAAACGCCGTGTCGGGCTATTCGGGCGGCGGGCGGCAAATGATCGAGGCCTACGAGACGCACAAGGCGCCGCTGTTCGAGGAATACGGGCTCGGCCTCGAGCACAAGCATGTGCCCGAAATCGTCAAATGGTCTGCGCTGACAACCCGCCCGCTGTTCGTGCCGGCGGTCGGCAATTTCCGGCAGGGCATGCTGGTCAATGTTCCGCTGCATCTCGACGCGCTTCCGGGCAAGCCGAAAGCCGCCGATCTCGAGGCCGCGCTGTTGACGCACTATGCCGGCCAGCGCTACGTGCGCGTCGTCCATCCCGACAATTCCGGCCGGCTCGACGCGCTCGCGCTGAACGGCACGAACGATCTGGAACTCATGGTCTACGCCAACGAAGGCAGGCGTCAGGCGGTCCTCGTCGCGCGGCTCGACAATCTCGGCAAGGGCGCGTCGGGCGCGGCCGTGCAGAATTGCGAGCTGATGCTGGGGCTGTGACAAAAAATGCCCGCTAAAGCGGGCATCCATTTGTCAGCACAATGCGAGGCGCTGGATCCCCGCTTTCGCGGGGATGACATCGCGTTCGATCAGTCCTCGTAACCCACCACCCTGCAGGCCTGCTCGCCGAGCTTGTCGATGCCGAGGCTCATCGTGTCGCCGGCCTTCAGGAACACAGGCGGCTTCTTGCCCGCGCCGACGCCGGGCGGCGTGCCGGTGACGATGACGTCGCCGACTTCGAGCGTCATGAATTGCGAGATGTAGGACACGATTTTCTTGCACCCAAAGATCATGGTCTTGGTCGACCCCGTCTGCATGCGCGCGCCGTTGACGTCGAGCCACATGCCGAGATCCTGCACGTCGCCGACCTCGTCCTGCGTCACCAGCCAGGGGCCGAGGGGGCCAAAGGTGGGGGCGCTCTTGCCCTTCATCCAATTGCCGCCGCGCTCCAGCTGGAACTCGCGCTCCGAGACATCGTTGGCCAGGCAATAGCCCGCGACATGGTCGAGCGCGTCCTCTTCGGAAACGTAGGACGCCTTCTTGCCGATGACGATGCCGAGCTCGACTTCCCAGTCGGTCTTCTTCGAACCCTTCGGGATGACGACGTCGTCGTTCGGGCCGACGATGCAGTTCGGGGCCTTGTTGAACAGGATCGGCTCGGCGGGGATCGGCATGTTGGATTCGGCCGCGTGGTCGGCGTAGTTCAGCCCGACCGCGACGAAATTGACGGGCCGCCCGACGCAGGCGCCGATGCGCGGCGATCCCGAGACAGATTTGAGTTCGCCGTTCTTCAGCGCCTTGGCGACCTTCTTGATATGTTTGTGGGCGAGTTCATCGCCGGCCCAGTCCGACACGATGTCCGAGCAGTCGCGCAGCTTGCCCTTGGCGTCGATCACGCCGGGCTTTTCCTTTCCGGCCTTGCCGTAACGGACGAGTTTCATTGAACGCCTGCTCCTTGTTGCGCCATTGCGCTGGTATGTCTGTCGAATCATCATGCGCATTCGCACTGTCATGAGCAAGCGCGCCGCGCGTCTCAAAGCAGGGGCTTTCGATGTTCCGACGCTTGGTCCCGGCCGCAATCATCCTCGCGCTCTGGACGACGGCGGCGCCGGCCGCCGAATTCTTCGAGGGCGCATGGGCGCGAACCCCAAAAGAGTGTCGCAACCGGGAGGGACCGGGTTCGGGAACGCTCATCAATCTCGGCGGCCGGGAAAATGGCAGGCCCGCGCCACTTTTCGACCAGTACGAGCGCCATTGCCGCCTCCAGAAGGTCGAGCCTTCGGGGAAGGCCGTGAAATTGTCGCTACTCTGCTTCGAATTCTGGGACGACTACCGGAGGAGCAGGAACGGGCGGCGGGAAAGCGCGACTCTCGCGCCGCTCGGCCGTAGCCGGCTTCGGATGGACGGAAAGACCTACATCCGCTGCCGAAACTGATCGGTACGCAAAGGACCGTCTACAGCCCGGACATGGTCGCGCCGGAGTAGAAGGGGAGCGTGCGGATGCGCTGACCGCTCAGTTTGGCCCAGGCGTTGGCGATCGCGGGCGCCACGCAGGGCACGCCGGTCTCGCCGACGCCGCCCGGCGCGGCCGTGCTCGCGATGACGGCGACGCTCATCTGCGGCACATCGCGCGCCTTGGCGACGCGGTAGTTGCTGAAGTTGCCGGGTTTCGGCGCTCCATTGACGATGACGGCCTCGCCCCATAACGCGGCGGTCAGTCCATGGATGATGCCGCCCTGCACCTGCGCCTCGATGGAATCCGGATTGATCGCGACGCCGCAATCGATGGCGCAGAAAGCCTTGTCGACCTTGATCGTCCCGTCGGTCTTGCGGGAGACCTGCACAACGAGCGCGATATAGCTGCCGAACCCCTTCATGAAGGCGACGCCGCGCGCGCTGCCGGAGGGCGCCGTGGAGGTCGACCAGCCGCTCATCTTGTCGACCGCATCGACCACGCCGCGCGCGCGCGCGTCCGCGACCAGCAGGCTCTTGCGCAACGCCATGGGATCGCGGCCGAGCGCCAGCGCCAACTCGTCGATGGCGCTCTCGATCGCGAATATGTTGTAGGACTCGCCGACAGACCGCCAGTAGCCGAGAGGGACATCGCAGGGATTGGCGACGAATTCGACCCTTCGATTGACGATCGGGTAGGGCAGACCGACGGCGCCCGCGACAGCGCCTGTATCCTCGGGATTGCCCTTCTGTCCGTTGATGGACGTCGAGACGTTCCGATAGAGCATAGCCGTGATCGCGCCGTTGGAATCGAGGCCGCCGAGCTGCACGCGCATCGCGGCGGTCGGGCGATACTTGTCGTTCTTGAAATCCTGCTCGCGCGACCATGTCAGCTTCACCGGCTTGCCGACGGCCTTGGCTATTGTCACGGCCTGAGCGATGTAGTCCTGCTCGATCTTGCGTCCGAGGCCGCCGCCGAGAAATGTCGTGTGCACCGTGATTTGCGCCGGCGCGAGACCCGTGATCGCCTGGATGGTGGGAATGCAGAATTGCTGCCCCTGCGTCGGCGCCCAGACTTCGCAGGACGTTGCCGTAACGCTCGCCGTGCAGTTGAGAACCTCCATGCAGGCGTGCGCGAGGAACGGCGTCTGGTAGAGCGCGTCGACCTTGCGCGTCGACGCAAGCACGATGGCCGGATCGACCGCGCCGGTCGTCTCGTAGATCTTCGGCGCAACGTTCGTGGCCTGCGCCAGCGCGCGGCCATTGGCCTGCACGAGCGCGGAATCCAGCGTCGCCATGTTGGCGGGCTGCGTCCAGGCGATCTTCGACGCCAGCGATCTGGCGATCTTCATCGCCGTCCACGTGTCGTTGGCGACGACGCCGACCGCATTGCCCAGATTGACCAGCGCCAGCGCGCCAGCGGCCGTTGTGGGCATGGAGGCGACCTTGCCGGTCAATGTCGGACAATGGACAACGGACGCGTAGACCATGCCGGGTACGCGGACATCGATGCCGAATATCGCCGAGCCGTTGACCTTCGCCGGAATATCGAGCCGCGGCATCTTCTTGCCGATGACGGTGCTGGTCGTGGCGAGGGTCGGACTGGTCAGCGGCGGTATCGTCACGGCGGTCGCCACCAGTGCGCTGAATGGATAGGCGACGGGGCCGTTCGTGACCTGTCCGCCGGCCTTGAGAGTCCATGCGCCGCCATAGAGCTGGCGGGCGGCGGCCAGCAATTGCTCGCGCGCGATGGCGGCGGCCTTCCGCATCGGCAGGTACCAGCCGCGCATGCTCGTGCTGCCGCCGGTCAGCTGCATGCCGAACAGCGGATTGCCGTAGGGGTTGGGACTAGCGCTCGACGCGAGCGCCTGCTCGCCGCGCACCTGGCTCCAGGAAAGCATCAGTTCCTCGGCGACCAGTTGCGCGAGGCCGGTCATGATGCCCTGGCCCATCTCGGTCGAGCCGACATAGACGGTCACGACATTTGTGCTGTCGATCTTGAGATAGGCGCCGAGCGTCGATCCGGCTGCCTGCGCACGGGCGGAAAAGGACACGGTGAACGGCACGACGAGCGCGGCTGCGCCGCCGCCGAGAAAAGCACGGCGATTGATCGATACAGAGTCAGAGGAGGAAGCCAGTCGGTCCATCGCTCGATCCTTTCGGAAGCGTCGGGAAAGTTCGAAATGCGGAATGAAGAGAAGGCGCCGTTAAAGGGCCTGAGTCGCCTTGGCGATCCGGCTGTAAGTGCCGCAGACGCAGATATGGTCGACTTCGGACATGATCTCGGAGCCGTGATGTCCGGCCTTCATCGCGCCGACGGTGGCCGTCAGCATGCCGGGTTGGCAATAGCCGCACTGCGGCACTTGATTGGCGATCCAGGCCGCCTGCGCCTTCTGCCCCTGCGCGTCCTTGGCCAGACCCTCGACCGTCACGATCTGCTTGCCGACGGCCGATCCGACGTCGAAGACGCAGGAATGTTCACGCTGGCCGTTCACCAGAACCGTGCAGGCGCCGCAGACCTCGATGCCGCACCCATATTTCGTGCCGGTAAGTCCGATCATGTCCCGCAGGACCCAGAGCAGCGGCATGCTCGTATCGGCAACCGCGACACTGTAGTTCACGCCGTTCACATTCAGGGTGAGATTGGTCGCCATGCGCCCGGTTCCTTGCGGATGTTTGTCGTACCCGGGCATCAATAAAGCGAAGGCGAAGCAATACGCAACGGGAGACCACATTAATACTGAATAAACCAAGAACTAATGAAAATGTTCCAATAATTTTCGATAATTTTTGCTTTCAAGTGTTGCCGGCGTCGCAACTCAAGGCGTCGCAACTCAAGGCGTCGAGCGGGGCGACGTGCGCGCGACGGTCGACCGATCACGGGCGCTTCACCGCCGCGTCGACATGAGCCGCCGCAAGCAGTCCAGCTGTTTCTGGTGCGCTTCGGCAAAAGAGTCCGGATCGTTCACGGCATAGCCGCCATAGCCGTAGACGCTCGAATAGGCGGCATAGGCCGCCGCGTTGACGGCGTCGCCGTCGACCGCCCGTGCGAGCGCATAGGTCGCGGAAACCGCCGCATGCCGGGTTCCGTCGATCGATTTCGAGCCCGGGTGGCTTTGCGACAGGCCTTTCAATTCGTTCGCCAGAACTTCGATCTCGTCGAGCGGCCGATTGTCGAAGGACGCGAGCAAATCCTTGAACTTGCCGAAGGCGCGGATGACCTCGTCGTCTTCCAGATTGGCCGCGACATCCTCGACGCAGGCGAGCGCGAAGCGATAGCGCAGGCCGGGATCGTCTCCCGCCTCGTTCAGCTCCGCGGCGATCTTCATCAAGATCGGATGCATCCCGGCGCTCCCAAGACTTGGATGGCATACTGCCCTGTCAGTGTTGGCGCGGATAGCGCGGGAATGCTTCCGGTCACGCAGGGGGAGGCTGCTTTCGACCGGGTGTGGACACAACCCATGCCGTCATGGCCGGGCTTGTCCCGGCCATCCACGCCGTGCCGTTCATCGATGCGTCCGACTTGGAGTCGGACTTTCGGGAGACGATCGCTGCGCTCGCTGGCGTGGACGCCCGGCACAAGGCCGGGCATGACGGTCCGTGGGCCGAGTGACCGCCTTCCGTCCGTCACAGCGGTTCCCAATGCCAGCTTTCGGATTGAGCGCGCCTCTACCGCCGCGCCACCACGAACAACAGCCCCACCACCGCCGCCGCCAGCAGCGCCGACACCATCTTCCAGAATTTCAGCGGGTCGCGTTCGATCAACCGCGACGGTTCGCCATCAATCACCGGATTGCGCAAAGCGTTGGCGAATTCCATCGGTTCCGCGAAACGTTGCGCGGGGTCGATCGCAAGCGCCTTGCGCAGCGCGCCATCGACCCAGGCGGGCATGTCGCGCCCGCTGTCGCGCGCGGGCGTATAGGCGAGGCGCTTCATCTGCGCGCGAGTGCGCGCGTGCGCGGCCTGCGCGCCATAGGGCAGGCGGCCCGTCAGCATGTGATAGGCCATGGCGGCGAGCGAATAGACGTCCGAGCGCGCCGAGCCGCCTTCGCCGAGAAAATATTCGGGCGCCGTGTATTGCACGGTGCCGAGCACTTCGGCATTCGCCTCCGCGTTTGCGGTTTCCGCAACGCCGGCGACGCGTGTCGAACCGAAGTCGATGATCTTCGCCACGCCCGCGCGATCGATCATCACATTCGCCGGCCGCAGATCCTGATGCACCATTTCCTTGCGGTGGAAAGCGGTCAGCCCGCGCGCGACCTGGTCGACGATGTCGCGCACCTGCGAGAGCTGCGGTTTCGGATTGTCGATCATCCATTGCGCGAGCGTCTGTCCCTCCACGTATTCGAAGGCGACGTAGAGGAAGTTGCGTGGGCGCTCGACCGGGCTCGCCTTCAGCACATAGGCGCTCGTCAGGCGACGCGCGACCCATTCCTCCAGCATGAAGCGCCTGATGTAGGCGGCGTTGTCGCGCAGATCGACGGACGGCGCCTTCAAGGCGACGATCGCGCCGCTGTCGATGTCCTGCGCCAGATAGATGTGGCTGCGCGCGGAAGAATGCAGGCGGCGCAGGATGCGGTAGCCGTCAAACTCCTGGCGCGCCTCGAGCATCGGCGGGGAGGGCAGATTTGCCACACCCTGCGCGACATCGCTCGCAGCCGCCCTGGGCGTCTCCTCGACGCGCACGATCTGGATCGTCAGATTGTCGTCGCTGCCGCGCGAAAGCGCCTCTTCGCCGATTTTTCGCGCGGCGCTGTCGAGATCGGCGGCTTCGCGGATCGTCTTCACGACGGATGCGGGTTCGACAAAATCGTAGACGCCATCGGTCGCGAGTATGAAGACATCGCCGGCGACGACATTCTCCGCGCGATAATCGATCTCGACCTGCGCATTCACGCCGAGCGCGCGGCCGAGGTAGGATTCCTTCGACGATATGACGACGCGGTGGTCGTTGGTGAGCTGCTCGAGCGAGGCGCCCGAGACGCGATAGATGCGCGAGTCGCCGATGTGAAAGAGATGCGCCTGCGCGCCCTTCAGCACCAGCGCATCGAAGGTCGTGACATAGCCGCGATCCTTCTCGTAGGCGCGAAAGCTGCGCTGGTTCTGCGCGTGTAGCCAGGAATTCGCCGCCGCGATCACGCGTTGCGCGGCGGTCTTCGCGGACCATGCGGGCGAGGTGCAGTAGTAGTCGAGAAGGAACGACTTTACCGCCGATTCAGCGGCGACCTCGCTGACGTCGCTCGAACTGATGCCGTCGGCGATGGCGACGGCCACGCCCTTGAGGCCGAGATCCGGCTCTTCCGGCACGAGAGCGCCGTAGAAGTCCTGGTTGGTTTCCTTGTGGCCGCGATCCGAAAACTGGCCGATCGATACGCGCAATTTGCCCGTCATGTTCGCCCCACAAAAAAGGCCCCGTCACGCGACGGGGCCTCTCGCAGCAATGGCCCGCCTTATTCCGCCGGCGCCATCTGCACGGCGGCGCGCTTGGGCTGCGTGCGGACGTGCGTGGCGTACAAGGTCAGGCCGGTGAAGGCGAGGCCGCCGACGAGATTGCCGAGCGCGGTCGGGATTTCGTTCCAGATGAAATAGTCCATCACCGAGAAGGGCGCATGCAGCATGAGGCCCGCCGGGAACAGGAACATGTTCACGACCGAGTGCTCGAACACCATGTAGAAGAACAGGAAGATCGGCATCCACATGGCCATGATCTTCCCGCTGACATGGGTCGAGATCATCGCGCCGACGACGCCGGTCGAAACCATCCAGTTGCAGAGCATTCCGCGCATGAACAGCGTGACCATGCCCGAGAAGCCGTGCGAGGCGTAGCCGAGCGTACGCGCTTCGCCGACATTGCTGATGACCTTGCCGACCTTGTCCGCTTCCTGCGTGAAGCCGAATGTCGTCACGAAGGCCATCATGAAGGCGACCGTCAAAGCGCCCGCGAAATTGCCGACGAAGACAAGGCCCCAGTTGCGCAAGACGCCCGCGACCGTCACGCCGGGCCTTTTGTCGAACAGCGCGAGCGGCGCCAGAACGAACACGCCCGTCAGCAGGTCGAAGCCCAGCAGGTAGAGCATGATGAAGCCGACCGGAAACAGGATCGCGCCGGCGAGCGGCTGGCCGGTGTTGACGTTGATCGTCACCGCCATCCAGGCGGCAAGCGCGAGGATCGCGCCGGCCATGTAGGCGCGGATCACCGTGTCGCGCGTCGACATGAAAATCTTGGATTCGCCTGCGTCGACCATCTTCGTGGCGAATTCCGATGGGGCCAGATATGCCATGTATCACCCTCTGCTCTTGGCTTCGGCGCGCCGTGGGGTTGGCTTTGGCGCGCTTCCGGGCAGTGAAAAAGCAAGGTGGGCGCCAGTCGCGCCTTGTGGCCGACGCGCCCTTCAAGAAAGTCGCGAAACTGACTGCTGCACGGGCAAACCGGCGCGCGATCAAGCTCAAGACGTTCAGGAATTGTAAATTTCGCAGATGCGCCAGCCGCATTTGCCGCGCGCTTGGGCGCCTACGATCTAATCTTTGTGCCGCCGGGGCTTGCGCGATTGACGGATGTCATGTGGCAGCGGGCGGGTATCTTCGCCTTTGCACGCATCCCATTTCATCGCTGCCGCCTCGGCCTTCGCCCAGTCGCGAAACGCGCGCACGTTGGGGCGGTCCTGCAGGCGCTTCGGCGCGACGACGCAATAGACCCGCCCCGAGGGCATCCTGAGGTCGAAGGGCATCGCCAGCCGCCCCGTCCGTAATTCGTCATAGGCCAGAACGTCCGACGCGAGCAGCACGCCCGCGCCCTCCACGGTCGCATCGAGCGCGTGATCGGCGCTCGAGAAACGCAATCCACGCGAGGCGTCAAAATCCGCCACGCCGGCGCGCGACAACCATTCGGGCCAGCCGATGGTCTTCGTCCAGGTGGACAGGGAATCGTCGTGGATCAGCGGCGCCTTGCGCAGGACCTCGGGCGTATCGAAGGCGCCGAGCCGTTCGATCAGTTTCGGGCTGCACACCGGCGTGTATGACGCCTCGAACAGGCGCTCGTAGACCAGATCGGGCTCGTCGACGAAATCGACGGGCATGTTGCGTAGCGCGACATGCACGCCATCGGTCCGAAAATTGGCGAGCGCGCCCGACGACGAGACGCGCGCATCGATCTCAGGATGCGCCTCGGCGAAGCGGTAGAGCCGCGGAGCGAGCCATTTCGCGGTGAAGCCGGGCAGGGCGCTGACCACGAGAACGCGATCGCGGTCCGCCTCGCCCAGCGCATCCATGGCCTCGCGCATATGGAGGAAAGCGGTACGCAGCCCCGGATAGAGCCGCGCGCCGGCGCCGGTCAGCGCGATCGACCGCACGCCGCGCTCGAACAATTCGACGCCGAGCAGCGCCTCGAGCCCCCGGATCTGATGACTGAGCGCTCCGGGCGTCACGTTCAGCTCCTCGGCGGCCTTGGCCATGCTCAGATGGCGCGCGGCCGCCTCGAAGGCGCGTAGCGCATTGAGCGGCGGCAGGGGTCTATTCATGAGAAAATCTCAATCGTCCGCTGAGACATCATCCTTTGTCAGCTAAGATTATAGAGGTCAATCTCTCCCCTGAAAGCGGGACAGACGAGAAATATTAGTCCGTCCAGCGAAGATCAGGAGGCCGTCATGGCTTATGTTTGCGATGTCGATCAGATTGCGGCCGGCGAGCGGGCAGCGCCGCGCCACGCGGGGATCGTCGAGACTCTGGCGGCTCTGCCGCGACGCGCTCTGGACTGGCTTTCGGCGTGGAACGACGCGGCCGAGGAAGCAGCGATCAGCCGGCAGGTCTTCGGCGACTGCGGCGGAAGGCTGACCGACAGCGCCGAGCGCGAGATGATGCAGCGCGTGCTGCATCGCAACTGGAGCACGATCGACTGATCGTTCGGACCCGGACGCCGGCCTGAGGGCCGGCGTTCGCATGTCAGCAGCGCGCCTTCACATAGTCGCCAGGCGCGTCGCCGAGCGTGGGCAGCTTGCCGCCGCCGGGCTCGCGCGCCGGGACCATCTCGGGCGCATTCGCCTTCATCCATTCGATCCAGTTCGGCCACCACGAGCCCGGATGCTCGGTCGCGGCCTTCACCCAATCCTCGAACGCGCCTTCGGGCTTGCCGCCGGTCCAGTACTGGTATTTCGGCTTGTAGGGCGGGTTCACGACCCCCGCGATATGGCCCGATCCCGACATCACGTAGCGCACCGGTCCGCCGAACAGTTTCGCGCCATTGAACGCCGATTTGGCCGGGGCGATATGATCTTCGCGCGCCGCGAGGTCGTAGATTGGAATCGTGACCTTCGACATGTCGAGCTTCACGCCATCGACCACCATCTCGCCCTTCGAAAGACTATTCTTGAGATAGCACTCCCGCAGGTAGAACGAGTGGTTCGCCGCCGTCATGCGCGTGGAATCCGAATTCCACGTCAGGAGATCGAAGGCCATGGGCGCCTGGCCCTTGATGTAATTGTTCACGACATAGGACCAGATGAGGTCGGTCGGCCGCAGCATGTTGAAGGCGTTGGCCATGCGCGAGCCGTCGAGATAGCCGGTCTGCGCCATGTCTGCTTCCACGTTGCGGATCGTGTTGGCGTCCGTGAACACCTTCAGTTCGCCGGGATCGGTGAAGTCCACCTGCGTCGTGAAGAAGGTGGTGGACGCGATCCGGTCGTCGCCGATCGCCGCCATATAGGCGAGCGTCACCGCCATCAACGTCCCGCCGACGCAATAGCCGATCGTGGAGACCTGCCGCTCGCCGGTGATCGTCTCGATCGCCTTCAGCGAATCGAAAATGCCCTCGCGCATATAGGCGTCGAAGCCCTTGTCGCGATGGCGGCCGTCGGGATTGACCCAGGAGACGACGAAGACCGTCAGCCCCTGGTCGACGCACCATTTGATGAAGCTCTTCTCGGGATTGAGATCGAGAATGTAGAACTTGTTGATCCACGGCGGCACGATCAGGAGCGGCCGCTTGTAGACCTTTTCCGTCGTCGGCGCGTATTGGATCAATTCGATCAGGTCGTTGCGCCAAACCACTTTGCCGGGCGTGATCGCCATGTTCTCGCCGAGCACGAATTTCGTGGAATCCGACTGGCGCAGACGCAACGAGCCGCGCCCCGCCTCGATATCCTCGGCGAGCATGTGCAGGCCGCGCACGAGGTTTTCGCCTTCTTCCTTGAAGGTGGTGCGCAGCAATTCCGGGTTGGTGCCGACGAAATTCGACGGCGACAGCGCGCTGGCGGCCTGACGCACGTAGAAGGCCGCCTTGGCGCGTTCCAGACTGTCCAGTTCCGGGTCGCGCGCGACCATGTCGTTGGCCCAGTCGACGGTCAGCGCATAGGCCTGCCGGATGAAGTCGAATACCGGGCTTTCTCGCCATTGGGGATCGGCGAAGCGCTTGTCCCTGCTGTCGTAGGGCGCCACGGGCTCGACATGTTCGCCGGTCATGCGGCGCAGCGTATTGCCCCAGAGATCGATGAACTTCGTCGAGATCGCCGTCTGCGCCTCCAGCGCGCGCGCGGGATCCTTCAGCCAGTATTCGGCGACCTTGCCGAGCGACCGAACGGCGTCGACGATTTCATTGGAGGCGTTGTTCGGGTTCTCTCCGGATTCGAGCGGCTTCATGTAGGCCGCCATCACGCGCGAGCCTTCCTGCATCATGCGCGAGACATTCTGCGCGAGGCGCTCGAAATTCGGGATCGGCGCCGCGATCGGTTCGCCGCTCTGCGTGGCAGGGCCTTGCGACTTGTCGTGCTGCTTGGCCGCCGGCTTTGGCGCAGGGGCGGGCATCGCGGCGGTGAGGGCCTCGACCACCTCCGCATGCGCGGCCGCCGCTGGTGTCATCTCGATATCGACGACCGACGCCTTCGCCGCCTTCCTGGCTGTCGCGCTCTTCTTGGGCGCGACGGGCTTTTTCGGCGTCGCGGAACGCGGCGCGCGCGCCTTCTTGCCCGCCGCTTGCGAGCCAGAAGTCTCAGCCATTTCAAACCTCCCGGACGAAACTGAAATCGGGCCGGCTGTCCGCGGCCCGTTTCCGACACAATAGCGGTTTATTCACCGTATTGGCCAATGATCAAAACGATGTAGAACGACATTTCGAAGACGGAAGGCCATGCGCGCGCATACGACCAGAAGCGTGAGGAAATTGCAGACCGCCAGCGCGGCTGCGATTGCGCTCGCGTGTCTCGCTTCGCCCGCCTTCGCACAGCAGAATTTCGAGATCGGCGAGGATCCGCTCTCGGTCATACTGAAGTGGAAGCCCGCCGCGCGCGAAAAGGAAATGCCCGAATTCGTGCGCAAGAGCCGGCCGCCCGAGAACGCGCTGGGTTTCACGCCCCTGACGGGCGAGGGGGCCGATCGGCCCAAGCGCAAGACGCCGGCCGAAATCGCGGCGGAAATGAAGAAGTTCGACGCGGCCGCGGCCGCCGCCCGCGGCCGCGCGGCCCGAGCCTTCGGCGCCGCTAGACCCGCCGCGCGCCGACCGGCGAAGCGCGCAGCGGCGGAATAGCCGGTCGTTCGAGCGTTTTTCGATGTAAAACGCCGCCAAATCGCACTAAAAGCAGTTCGCGCCGTCAAAGGCGCAGTGAAGAGAGAACACCAGCATGTCGGA
>JAGRKN010000106.1 GCA_020442275.1 Rhodoblastus sp. | reverse complement strand
GGCAATATTGCGAGCCGATTGACAGCCAGAATCTGCCAACGCTGCTGCTAATCGCTCTCCCCGAAGGATACACCTGCTGCATTCGGGAAGCCTTCGATATTGATCGATTAATCCCGGAAACGCGCTCAGACCCCAATGTCGGAGACCTACGTGAACACTGAGGACCTGCTCCGCAACGTCGGGCTCGACCGATACGATATCAATGCTCGCCTCAAGCCGGCGTTGTTCGTCCTCTTGCCCGTCTTCCTGACGGTCGCTTTCTGGATTCCTCAAGCTCGCACAATCGTCGGAGGCGCCGTCAGCCTGCTCGGCGCGTGCGGACTCTTATATCTAATGGCCCAGACGGCGCGTCGTTTCGGCCGGTCAGTCGAGCGCCGCATGGAAGACAAGGCCGGCCGAAAACATTCGGCCCGTCTGCTGACACATGCGGACCAAACAATCGCTGCGGAGACCAAGGAGCGTTATCACGCCTATCTCCGGCGCCACGGGATCTCGATTTAGACGACGGAAGAAGAGCGGGCCTCGTCGGAAACGGCGTTTAGCCGCGCGACATCTGCCGTCGATTGGCTTCTGGAACACACGAGACCAAATGCCAAAAAGTCGCTGCTGTTCGGCGAAAACATCGCATATGGCTATCATCGCAATCTCTACGGGATGAAGCCTATCGCTCTCGTCATTGTGGCAGCGATGATCGCCGGCCATGGCGCACTGCTCTGGTTCCGACCTCTCGATGAAACGGCCCTTTGGATGGGTCTCGGGCTCGAAGTCGGCCTCGTGACGATGTTTCTCCTTTGGTCGTTCGTCGTGACCAAAGCATCGGTCACAGACGCCTCTCTCGCTTACGCTCAGCAGCTCTTCAATCACTGCGAAACGACGATCGTCACCAAGCCTCGCAGCAACAAGAGGCCGCCTGCTACTGCGTAGTATTTCAGTTTCCTTCGCCGCATTCGACGCCGCCGCCCTATTCGGTCACGCGCCCGATCGTCGTAGAATGACGATCGGCGAGAGTTATCCGAAGCGATCACGTTCGCGACATTTATCCGTCAAAATTATTTTCACGCGACGGATCAATACACTTCACTCGCGCCAAATCTGCGCGCAGACTTTCTGAATGAAATCATTGCGTCCCCGAGGTCGTCTATGAAAAACCCTCCCATTGCTTTCCGGGTGTCACTGCTCGTTCTCATCGTGAGCATTTCGTTTTGGATGCTCCACTTCACCGATGATCAGCGCGACACCATCGCCGAAAATTTCGCCGGGTCGCTCTACGGCGGCATCCTTGTCTTCTCGGTCCCGATGGCCGCTCTTGTCGCGCTTTTCACGTGGGGAAGCGGCGGTCTCGGTCGAATTCTCTTGCGCGCGATCATCATCACAACAGTTCTGATGAGCGTGCCGCTCTACGGCGCACTGCAGCAGCATCGGCCGTTAGCTGAAGAAGTGTTCGCTCTTACGACATCACGCGAAGCCAACATCGGGTTGGTGTTCGCCGTCCTCATCGGCGGATCGTTCTATGTGATTGGACGATATCTTCTCGGTCTGCGACGCCAGCGGGCTGTGACGGTCGCGACGATCTCACCGTCATCGCCAACGCCAACGCCATAACGGCGTCCACCACCCTCACGTGGCGATCAAACTCAAAACACCCGTTTAGAGGACTGCCGCAATGCCCAAGCCGACCGGATAGACCCGGTCAAAAACGGCAGGTTCATCCGGGTGGTCGACGACCTTGGATGACGACAAATAGAGCCGGCGCAATCGTTATTGGATCGAACGGCCCTTTGAGACAGTCGTCACAACGGCCGATACAATTTTTCGAAGCCTCCGGATCGATCCCGTTTTCCAAATTCGCTCGATAAACACGCGCTGCTCGACGACATCGTCATAATAGAACCTCGGATCGACGCCTTCTTCGGTCGCCAAGTCAACGACGATCCTGCGCAACAGCAGCGGCAGGTGCTCGGCGGTCGCTGCGGAAATTCGATTACCCGCAACCGATCTTGAAGCGGAGCAGGCAGGTCGCCCCGACTATTGGACGTGAACACGTAGGACGGAAACGACAGATCGAATTCCATCTGCAACGCATGATCGTGGTAACGGCGCGCCGTCTCCGGCTCCAGGAACGCGAGCAGAATGTCCCAGAGCCGGCCGTCCCTGCGGTTCGTCGCCGCTTTCTCCAGCTAATCGAGCATAATGAGCGGATTGGCCTGCTTTGCCTGCGCGAGCGCGCGGATCGGAAAGCACGGTTCGGTCGAATTATATCGTCTTGACGTTCCGCCGAACGCGCCATCGAGGCTCGCGCCGTCAATGCGAGCGACATACAGCCCAATTTCCTCGCCCAGCCTACGGGCGAATCGTGATTTGCCGCAACCTGGCTCGCCGACCAACAGCGTCGGCCGCAGTTTCACGTACTTGCGCGCCACGACGTCCATCAAAATCGGATCGATCGCCGAGGCGGCGTACGGAAACTCGGCCAGCAGCGCCTGCCGGACCCGGGACAGATCCGGCGTCGGAACCAGTGGCTGATCGGTACAGATGAGATCACGATACGGCGCCATCAGTTCCGCCGTGCGCTCGCGCGCTGAATCGGTGATAGAAAAACCGTACGGCGCAACGCGCGCGAAGCCCTCCTCGACCGGACCACGGTCGTCGGTCGGCAACCCAAAACCGACGAGATCGTCAAAGGAAAAGGACACGGCTGTGACTCCCGCCCAGCTCATAGCGTGCGGTGCCACGTCATCGTCGACGCCTGCCAAATTCCGGGAAGATGGCGGCGCTGAGACGTTGAGCGGCGCCGCCATCGCCAATCAGGACGAATATCGCGAGAGCCACGTCACCTGCGCAATCGACGGCTCGGTCGCACGCGGCCTGAATTCCGGCCGGTAGACATTTTGGTCCAGCCACGCGCGCTCGTCGGCCAACGCCGCGTCGGCAACCTCACGGCGCCAGACCGAGGCCTCGGGCTGCCACCGGTAGCCGCGCGCTTTCAGCCTCTCCTTCACGTCGAAATGCGCGCCGACCGCGCTGACGATCCAGGCGGGACGTTCGGCTACCTCGAGCATTTCGGCGAGCACCGTGCGGCCATTTGGCAGCACATGCCGAAGCAGTGCGATCGTTGCGTCGACGTCAGCCGCCGCGCGATGGCCCTTATGGAACTGACCGCACTGGGCAAGCAGCCAGCCGAGGCCGCGGCCGTCGAACCCGTGCCCTGGCCAGTCGACATCGTGGCACGAGCAGCACCAGGCGAGCCCAGGGCGCTGAGGAAACCGCCTCTCCACGAACGGGCGGTCGAAGCGCGCGTTGTGCGCGACGATGAAATCGGCGCGCACCAGCATCTCCGCTACCTCTGCGTCGTCGATGCTGCAAAATGCCAGGTCCGCGTCTGTCAGCCCCGTCAGACGCACGATATCCTGGCTCAAGGCCTCGCCCGGATCCTCGAGCCACGAGCGCGACGGGCCGACCGCGACGATCTCGCCGTCATAGGTCGCCCAAAACATGCGCGCGGCAAATTCTACGATCTTGTCGCACGACGTCTCGACGCCCGTCGTCTCGACATCGACCACCAGGCCGATGCGGAAACCAACGTCGCAGGTCTCGCGGTCTTCGAGATCGCGGTGATCGACGCGGCGCAAGACACGATACGCGCCGGTCGCCTCGATCCTCGCTGCGGCTTCTTCAATTTCGATAAGGCAGTCCATCGCCTTCTCCTTTGCAGGTGGAAGGCTCAGAAAATTACGCGGCATGATGGCTAAAAGAACTAACCGAGAACGGTGATTTTTCCCCGAAAAGTAGTCGCGGTGCCTTCTGCAGGCGCTCGTCGATCAATCTCAAGCCGTTGAATCGACTCTTTTTCGCCGATCGCTGGCGACTTCTCTCTGAAGCCGCGAGTCGCATTGACTTACGAGAGTCGCACCGACTTCTGTGTTTTACATCGGCGGCGGAAACCGCCGGCACCTCGATCTGCAGGTCGATGCGATCGAGCAACGGGCCCGACAGCCGCGCCTGATATTGAGCCGAGCAGCGCTGCACCGGCC
This sequence comes from Rhodoblastus sp., assembly GCA_020442275.1. Lineage (GTDB taxonomy): Bacteria > Pseudomonadota > Alphaproteobacteria > Rhizobiales > Beijerinckiaceae > JAJXWB01. Next base: position 17,330 of record JAGRKN010000106.1, on the reverse strand, counting down.
CGCGCGCGCAGGAATAGCCGGGATCAAGCGCATGGCCGCACCGGCAGGGATTCATGGCCGCGACGAGCTGGAAACGCGCGGGATAGACGATGCGATGGTTGGCCCGCGCGATGGCGACCTCGCCGGTCTCCATGGGCTGGCGCAGGGAATCGAGCACCTGCGGCTGGAATTCCGGGAGTTCGTCGAGAAACAGGACGCCATGATGGGCCAGCGAAATTTCGCCCGGCCGCGCGCCGGCGCCGCCGCCAACCAGCGCCGGCATGGAGGCGGAATGATGCGGGCTGCGGAACGGCCTTCGGTCGGTGAGCCTGCCGCCGGCCAGAGCGCCGGCGACGGAATGGACCATCGAGACTTCGAGCAGCTCCTTCGGGCTCAGCGGCGGCAGGATCGAGGGCAGGCGCTGCGCCAGCATGGACTTTCCGGCGCCCGGCGGGCCGTTCATCAGCAGGTTGTGTCCGCCAGCGGCGGCAATCTCGAGCGCGCGCTTGGCGCTCTCCTGGCCCTTGATGTCGCGCAGGTCGGGCAAGATTCCGCCCGCCGTGCGCACGCCGGGCTGCGGGCGCGACAGGACCTGCGTTCCCTTGAAGTGGTTGGCGAGCTGGATAAGCGAGCGCGGCGCGATCACCTCCATGTCGCCAGACGCCCAGGCGGCTTCGGGCCCGCATTCGGCAGGGCAGATGAGACCGTGCCCGCGCGCATTCGCGGCGACGGCGGCGGGCAGGACGCCGGCCACCGGCGTCAGCGAGCCGTCGAGCGCGAGTTCGCCGAGCACGGTGAAACCGCCGAGCGCATCGGCCGGCAAGGCGCCGATCGCCGCCATGACGGCGAGCGCGATCGGCAGGTCGTAATGCGAGCCCTCCTTCGGCATGTCGGCGGGCGCGAGATTGACGGTGATGCGCTTGGCCGGGAGGGCCAGGCCGGAAGCCGTCAGCGCGGCGCGCACCCGCTCGCGCGATTCGGCGACCGCCTTGTCGGCGAGGCCGACGATGGTGAAGACGACATTGCCGGAGGAAAGCTGCACCTGCACGTCGACCGGCCGCGCCTCAATGCCCTCGAACGCCACCGTGGCGACCCTGACGACCATTTCCGCCCCCGCTGCAATCCGGCTTCAGGCTAGCGGCAGGACGGAATAGAAGGCGATTATGTACTTGACGAACCACGGCGGGTGAGATAGGATTCTATGCATCGGAGTTGATCCAATGTCTGTCCTGTCGAAGCCCTACTTTCATGACGAAGCCGAAGCCTTCCGCCATCTGGAAAGCGTCCTTTGGCCTGAAGGTCCGGTTTGCCCCCATTGCGGTTCGCTGAACGCCAAGCATTACGACCTTGGCAAGACCCGCCTTGGCCTGCGCAAGTGCGCGGAGAAGGGCTGCCGCAAGCAGTTCACGGTCAAGGTCGGCACAGTTTTCGAGTCGGCGCATATCCCGCTGAACAAGATGTTGCAGGCGGTCTATCTGATGACGTCCAGCAAGAAGGGTATCAGCGCGCATCAGCTGCATCGCGTTCTGGAAATCACGTACAAGTCGGCGTGGTTTCTGGCGCACCGCATTCGTGAGGCTATGCGCGATGGCACGTTGGCCCCGATGGGCGGCAGCGGCGCGACGGTCGAGGTTGACGAAACCTACATTGGCCGACTTAAGGACGTGCCTAAGCAGCGTGGCGGCGGCGCGCACAAGAACGTGGTGCTAACGCTTGTCGAGCGCGGCGGCTCTGCCCGCTCGTTCCATGTGGATAGCACGTCGATTGCCGATCTTGTCCCGGTCGTGAACGGCAACCTTCAGCGCGAAACGAAGGTCATGACGGACACGGCAAGCTGGTATCGCAACCTGAACAAGACCGGTCAGTTTGCGGGCCACCTGACCGTCAACCACACGCTTGGCGAGTACGTGAACATGTCGGATCGCACGATCCATACGAACACGGTTGAGGGCTACTATTCGATCTTCAAGCGCGGCATGAAGGGNNAGGGCGTCTATCAGCATTGCTCCGAGAAGCATTTGCATCGCTATCTCGCGGAGTTTGATTTCCGGTACTCGAATCGCTCGGCTCGCGGTGTAGAGGATCAGCAGAGGGCTGGGAAAGCTCTGTTGGGCATCAGCGGCAAGCGCCTGAAATATCGGGGACATCGTGAAGGCGAAGTTGGTGCGTAAAAGATTCTTGAAGTCGAGAAGGCCGTGACTCATATTGTGTATGCAGCGCTTGAACCGCGCAGGCGGGACCTCGGCGTCGCATAAGCCCCGACAATCGTGAGGTTGGCGGGGCTTCACTTTAGGCGCGGACGATTCCGTAGGGGTCTGAACGGTTAGCTGATTTGACCAGCGACCGGTCAAGCAGAAGAAAAGACTGATTAAACCCATACTTGAGCGCTTTCGGCGTTGGTTTTCGAAAGCGCAGGAGAGAGAAGGCGCACGCATCTGCCGCTTGAATAAAGAATGATTTGGCGGAGTCGCGGTAGACAATGTCTTCTATGATCCGGTCAAGCGGGACGTTCCTGGCGCCTCCGAACCGGGATGGAATGAAATTAAAACGGCGCATCCGACGCACCATTTTGTCATAGTTTTTGCCGTTATCGCTGATGATAAGGGCGCGGCTTCCACTGATGGACATGTTCATCTGTATGCGATTGAGCAGGCGTTCAAACAACTGTTCCTCGGCATCAAAGGGTGAGTGGGCGCTGAATATCTGGACATTCGGAAGCATCGTTATGCCAGTGAGGAAATAGTCAAAGAGTCGTGCGCGCGCCCCTTTCGGCACAAAAAACGGCGCAATATGCCCACGCCCTGCAAGCCAATCAGTAGCGTGCATTTCCTTTGTGACGTAGATTCCGTCTGACGCGCGCATGGCGCGTCTTAGCCCTGTCAAGTGTTCCAGTGCAGCAATCCAATCTGCTGCCGGAAACGCAATCGCTGAGAAGCAAACGTCTCGACCGTCTTTTGAGTCGTCAATGTACACAAGGTGCATGATTTAAGATGAAAAAGCACAAGCCATCAGAGAGTCAATCCGAGCGGTTCAAAGTTGCCGCGAAAGACCTCGGCTGCGACGAATCCGAAGAAGCCTTCAACGCCAACCTGAAGAAGGTTGCGAACGCTAAGCCCGAGCCTCGGAAGGATCAGGGCAAGGAATCCGGAACTAAAAAGTAACCGGGAGCCCCTTTCTTCACATTGAAGATGGCCCTCTTGCTGTCTTGTGCACCGATCCAAGGCCAGCGGAATTTGACCTCGAAGCTTATCCGGTTGTTCCCTGACATAGTTAGATCAACATCACACGACCTTGTTACTGCGTCCCCAGCCTTCAAAGACGCTACTGGATCAAGGTCTGGCTTCCCCGTCCTCCCACTGAATTGCGTTAGACCGCCGCCCACTCCGTAGCTGCATGCGAAGCTGAGTGCGTTGATCGGAACGTGCCCCCGGTTTGTAATCAGTATTTGGGTGGCAAACTGTCTAGATGGATCGAGGTTAGTTGTTGGCTCGATCGAAATGGACGGTGCGAAATTAAACCAGAGCCCGGTTGCCGCGCCTATTGGACCTCCAAATGCCCAGAACTCTTTCCACCACCATACGATACCTCGCTTTGGCGGCGGCTCTGGGTGCTTCCCCGTATGTTCTGCTGGCGGCGGCGTATTGCCTCCACTTGGTGGCTGAGAGCCTCGGCCTTGGTTAGGGGCCTTCCTTTTTCTTGGCTTTTTCACAATGCCAAACGATGAACCGATTCCTAGTGGTTTGTAAAGTGCATAATCGCCGAATAGAAGCAAGAACATTTCAGGAACATTTGTCGAGAAGCACGCCCTGCGGCAAGCTGTTGCGGGATTTGCGAAAAACGAAAACGAAGCGCGGGAGGCGCGAAAAATGGACCAGGCGGCGTTCGAAAATCTGCTGGATCGTTTCACCCGCGCCGCCGAGGCCGGCGACGGGGAAGCGTTCGCGCAATGCTTCACGGAAGACGCGGTCTACCACGACTACATCTACGGCGATCACGTCGGGCGGCCGGAGATCGCGCATATGATGAGCCATCTGTTCCACGGCGACGCCGGGCCCGACTATCGCTGGGAGATGTTCGATCCGCTCGTGAAGGGCGATCTCGCCTACGCCTGGTCGCTCTCCTCCTTCACCTCGACACGCGAGGAATTCAAAGGCAGGCGCGTGATCATCGACGGCATGAGCAGGTTCCGGCTGCGCGACGGGCTGATCTGCGACTACGCGGAATCGGTCAACGGCGGCGTCGCGATGGCGCAGCTCGGCGTCCAGCCAGAGCGGATGGCGAAAGTGTTTCGCAAATGGGGCGGCTGGCTGGAGGCGCGGCCCGAGACCGTTGAATATCTCGGCCGAGCGAAGGGAACGCGGCGCGGGTAGAGCGGCCGAGAGTTGGTATGCCGTCGACAGGCCGCGACATTCCAGACGATGGAGCGCGCCGGTCGGCCAGCGCCTTTCGCGATCGTTCTTGCGCGGTCGTTCTTGCGCGGTCGTTCAAGGGCGATCAGGAAATCGACGTCCGGATTTTTCGAAGGCGCCAGACGAGCGTGTCGCGGCGCGCCGTTTGCGCACGCACGCGGATCGGATCGCGCCCAATGGCTGCATCCATTTCCCTCTGACGCACGGACGGCGGCGGCTGTCCGCTGCTCGGCGCCGCGGCCAAACAAGGCAATGCATTGCTCCGGGGCGTGGACTATCATGCGCCAAAGCCAAGAGCCGCGTTTCGGCGGCCAACAATACAATGGAGGAACAATGGGTTTCGAGACGATCGTCTATCGCGTCGAGGCGTCTGTCGCGCATCTCACACTGTCGCGGCCGGCGCGCACGAACGCGCTGAACGGCCGGATGCTCGAAGAGATCAATGCCGCGATGGATCTCGCCGAGGCCGACGCCAGCTCGAAGGCGGTGATCGTCTCGGGCGCGGGCGCGGCATTTTCGTCCGGCTTCGACCTGAAGGAACAGATGGAGCGCCGTCCGACAGGCTTCGACCAGTGGAAGCCGATCCTGCGCAAGGATTTCGACGTGGTGATGCGCTTCTGGCATTGCCCGAAACCGACAATCGCCGCCGTGCGTGGACCGTGCCTTGCCGGCGCCTTCGAACTCAGTCTCGCCTGCGACATGACGATCGCCAGCGAAACCGCCTTCTTCGGCGAACCCGAACTCAAGTTCGGCGCCGGCATCGTCGCCATGGTGCTGCCGTGGTTGGTCGGGCCGAAGATCGCGAAGGAAATCATCTTTCTCGGCGAAGATCGGCTCTCGGTGCAGCGCGCGCGGGAACTCGGCATCGTCAATCGCATCGTGGCCGACGACGCGCTGGAGGCCGAGGCGTCGCTTGTCGCACGGCATCTCTGCGCGATCGATCCCAATCTCCTCAAGCAGACCAAGCGCGCCATCAACCAGACGCTCGAGCGGCAGGGCATGCTGGACGCGCTGGAGACAGCGCTCGCCATCGACCTCGAAATCGAGGGACCAGGCTCGCCGGACAAGATGGCCTTCATGGATATTGCACGCGCCGATGGCCTGAAGGCCGCGCTCGCCTGGCGCGACGCGCGCTTTCCGGTGCGCAAGTGAGCGCGGCAAATCTCGCGCGGTTCGTTCTCGGCGCGCCAGCCTTCGCCCGGGCGAGCGCAGGCGAACTCGGCGAAGCCGCGCTGTCGTCGGTCGAGATTTCGGACGCGGCGCGGGCAATTGCGGCGGATCTGCGTGCGGCAGACGCGATCGCCAATGAGCCGATCGTCGTGTTCGTCGCCAATATGCCGCGCGACATTGTCGCGTTTTTGGGAATCTGGCTCGCTGGTTGCGTCGCCGTTCCCATCCATGTCGCGACGCCGGCGGCCGCTGTTCAGGGGCTGATCGCGCGCCTCGGCGCACGACTGGCTGTGCGGGCCGACGCGATCGAGCGCATTGGCGTTGCGCCGCCGCCGGCGCGCCCGCTGCTCGACGGCGCGGGGCTGATCGTCTTCACGTCCGGCAGCACCGGCCAGCCGAAAGGCGTCGTCGTCACGCATGATGGTCTTGTCTGGAAACTCGGCGCGCTCGCACGCCTCGTCACGCTGACGCCGAACGACGTCGTGGTCGTGCCGCTGCAACTCACCTTCATCTTCGGCATCTGGGTCAGCCTGCTCAGTCTCATGTCGGGCGCGAGGCTCAAGCTGGCGCCGAAATTCTCCGCGACGGCGCTGAGCGCGCATGGAGACGAGATCACGGCGCTGGCGGCCGTGCCGACCTTGTTGCGCGCGATCGTCGGCGACGACAGCGTGCGTTCGCCCAAGCTCGCCAGGATACTCACGGGCGGCGAGCCGTTCAGCCCGGCGCTGGCGGACAAGCTCGCCTCGCTCTTTCCACAGGCGGGCGTGTTCGACCTGTTCGGGCTCACCGAGACCGGCTCCTGCGATTTCTGCGTGCGTCCGCAAGATCAACTCTCATTGCGCGGTACGATCGGCCGGACCACGGAAGGCGTCGCCTTCCGCATCGCCGAGCAGCCGGCGCTCGAGCTCGCGGCGGGCGTCGGCGAATTGCAGATCCGGACGCCTGCCGTCATGGCTGGCTATCTCGACGATCCCGTGCAGACAGCGGCCGCTTTCGCGGATGGATATTTCCGGACGGGGGATCTCGCGACGATCCGCGCGGATGGCGCCGTCCAACTTGTCGGGCGGTCCAAGGATGTCGTCTCGCGCGGCGGCAACAAGATCGCGCCGCTGGAAATCGAGAACCTGTTTGCGCAACACGAGAGCGTCGCGGCCGTTCTTGCCTTCGGCGCGCCGGACGCGCGGCTTGGAGAGCGCCTGCACCTGATGGTCGTCGCGCGCCGACCCGGGTTGAGCGAAGCGGCGCTGCGCGCCTGGGCGAAGGATCGTCTCGAACGATTCAAGACGCCGGACGTCTTTCACTTCGTCGACGCGCTGCCGGCCGGCAGGACCGGCAAAGCGGACCGGGCGGCCGCGCGCCTGTTTCTCGAAGGGCGCGGCGCATGAGCAATCCCGCGAGCCATTTGCCGTCGGTGCGCACGGTCGGGCTGACGGCTGTCGCGATGCTCGCTTTCGCGGCCAATTCGATCCTGTGCCGGCTGGCGCTGGCGCACGGCGCGATCGATCCTGCCAGCTTTACGCTGGTGCGGATCGCATCGGGCGTCGTCACGCTCTGGCTGATCCTGGCGGCTTCGGGGCGAGCGCGCGCGGTCGGCGGCTCCTGGCGCGCGGGTTTTGCGCTGTTTGCCTATGCCGCGGCCTTTTCCTTCGCATACATCACCTTGTCGGCGGGCTCCGGCGCTCTTCTCCTGTTCGGCGCGGTACAGGCGACGATGGTGACGACCGGGCTCGTGCGCGGCGAACGTCTGGCCCCGCTTCAGTGGCTCGGTTTCGTTTCGGCGCTCGGCGGTCTCGCCGCGCTTCTTGCGCCCGGCGTCTCGGCGCCGCCCATCGCCGGCGCGTGCCTGATGCTCGCAGCCGGCGTCGCATGGGGCGCCTATTCGCTGTTCGGGCGCGGCGCTACCGACCCACTGGCGGCCACCGGCGGCAATTTTCTGCGGGCATTGCCAATGGCCATTGCTCTTCTCGCCGTCGCCGCGTTTTCCGGCCTCAAGGGCGATGCCACTGGAATCGTGTATGCGATCCTTTCTGGCGCAGTGGCGTCGGGCCTCGGTTATTCAATCTGGTACGCAGCCCTCCCCGGCCTGTCGCCCGCGCAGGGCGCTTCGGTGCAACTGAGCGTGCCCGTGATCACGGCGATCGCTGGAACCCTCATGATCGGGGAAACCATAACGATGCGCCTCGCGCTTTGTTCGCTCGCGATCCTGGGCGGCATAGCGTTGGTGATTGGAAGCAAGCCGAAGGGTTGACCCGCCGCCAGGCAGCCGACGTTCCAGATATAGCGAGATCGGACACTCCCTTCGCCTATCCGCCCGCCTTCTCCAGAAAACTCGAGCGCAGCGTCGGCTTGTGGACCTTGCCAGTCGCGTTGCGTGGCAGCGCGTCGATGAAGAGCACGCGGCTCGGGCATTTGAAGCGCGCGAGGCGCTCGCGACAATACGCGATCACCTGCGCCTCGGTCAGATCCTGTCCCGGCTTTCTCACGACGATGGCGAGCCCCGTCTCGCCCCATGTGCCATCGGGCTGGCCGATGACAGCGGCTTCCGCGATCTGCGGGATCTGGTAGAGCGTGTCTTCCACCTCGGCCGGATAGACGTTCTCACCGCCGGAAATGTACATGTCCTTGGTGCGGTCGACGATGTAGTAGAAGCCGTCCTCGTCCTGCCGCGCCGCGTCGCCCGTGTGCAGCCAGCCGTCTGTGAACGACGTCTTGTTGGCCTCCGGGCGGTTCCAGTAGCCGGGCGTGATGTTGGGACCCTTGACCCACAATTCGCCCATCTCGCCGGGCTTAACGGCGTTGCCCTCTTCGTCGACGATCTTGAGTTCGCCGTGCAGGATCGGCCGGCCGGCCGAGCCCGCCTTGCGGCCGGCGTCCTCGGCGTCGAGCACGAGAACGGCCGGGCTCGTCTCTGTCATGCCGTAGCCCTGCACCAGCGCAAGCCCGCGCGATTCCCACATCTTCAGCAGCGGCACCGGCATGGGCGCGCCGCCGACGCCGGCGATCTGCAGGCGCGAGAAGTCAGTGTTGGCAAAAGCGGGATGGGCGCCCATGAACTGGTAGATCGACGGTACGCCGAAGAAATGCGTGAGGCCGATCGCGGGATCGCCGATGATGCGCAGCGTCTCGCCGGGATCGAAGGCGCGCATGATGATGTTGCAGCCGCCGGCGTGGAAGATCGGATTGACGTAGCAGTTGAGCCCGCCGGTATGGAACAGCGGCAGCACGCACAGATGGTTCGTCTTCTGCGAGATGAAGACGCCGATGCCGAGGTTGATGCAATTGATGAAATTCATCAGATGCGTGGTCTGCGACCCCTTCGGCTTACCCGTTGTGCCGGACGTGTACATGATGGTGCACACGTCCTCCATGACACAGGGCGTGTGTTCGGCGAGACGCTCTGACGCGGCGATCGCCTTTTCATATGGTGGGCCATAGGAGAGGAGATGCGGCACGCCGCATTGCTTCTTCAGGTCCTCCGCCATCGAGGCGAAGTCGCCGTCATGCATCAGCAGGACGGGCGCCGCGTCGGAGATGATGAAGGCGAGTTCGTGGACAGTGAGGCGGATGTTGAGCGGTGTGAAGATCGCGCCGAGGCGGAAGCAGGCGAATTGCGTTTCCAGAAAGTCGGTCGAATTGCCGGCGAGCACCGCGACGCGCTCGCCCTTCTTCACGCCGAGCCCCGCGAGATGCGTCGCCAGCCGGTCGATGCGCTCGTCGAATTGCGCGTAGGTGAAGCGGCGCCGGCTTGCCAGATCGATGGCGGCGGTGCGGTCGCCGCGCACTTCGGCATGGTGCGCGATCCAGTCGAAATAGGCGAATGACATGGCGTCCTCCCGAGCAGGCGCGGCGGAATTTCACAGGCCGCCTTTTGAATTTGAGGTTGCCTCAGAATTCGTATAGCGTCAATCGAGACGGTCGGACAATTTTGTCTGCTGAAGTGACCGTACGATCGCCTGGCGCCGTTCGCCGGGCCACGGAGGAGTGCATGTTGAGAACGAAACTGGCTGCGGCGGGTCTTGCCGGCGCACTGTCGCTGGCGCTGGCCGGCGCGGCGCTGGCGCAGAAGAAGTATGGTCCTGGCGCGAGCGACGCCGAGATCAAGATCGGCAACACCTATGCCTATTCGGGACCGGCGTCGGCCTACGGCGTGATCGGCAAGACCGAGGCCGCCTATTTCAAGATGATCAACGACAAGGGCGGCATCAACGGGCGAAAGATCAATTTCGTGACCTATGACGACGGCTATTCGCCGCCGAAGACGGTCGAGCAGACCCGCAAGCTGATCGAGAGCGACGAGGTTCTCTTCATCTTCAATCCGCTCGGCACGGCGACATCGCTGGCGACGATCAAGTACATGAACGCCAAGAAGGTCCCGCAGCTGTTCATCGCGGCGGGCGGCACGATGTTCGGCAATCACAAGCAATATCCCTGGTCGATGGGCTGGCAGCCCAACTACCAGAGCGAAGGGCGCATCTACGCCAAATACGTGCTGGAGACATATCCGAACGCCAAGATCGGCATTCTCTCGGCCAACGACGATTTCGGCCGCGACTCGCTCAAGGGCTTCAAGGACGGGCTCGGCGACAAGGCGAAGGCGCTGATCGTCTCCGAGACGACCTACGAGACGGCCGATCCCACGATCGACTCGCAGATCCTGAAGCTGAAGGCCGCCGGCGCGGACATGTTCGTGAATTTCACGACGCCGAAATTCGCGGCGATGGCCATCAAGAAGAATGCCGAAATCGGCTGGAAGCCTGTGCATATCCTGCATTCGGTGTCGCAGTCGACGGGCTCCGTGATGAAGCCGGCCGGCCTCGAGAACGGCAAGGGCATCATCTCCGCGAATTACGGCAAGGATCCGGATGATCCGTCGTGGAAAGACGATCCGGCGGTCAAGGAATGGCTGGCCTTCATGGACAAGTACATTCCCGAGGGCGACAAGCACTCGACTCTCTACGTCTATGGCTACAATGCCGCGCAGACCCTCGTGCAGGTGCTCAAGCAGTGCGGCGACGATCTCACCCGCGAGAACGTGATGAAGCAGGCCGCAAGCCTCGATTTCGAACTGCCGATGCTGCTGCCCGGCATCAAGATCTCGACGGGCCCGAAGGACCACTTCCCGATCGAGCAGATGCAGCTGCAGAAGTTCGATGGTGAAAAGTGGGTCCGCTTCGGCCCAGTCCTCAAGGGCGAAGTCTCGATCGACTGATCTTGAACCCCGCGCTCGCGCGACCGGCTCGGGCCGTCGCGCGGGCGCATATTTGCCGACCTCGCGCGCCGTTCAGCGCCGCGTCGCCGCCAGAACGCTGTCGTCGCCGGCGAGCAAGGCGTTGGAGATCGCGCGCTCGCGTTCAGCGACGATGTCGACGAAATCAGAACCGCCCCGCATCACGCGGAAGGCCGCGTATCCGCGCTCCAGAAAGGATTGCAGCGCTCCCAGCCCCGCCACCTCGGCCGGCTTGCGCATCATCTTGAGCGCGGCGCCGATGAAGGGGTGATGCGTCAGCTTGTCAAGCGAGCGCCCAAGATGTTCGATGAGATCGATCTGTCGTGCGCGCCCGTCGTTTCGCCCGATCGCGCGATAGGCCTGCGCATAGGCCGCTTCGTCGAGGGCTGCAATCCTTTCGCCGAGCGACGCGATCATGGCGGCGTCGAGCTCTTCCGACAGGGCGTCGAGCTCGATGGCGTCGGCGACGGTGTCGATCGCGGTCGCCGGCAGCGTCCGGCTCATGACCGGCAGGATGCGCCGCACCTGCGCGCTGTGCACGCTGATGTCCTGCGGCCCGTAGAGATCGCTCAGAAAGAATTGCGCGGCCGCGCCGAAGCGACGGCTTTCCAGCAGATCGGCATGCGTCCGCGCCAGACGGGCCGCCTGCCAGGCGCGAAAAGTTTCGCGGCGCGCGCCGTCCGCAGCGTCCTCCGCAGCCGGCGCGCGCGCGCGCTCGGCGCGGTCGAGTTCGCCGACGAGACGGGCGATGGCTTCGTCATGTGTCATCATGCCTCTCTAGCACGCCGCATCTAGGCGTCGCCGCCTAGATGCGGTCGCGTCGCTTTCACGCAGTTTTGCCGCGCCACGTCCGGCGCTATGATCGCTGTCACGGGAGGCGGCGATGAGCCATAGCGAAAGAATGTCGCCGGTGGATACGGCCTGGTTGCGCATGGACCGGCCGAACAATCTGATGATGATCACGGGCGTGATGACGCTCGCGGGTCCGGTCGACGCCAAGGCGCTGGCGAGCGCGCTCGGCGAGCGCATGCTGGCGCATCGACGGTTCCGCCAGCGCGCGGTGACGACGCCAACCGGCGCCTTCTGGGTCGACGACCGCGATTTCGACATCGCCCGTCATGTCCAGCGCGTGCGCCTGCCCGGACGCGGCGGCGAGAAGGTCCTTCAGACCTATGTCGCGCAACTCGCCTCCGAGCCGCTCGATACAAATCATCCGCTGTGGCAGATGCGCATCGTCGAGAAATACGAAGGCGGCCTCGCGATCGTCTCGCGCATCCATCATGCGGTCGGCGACGGCATCGCCTTGATGAAGGTTCTGCTCGGCCTCGCCGACGACGGCGAGGAGGCGCGTCCCGCCGCGCACGGCCATCACCACGACGAGGGATGGCTGTCCTCGTTGATGGCGCCCCTCTCCGGGGCCGCCGGCCTTGGTCTCAAACTGACGCAGGGCGCGGTGCGCGAAGCGCTTTCGCTCGCCACGAATCCGATGCGCGCGGCGAAACTCATCAAGACCGGCGCAGGCGTCGCCGGCGAACTCGCCTGGCTGCTCGCCATGCCGAGCGACAGCGAGACGCGGTTCAAGGGCAAGCCGCACGGCACGAAGAGCGTCGCCTGGACGAAGCCCCTGCGCCTGAACGAGGTGAAGGCGGCGAGCTGGGCGCTCGACTGCTCGATCAACGACATATTGCTCGCTTGCGTCGCCGGCTCATTGCGCGCCTATCTCGAGGACAAGGGCGACGAGAGCGCCGGCGTGGAAGTGCGCGCGCTCGTGCCGATCAATCTGCGGCCCTCAGGCGCGGAACACGAACTCGGCAACCGCTTCGGCATCATCGCGGTCGAACTGCCGGTCGGCGTCGCCGATCCGCTCGAACGGCTCGCGGAAGTTCGGCGGCGGATGCGCAAGCTCAAGAACAGCTACGAGCCGCCCGTCACGCTCGGCATGTTCGCCGCGCTCGGCGTCGCGCCTAAGATCATGCAGGATCAATTGTTCGACCTGTTGATCTCGCGCGCCACCGCCGTCATGACCAATGTGCCGGGCCCGCAGAAGGAGATCACGATCGCCGGCGCGCCGGTCAAGCAGGTGATGTTCTGGGTGCCGCAATCCGGCGACATCGGCATGGGCGTGTCGATCCTGTCCTATGCAGGCAATGTTCAGTTCGGCCTGATCACCGACGCCGCGCTGACGCCCGATCCGGAAGCGATCATCGGCCGCTTCGAACGCGAGTTCGACGGCTATCTGTACCACGTGCTGCTGGAGGCGGCCGCGCGGGCGGACGAGCGCGTCGCGGCGGAGGAAAGGGTCGATGAAGCGGACAAAGGCGACCGGTCGCCCGACACGCCAGCGGAAGCGTCGCCCACCGAAGAGGCGCCCGTCATGCGCAAGCGCAAGAAGATGCTGCGCGCGTAGCCGGTGCGCGGGTCAGCCGGCCTTCCTGCCATGGACGCGATGCAGTGTTCCGGGAATGAAGGTTTCGTCGCCGATATCGAGAAAACCGGCCGCCCGGAAATAGCCGACGCATTGACCGATCGTATGCGCTTTTCCGGCGCTGCGGCAGACGGCCTCGTTCATGCCCCACAGGGCGGCGTCGAGCGGCCCGCTGCGATCGTCGGTCAGCATTTCGCCCACGAGATGGAATTCGCCGCCGGGCAGAAGCGCGGCGTGCACCTTGGCGATGACGGCGCCGATCACGGTCTCGTCGTAGATCGGAAGATTGCTGGCCATGACGGCGATGTCGACGTCGTCTGGAAACGCGGAGCGGGTGAAGTCGCCGGGCAGAACGCCGACCCGGTCGCCGACGCCCGCCGCGCCGATATATTCCTTCGTCACCTCGGTAACTGGCGGAAGATCGAGCACGACCGCGTGGAGTTGCGGATAGGCCTTTACCGCCTCGATACTATAGGCGCCGGAACCGCCGCCGAGGTCCAGAAGCCGGCGGCGCGCGGACATGTCGACCTGACGCGCGAAGCGACGCCCCGCGCCCGCGCCGATGGAATAGGTGGCGGCGTGATATTTGCGCGCCTGTTCGACGCTCAGGCTCTCGTACATGCCGAGCACGGACGGCGCCTCTTGTTCGCGCAAGGTCTTCGTGAGGCCGAACCAGGCCGGGACGTCGTCGCGGGTGAACATGAGCCAATCGGCGGCATAGCCGGGCTTGCCCTTGACGAGAAAGCGCTCGGCGTCCGGCGCGTTCCGCAGGCCTTGCGCGCTCGATACCAGCAATCCCATCGCAAGCGCGGACGTGACGAGCCGTTCCGCCTGCAGCAGACGAATGCCCATGGCGCCTGCCAGCTTTTCCACACTGTCGGCTCCCTGCGATACATGCGTGAACAGGTCGAGGTCGATCGCGGCATACAGGACGGCCGTCTCGCAATAGGCCCGCGCCAATCGTTGCAGCCGGGTCGTGTCGATCCGCTCAACCGTCATCGTCGCCTTGCTCCCATTTGCTCGCCAAAGTTAGGCGTCAGGATTGCGACGCATCCGGCGCATGGCAAGACCGGCCTTGCTCGTCGCTCATTCATCGAGCTCGCCGAGCGCCAGCGCGTCTGCCGCGCGATAACGCAACGTAACGACAAGTCGTTGCGTTATCATGGATTTTCGACGTTCGCCTTAGGGCTTCGCTCGGATTCGTCGACTATGCGGAACAGCGACCAACCAGGAGCGAGACCCGTGAATACGCCAGCTGACTGCAAGAAATTTCTGCGTGACGAGAATGCTTCGTCCACAATCGAATATTCCCTGCTCGCCGCGTTGCTCGCCCTAGCGATGGTCTATCCCTTGTCTGTCGTGGGCGCTCCGCTAGTCGTCCTCGGCTGGGCGATCGAAGCGAGCGGGCAGTGAGGCGCCCGGACAGGCGCCGCAACGCGCGTGCGAAACAATATGCGCCCCGAGCAGACGCACGGGATCGCAGCCTCAGGGCACAGCGTAAATCGGCAGCAAGACGACCGCTGCGGCGAGGACCAACAGGAACCCGAGCCACAAGGCCAGCGACACGGGATGGGCGATACGACGCTCTTTCGGTTCGGCCATTGAACGCCACCTGGCAAACGCGCCGCGAGAGGCGACGCTGATCGATTGCTGTCGGCGAATTATCGTGCGCTTGCGATTTGTTCCGCGTGCGAACGCACAGCGCTCAATCCTCCAGTTCGTCGATCGCCGATTGCTGGTCGAGCCGCTCCATCGCGTCGCGCGGTTTCGACGCCGCCGCCTCCTTGTAGAGTTTCGTCGCCGCATCCAGCTTCGACTTGCCGTAGAGGCTGACCAGGCCGTTGGCGTGTTCGATCCGCGCAATCGCGGACTCCGGCGTCAATTTTCGCGCGGCTTCGAAATGCTTGATCGCGGCGTCCTTGCTCGCGCCATAGGTGAGGCCCGCGACCAGACCGCCGACCTTGGCGACCACTTCGGCATTATAGGCGCCGAGCGCGATGTGGGCCTCGGCGTGATCCGGCGCGAGCGCCAGCGCCTTGTCGAGGCTCGCCTTAATCTTGCCGCCGAGCCCCATGGCGAGCGCCTTGGCGACGGATATCCCCTGCCCGTAGCGGCCGAGCGCGGAGGCGTGGAAGTAGAAGGCATTCGGGAAATTCTTGGCGATCGCCTGAAGCTTTTCCGCGCGCGCCGCCGATTGCTGGAAGATTTCCAGCTGCCTGTTGTCGTCGGTCTCGAGATAGGTCGCGTAGATGTTGGCGGCCTTGTTGGCGACGTTGAAGCCGAGCGGCCCGAGCGCCTCGCCCTGCTCCTGCGCGCCCGCGAAATCGCCGGAATGATAAGCGCGCCACGCGGCTTGCAAGGCGTCGGCCGCCTTGGCCGGCGTCATTTTCGGATCGAATTTGGGATTGGCCTCGATCGCCTTCTTGACCCAGGCCTCGTCCGGAAAGGGTTCGCAATCGCCGCGATGCAGCGCGCCCCAGTTCTTCTTCAGCGCGGCGCCCGCGTAGTCGTAGGCCTTGTCGGGATAAGGAAATTTCTTCCAGGATGCCTTGGCCATCTGCATTTCCTCTATTTTGCGTAGCGTGTCGAAAGTTCGTCGAACAAAGCGCGTTCGCGCGATCCGAGATAGGGGGCGGCCAGCGCCAGCACCTGGAAAACGCCACGGCCGAGACCATGGCCGTCCTGTGCGGCGCGCGGATTGCGGGCGAATTCGAAGGAGAGCCAGTAGGTCGCGACCAGCGCCATGTTTTCGGCGAGCAACGCGATCTCGCCCGGCGACGCCTTCATCTGGCCGGCTGCAACTAGGCCGCCCATGATCTCGCGCGCGACGCGGATCTTGTGAGCGAGAATGCGTTTCATCTGCGTTTCGACGCAGCGATAGCGCGCGATCAATTCGTTGAGGTCGCGATAGACAAAGCGATACTTCCAGATCGCCTCGAAGACGAGATGCAGGAAAAGCCAGCAATCCTCTGCGTCCGGCAGACGCTGCTCGGGAGCCGCCAGCGTGTCCTCGATCTCCGCGCGAAAGGCGGCGAACAGGTCTTCGACGATCTTTTCCTTGGAACGGTAGTGGTAATAGAGATTGCCGGGGCTGATGCCCATTTCGAGCGCAATCGCCGCCGTCGTCACGGTCGGTTCGCCATGCAGGTTGAATTCTGCGAGCGCGGTTTCAAGAATGCGCTCGCGCGTCCTTCTTTTCGGCTTTGCCGCCATCCGCCTTCCTCCCGGATTTCGCGATCCTGTCACGGCTCCGGGTGGGGCCGCCTTGCGCCAGCGCATGATCGAGGCGACCGAGCGCCGTCGACAGCCGACGGGCTTCAGCCGCAAGCCCCTCGGCGGGCTTGCCGGGCGCCGCGATCAGGCGTCGCTCCGGATCAGCGAGCGCCGCATGGTCGAGCCGAACGCCGTGGCGGGCGAGCGCCGGCTCCAGTTCTGTCGCGCGACGGCGCAGTTCGGCGCGGGTATGGCTATAGGCATGCTCGGCCAGCCGCCGCCGGTCGGCATAGCTGAACACATTGGCGAAGAAGATCGTCTCGTCGTCGCGCGCCGGCTCGAACAGCAGGATGTCGGCGTCCGGAAACTCGTGCGCGTAGCGCTCCATGCCGACTTTCATGCGCGACTGGATAAGCGCCCGGAAGGTTTGCGAGAGTACGGTAACGAGGCCCTCGTCCGCCAGCCGTTTCGGCGCCCTTCGGCCCTCGCCGGACGCGAGCCGCGCGTTGAAGGGCACGAGGGGATTGACGCAGACGAGCAGTTTCGCGCCGGCCTTGAGCGCGACGGAGGCGTGCAGAGTCTTCTTCAGCGCGCCATCGACATAGTCGCGCTCGCCGATACGGGCCGGAGGATAGAGGCCGGGCAGCGCCGAACTCGCCTTGACGGCTTCCGAAATCGGCACGTCCTCGTAGCCGGCCGAGCCGAAAACGACGGCTTCCGCCGAGTCGAGATCGGTCGCGACGATGAACAACCGGTGGCGGAGTTCGCGGAAGTCATTGGTGCGGCCGGAGCGGCCGAACATTTTCGCGAGATAGGCCGCGCCGGCGTCATTGTCGAAGACGCCGTTCGGCAAAGCACGGGTAAAGCCCTGCACGGCCTCGAAAAAGCCGCGGGTCGAATAGGCGGC
>JAGRKN010000105.1 GCA_020442275.1 Rhodoblastus sp. | reverse complement strand
CGATCCGGTCTGGAGGACGCTGCGATCCGCTTGCGCGGCCCGCCCCGTCCGGTCCCCTATCTGACGGCCATGAGATTGTGTGCGGCGCGGCCCGCCGCAAGGGCTGAGCTCGCATATAGGCGGCGAGTTTTTTCGACGCAAGCGGGTCTGGGCGGCGGATCGAGCTCCAGCGAGGCGGCAAGGGCCCGCGACGGGCTTTATCAACCAGCCGAAACCGGCGATGATCGCCGCCAATCAATGTCCTGCACACGGGGAAGAAACCATGGGCGAGCGCATCACCTTCAAGCGGCCAGACGGCAAGGAAGCCGCCGGATATCTGGCCAAAGCCGCCAAGGCCGGCGCGCCCGGGCTCGTCGTCATCCAGGAATGGTGGGGCCTCAACGAGCAGATCAAGGGAATCACCGACCGGTTCGCGGCGGCGGGCTTCAACGCGCTCGCCCCCGACCTCTACGCCGGCCGGGTCGTGCCCTATCACGACGCGCCTGCCGCCAACGCTGAAATGACCTCGCTGAATTTTCTGGACGCCACCGACCAGATTTGTCGCGGCGCGGCGCAAAAATTGACCGCGGAGGGCGCGGCAAAAGTCGGCGTCACCGGCTTTTGCATGGGCGGGGCCATGACCATTCTGGCCGCCGCCCGCGTGCCGGAATTTTCAGCCGGCGTCTGTTTCTACGGCCTGCCGCCGGCCGCCGCCGCCGGCCCGAAGGACGTGAAAATCCCGATCGAGGGCCATTTCGCCCTGCACGACGACTGGTGCACGCCGCAGGCTGTCATGGACTTCGCCAAAGGCCTGGTCGACGCGCACAAGCCCGCCGAATTCTTCAGCTACGAGGCTCATCACGGCTTCATGAACGAGGCGCGACCGGACGTACATCAGGCCAAGGCTGCAGCGGAGGCCTGGGACCGCACGCTGAAATTCTTCAGGAAGCATCTCGGCTAGGGCAAGGATCGCGACAGGGCGCGGCTCTTGCGGGAGAGGCGCTAACGGGCGCGGATCCGCGCGATCAGCGCCGCCAGCCCGTAAAGCGCCGCGAGCCCGGCCACGATCATGACGACGTAGCCGAGCGCGCTCGGGCCGCACCAGCCCCAGCCGCAGGCTCCGTTGTGTTGCAGAATACCGGGAAGGCCGAGGCCGCTGAGGATCAGCAGGAGGAAGTAGGGCGCGGCAAGCAGCCGGCCGATCGACGAATCCAGATAGGCCGGCCAGATCGCCGCCGGCGCGCCCAGCAATGCGACGCCGACCAGCAGAAGGCCGAAAATCCTGAGGGTCGGGGTCAATATCGGGGCCTCTCGCGCCGACGCGAATCGTGTCCGCGCCCATATTCGCCCGGTTGACCGGATCCGTCGCCGGCAAATCGCCGCGCTGGCGCCTGTAGGCCGGTTGGCGCCATTGTGGGACCCACAAAAAGGGGAAACGCGACATGCTCTTCAAGATCGGAGAAACGACGATCGACCGGGTCGAGGAGGCGCACGGGCCGGCCTTTCCGCCCTCGATGCTGCTGCCGGACTGGGACCCGGAAATTCTGAAAGAGCATGGCGACTGGCTGCTGCCGCGCCATTATCACGCGCGCACCGACCGCTTCATCACCTCGCTGCATTCCTGGGTGATCCGCACGAAACATCACACGATCCTGGTCGACACCTGCGCCGGCAATCACAAGGAGCGGCCGCATTCGCCGCTCTTCCACATGAAGGACACGCCCTATCTCGAGCGCCTGAAGGCGGCGGGCGTCGATCCGGCCGAGGTCGATTTCGTGATGTGCACGCATCTGCACGTCGACCATGTCGGCTGGAACACGAAGCTCGACAACGGGCGCTGGGTCCCGACCTTCCCGAACGCGAAATACGTTTTCTCGCAGATCGACCGCGATTTTTGGGACCCGGCCAAGAATCCCGCGCTGGACGAGGAGGCGCGCGCGATCTTCGACGATTCCGTGCATCCGGTGATCGCCTCGGGGCAGGATCATCTCGTCGCCGACGGCGACCGGCTCGGCGACAACATTTCGATCCAGCTGACCCCCGGCCATACGCCGGGCGCCATCGCGATCCGACTGAGCGACGGCGGGCAGGAGGGTCTGTTCACGGGCGATGTCATGCACCACCCGATCCAGGTCTACCGCCCGCGCTGGTCGAGCCGCTTCTGCACGGACCCCGCACAATCCGCCGATACACGCGAAAAGGTTCTGGGCCAGTGCGCGGACTGTAACGCCCTGATGCTGCCCGCCCATTTCGGGGCGCCGCATGCGGGTCGGGTGCGGCGCAAAGGCGACGGGTTCTTCTTCGCCTTCGAGGAATAGGCCCGGGGCGCCAGCGCTCGATTGCGCAGACGCAAATATTCAAGGGATGCGCTTGCGCCTGCGCACCCCTATCTGATGCTCACGACAATTCGGAGTATCCGACATGCTGACGCTTCGCAGGGCACAAGATCGCGGCCGGGCCGATTTCGGCTGGCTCGACAGCCGCCATAGCTTTTCCTTCGGCGAATATTACGACCCCGCGCATATGGGCTTCGGCCCGCTGCGGGTGATCAACGACGACAGGGTCGCCGGCGGCGGCGGCTTTCCGACCCATCCGCATCGCGACATGGAGATCGTGAGCTACGTGCTCGATGGCGCGCTCGCGCACAAGGATTCGCTGGGCACGGGCTCCGTTATCAAGCCTGGCGACGTGCAGCGCATGTCGGCGGGCACGGGTATCGCGCACAGCGAGTTCAACGCGTCGCGCACCGATCCCGTCCATTTCCTGCAAATCTGGTTCCTGCCCGAGCGGCGCGGGCTGACGCCGGGCTACGAGCAGAAGAATTTCGACGCCGACAGCAAGCGCGACCAGCTGCGCCTCGTGGCCTCGCCCGACGGACGCGACGGCTCGGTGACGATCCGTAGCGACGCGTCGCTCTATGTCTCGCTTTTGGGGAAGGACGCGACAGTATCCCACCAGGTCGCTGCGGGACGCGGACTGTGGCTGCAGGTGGCGCGCGGCTCGGTCGCCGTCGGCGACATAACGCTCGCCGAAGGGGACGGGTTGCAGGTCACGAATGAAAAGGCGCTCGAGATCGTCGGCAAAGCCGGGGGGTCGGAGATCCTGTTGTTCGATCTGGGGGCTTAATGGAAGAAGCCGGGACCGCTCGCGGTCCCGGCTCGACATCGCCAGCCGCGCGTCGCACATTGCGCGCGCCATGCACGACGAATCCGATATCCGCGCAGCCATTATCGCGCAATGCCGCGCCATGAACGCCAGCGGCCTCAACCAGGGCACGTCAGGGAACATTTCCGCGCGTCATGGCGAGACCATGCTGATCACGCCGTCCGCCATCCCCTACGACGCGATGACGCCGGACATGATCGCGTCCATGCCGATCGCGGGCGAATACGGCGCCTGGGAAGGCCCGAAGAAGCCGTCGAGCGAATGGCGTTTCCACCTCGACATTTTGCGCGCACGACCGGAGGTCAGCGCCATCGTCCACACGCACTCGACCTATTGCACGTCGCTGTCGATCGCGCGGATGGGCATTCCCGCGATCCACTACATGATCGCGCATTTCGGCGGGCCGGATATTCGTTGCGCCGGCTACGCGCTCTACGGCTCGGCAGAATTGTCCGCGCAGGTTTTGACGGCGATCGAGGGGCGCAACGGCTGCCTGCTCGCCAACCACGGCATGATAGCGGCCGGCAAGAATCTCGCGCAGGCCATGTGGCTTGCAGTCGAGCTGGAGACCCTGGCGCGGCAATATTGGCACGCGTTGCAAATCGGCGGGCCGGTGCTGCTGAGTGACGAAGAAGTCCGCGAGGCCGCCGAAAAATTCGGGGTCACGGGATATGGGCTCGCGGGCTAGTAAAGTCCCGGATGGCGCACGCGGGTCGCGCCGCGCGCGCGGACAGGCGCGAGAACCGGCGTCATCGCTGGCGCACGCATGCCGCCACGGGGCGGCTTCTTGTCATTGTCGTCGTCCTTCTTCTGCATCATCACCGCGGTCGCGCTGACCAGCGCGCCGAAGGTCGTGCCGAAACCGACGAAGAGCATGGCGAGGCCCG
>JAGRKN010000104.1:230-3109 GCA_020442275.1 Rhodoblastus sp. | reverse complement strand
TGCTGCTGGTGGACACCGACGCCGAAGTCGCCGAAATCGTCGCCGAACGCATCCGCGCGACCATCGCCGCCCTCGGCATTCCGCACGAAGGCAATCCGCGCGGCGTCTGCACGGCGAGCTTCGGCGTCGCCAGCGCCTCGACGCGCAACGCCACGCTCGAGGAGATCGTCGAGCGCGCGGACGCCGCCCTCTACGTCGCCAAGAGCGCCGGCCGCAACCGCACCCAGCGCCACGACATGCTGCGCCAGCCTGCCGCCGCCTGAGCCATCGCGCGCACAAGTATTGCGGCGGTTTGGATTCCGCGCGTCTTTGACCGATGCTTGACCAAGCGATTCGCGGGCCGGGACCGACGCGTCTTGAACGACCTCACCCTCATCACGCCGCCGCCGGGGCTTTCATCGGCGGATTATTCCATGATCGAACAGGCGGTCATGGAGACGGCGCGCGGCCGCTGGTTCCTGCTGGAATACGCCCGCCGCCAGCGCGCCGCCGAGACGCAGCGCCTGACAGACGCCGTCGACCGGCTCGAGGCGATGATGGCGGGCGGGCCCGCGGCGACCGCCGAGCCGCAAGTCACGCCGCAAGTCACGCTACAGGTCGCGCCACAAGCCGAACGCGCGCCCGTCGCGCCGGCCGAAGCGAATGCGGCGCTCGCCGAACGTCTGAGCGACATAGCCTGGCGCCTGCGTGAGGATGGCGCCGATCCCGCCCTGTGCACGGAACTGGAGCGCGAAGCGGCCGGCCTCCGGCCGTCGCGCGTGGATGGCGAGGTCCTCGCGCCGAGGACAACTCCGCCGCCGCTCGCGACCCCGCCCTGGGAAACGACGCACGACACTGCCGCCTCGGACCCCGCGCGCGACCCTC
This sequence comes from Rhodoblastus sp., assembly GCA_020442275.1. Lineage (GTDB taxonomy): Bacteria > Pseudomonadota > Alphaproteobacteria > Rhizobiales > Beijerinckiaceae > JAJXWB01. The sequence goes on along the minus strand of JAGRKN010000104.1, from coordinate 2,245 downwards.
GCGCGAAAGCGCTAGCGCGCCTCGACGGCCTGCCGATCGTGGAAAAGCTGGCCCTGTTCTGCTGAGCGCCAGGCCGCGCGCGCGACCCTGAGATTGTCGAGAAATTGTCGCGCGCTGGCGGCCCACGTGTAGCGCAGCGCATGGTTCCGCGCCGTCTCGCGCGACAGGCCGAGCGCGCCGAGACAAGCCGCGCGCAAATCATCCGACAGGACGCCCGCCTCCGGCGGCACGACGTCGATCGGACCCGGCGCGGGAAAGGCCGCGACCGGCAGGCCGCTCGCCAGCGCCTCGAGCAGTACGATTCCGAACGTATCGGTGCGGCTCGGAAAGACGAAGGCGTCCGCGCTGGAATAGAGTTGCGCCAGCGCCTCGCCTTTCTGCATTCCCATGAAATGCGCGTCGGCATAGCGCGCCTGCAACGCGGCGCGCGCCGGCCCGTCGCCGACCACGACCTTCGAGCCCGGCAGGTCGAGCGCCAGGAAGGCCTCGATGTTCTTTTCGATCGCGACGCGCCCCGCGTAGAGAAAGATCGGCCGCGGAAGATCGAGGACGGACGGACGCGGGCGAAACAGCTCATGATCGACGCCGCGCGACCAGATCATCGTGCGGCGAAAGCCCCGCGCCTGCAATTCGCGCGCAAGGCGCTGCGTGGAGACCATGACGCCCGCGCCGGCATTGTGGAAGGCGCGCAACGCCGCGTAGCTCCAGCGCGGCGGAAGACGCGTGCGCGCATGCAGATATTCGGGAAAGCGCGTGTGATAGCTCGTGGTGAACGGCGCCCGCCGCAAGAGGCAGATGCGCCGCGCGGCAAGGCCGAGCGGTCCCTCGGTCGCGATATGCACGTGATCGGCGCGGGCGGCGTCGATACGTTGCGCCACCCTTCGGGGCGAAGCGATCGCCAGCCTGATCTCGCGGTAGCTCGGTAGGCCGATCGTAGGAAAACCGTCTGGCGTACAGAAGCAGATTTCGGCGCCGAGCGCCGGCGCCTGGCGCGATATGGCCTCCAGCGAATGTACGACGCCGTTGACCTGCGGCTTCCACGCGTCGGTGACGACGAGGACGCGCATCAGGCGGCCGCCGGCTCCGGCGCCGGCGCCGCAGCTTCGTTCTTTTCGACCAGAACCGCCTGCCAGCGCAGGATCTCGAACGTGCCGTCCGCGTGCTCGGCGATCGCGGTGCAGCTCTCGACGAAATCACCGCTGTTCAGGTAGTCGATCGCGCCGATACGGCGGATCGCGGCGTGATGGATATGGCCGCAGACGATCCCGTCGACGCCGAGTTTCTGCGCCTCGGCCGCGAGCGTCTCCTCGAAATCGCCGATGAAATTGACGGCGTTCTTGACCTTGAGCTTCGCCCATGACGACAGCGACCAGTAGCCGAAGCCGAAGGCGCGTCGCGCGCGGTTGAAATGCGCGTTGAACAGCAGCGCGGTTTCGTAGGCCCAGTCGCCGAGAAAGGCGAGCCAGCGCGCGTGCCGCACGATGACGTCGAACTGGTCGCCGTGGATCACCAGCAGGCGGCGGCCATCGGCAGCGAGATGGATGGCGCTTTCCATCACCTCGACGCCGCCGAAGGAATGGCCGACATAGTCGCGCGCGAATTCGTCGTGATTGCCGGGAATATAGACCATGCGCGCGCCCCGGCGCACTTTGCGCAAGAGTTTCTGGACGACGTCATTGTGCGCCTGCGGCCAGAACCAGCCTTTCTTCAGCCGCCAGCCGTCGACGATGTCGCCGACGAGATACCAGGTCTCGGCCTCGTTATGCCGCAGGAAGTCGAGCAGCAGGTCGGCCTGGGCGCCGCGCGACCCCAGATGCACGTCTGATATGAAAAGGCTGCGGTAGCGGCCGGGCTCTTGTCGCGCCATTGTCTGCGGGCCTAATCTCGCTCTGGTTCGTTCCCGGCCGGGATTGACCAGATTCCCGTAACGTCTGCATGACAGGGCAAGAACGCCGCCAAGAACGCAACGCCGTGGGCGTTGCGCGACAAAGAGGAAACGCCATGGATCTCGGTAT
>JAGRKN010000104.1:0-187 GCA_020442275.1 Rhodoblastus sp. | reverse complement strand
GCAAGGGCTGCGCGCGCGCGCTGGCCGAGGCCGGCTGCGAAGTGGTGATGAACGGCCGCAACGCCGACGTGCTGGAGGCCGCCGCCAAGGAGATCGCCGCCGCCACGGGCGCGAAAATCACGCCGGTGGCCTGCGACGTCGGCACGGAAGACGGCCGCAAGGCGCTGCTGTCGGTCTGCCCCGCCCC
>JAGRKN010000002.1 GCA_020442275.1 Rhodoblastus sp. | reverse complement strand
GCACGGCCACTGACGCCAGTCGCAATACATCGGGGCGGCTTCGGCCGCCCCTTTTCTTTTGGGGCCCGCCCGGACATCCGCCATGGCCTATGACCAATATCCCCCGATGTCGCCATACTCGACCGGCATGGCCGGCCGCTGCCCGCGCTGCGGCGAGGGCAAGATGTTCAAGGGCTTCATCACGATCGCCGACAAGTGCGATCATTGCGGTCTGGACTACAAGTTCGCCGACGCGGGCGACGGTCCGGCGATCTTCGTCATGCTGATCGCGGGCTTCATCATCGTCGGCGCGGCGCTCTGGCTGGAGGTCAGCTACGAGCCGCCGATGTGGGTCTATTTCGTAATCTTCCTGCCGCTGACGCTGATCGTCTGCCTCGGGATGCTGCGACCGCTCAAGGGCGTGCTCGTCGCCCTGCAATACGCCAACAGGGCCGAGCAGGGCCGGCTGGAAGGTTGAGGTGTCGGCCGTCGCCAAGGGCGCGCGAAAAGGGCTGATCGGCCCCGCGATCGCGGCGGCGGTCTGCTTCGCCATCCTCATGTCGCTCGGCGTCTGGCAATTGCAGCGCCTCGCCTGGAAAGAGGCGCTGATCGCGCGCATCGCCGCGCGCATCCACCAGCCGCCGGCGCCCCTCCCGCCCGCGACGCAATGGGCGGGGCTGAAGCCCGACGATTACGATTACCGCCATGTCGCCGCCCGCGGCCATTATCTGCCCGGCGAAATCCTGATCTTCCGCAGCTCGGCCCCCGCTGCCGCCGACCGGAACGTCGGCCCGGGCTATCAGGTGATGACGCCCTTTGCGCTCGCGAGTGGCGGGACGCTGATGGTCAATCGCGGCTTCGCGCCGCTCGCCTGGAAGGACCAGCCTGCCCTGCGGTCCGCGCCGCCGTCCGGCGAGGTCGAGATTTCCGGCCTCATGCGCGAACCGGAAGACCGCAACGCCTTCACGCCCGCCGACGAGCCGACCAAGAACCTGTTCTACACCCGCGATCCCGCCGCCATGGCCGCCGCGCTGAAGCTCCAGCACCCCGCGCCCTTCGCGCTCGACCTCGACGCCGATCCCGCCGCCCGGGGCTGGCCGCATGGCGGCGCGACGGAATTGAACATCCCCAACAACCACCTGTCCTATGCCTGGACGTGGTTCGGGCTCGCCGCGACGCTGGCGGGGGTGTTTGCCGTCTGGGCATGGGGCAGGGCGAAGACCCGGGGTTCGCCGCCGGAGGTTTGAGGCGAGCGCCAACCGGTATCGCGAGCGCCCTCGATCCATAGGCGTTGTCGTCGTCGCCGTGCTCCGGCCGCGCGCCATGCCCGAGGCGGCGAAGCTGGCGGGCGGGCGCTGGTAGGGCAGGGCGCATCCTGTTCCCCTCTCGCCCCAATTCCATGCTAAACCCCGCCGCGATCAATCCGGGAAAGACCTGACGTGCGCTACATTTCCACCCGCGGCGAAGCGCCCGCGCTGAATTTCACCGAGACGGCGCTGGCCGGGCTTGCGACCGATGGCGGGCTCTACCTGCCGGAAACTTATCCGCAGCTTCACGCGTCCACCATCGCGGGGCTCGCCGGCCGCACCTATGCGGAAGCCGCCGAGACCATCATTGCCCCCTTCGTCGGCGACGCCATCCCGCGCAAAAACCTGTCGGAGATGATCGCCGACGCCTACAGCGCCTTCCGCCATCCCGCGGTTACGCCGCTCGCGCAGCTCTCCGACAATCTCTTCCTGCTCGAACTCTTCCATGGCCCCACGCTCGCCTTCAAGGACGTGGCGATGCAACTGCTCGGCCGGCTCATGAACTACGCGCTGAAAGCGCACGGCAAGCGCGCCACCGTCGTCGGCGCGACTTCCGGCGATACGGGCGCGGCCGCCATCGAGGCCTTCCGCGGCCTCGATCAGGTCGACGTCTTCATCCTCTATCCGCATGGGCGCGTGTCCGACGTGCAGCGCCGGCAGATGACCACGGTCGCCGATTCCAACATCCACGCCATCGCGCTCGAAGGCACGTTCGACGATGCGCAGGCGATCTTGAAAGGGCTGTTCCGCGACGCGCGCTTCCGCGACGACGTCGGATTGACCGGCGTCAATTCGATCAACTGGGCGCGCGTGGTCGCGCAGATCGTCTATTATTTCACGAGCGCGGTCGCGCTCGGCGCGCCGCACCGGCCGGTCTCCTTCACCGTGCCGACAGGCAATTTCGGCGACATTCTCGCCGGCTATGTCGCGAAGAAAATGGGCTTGCCGGTCGAGCGTCTGGTGATCGCCACCAACGAGAACGACATTCTGGCGCGCACGCTGGCGACCGGCCGCTACGAGGTGCGCGGCGTCAAGGCGACGCAATCGCCCTCGATGGACATTCAGGTCTCCTCCAATTTCGAACGCCTGCTGTTCGACGCCTATGGCCGCGACGGCGGCGCGATCCGCAGCCTGATGGCGCGGCTCGATCAGGCAAGAGCCTTCGATATCGAGGCGGGTCCGCTGGCGGCGATCCGCGCCGATTTCGATGCGGCGAGCGTGAGCGAACAGGAGACGGCAGTGGAGATCGCGCGCGTCTACAAGGCGAGTGAATACATCCTCGATCCCCATAGCGCCGTCGGCGTCGCCGCCGGCTTCCGCGCGCTGGCGAAACACGCGCATACGCCGATGATTGTCGCCGGCACCGCGCATCCCGCGAAATTCCCGGATGCGATCAGGGCGGCGACCGGGGTGCATCCGGCATTGCCGCCGCATCTCGCTGACATCCTGGAGCGCAAGGAGCGCTTCGATGTCGTGGCGAACGACATCGGCGCGGTCGAAAAATTCATTCGCGCCCGCGCGCGCGCGCTGACGGCGGCATGAGCGTCGAGACGACCACGCTTGCCTCCGGCCTTCGGATCGTCACCGACCGCATGGACGGCGCCGAGACGGCTTCGGTCGCGGTCTATGTCGCGGTCGGTTCGCGCAATGAAGAAGCGCAGGAACACGGCCTGTCGCATCTCATCGAGCACATGGCCTTCAAGGGCACACGCAGCCGCGACGCGCTGACGATCGCCGCCGAGATCGAGGAGGCGGGCGGCGACATCAATGCCGAGACCGCGAGCGAACACACCGCCTATCTCGCGCGACTCCTGCCCGGCGAGTTGAATCGCGCGCTCGAGATCTTCGCCGACATTTTGACTGATTCCGTTTTCGACCCGCGCGAACTCGACCGCGAGAAAAACGTCATCCTGCAGGAGATCGCCGCCGTCGAGGACGATCCCGACGATCTCGTCATGGAGCTGATGGATCGCGCGGCCTATCCCGACCAGCCGCTTGGCCGCCCGATCCTCGGCACGAAGAAGACGGTGAAATCCTTCGACGCCGGCATGATCCGCGCCTATCTCGACCGTTTTTATGGCGCGAACTCGCTCATCGTTTCGGCGGCGGGCGCTGTCGACCATGCGGAGATTTCCCGCGCCGCCGAACGTCTGTTCGGCGCCATGCCGCAGGTCGCGCCGCCCGCCTACGAGCCCGCGCGCTATCGCGGCGGCGAGCAGAAATTGCGGCACGGCGCCGAGCAGGCCAATGTCGTCATCGCCTTCGAGAGCGTTGGGCACAGGGACAAAGACGCCTGCGCCGCCCATGTGTTTTCCGGCGCGGTCGGCGGCGGCATGTCCTCGCGCCTGTTTCAGGAAGTGCGCGAGAAGCGCGGCCTCGCTTATACGATCGACAGCTTCAACTGGTCCTACGACGACACCGGCCTGTTCGGCTTGCAGGCGGCGACCGATCCGCGCGACGCCGCCGAATTCGCGCGCGTCGCCGTCGATTGCCTCGCGCTCGCCGTCGATGACCTGACCGAGGCGGAGCTGCGCCGAGCGAAGGCGCAGGCCAAGGTGTCGCTGCTGACGGCGCTCGAATCCTCGCCCGCCCGGGTCAATCAGATCGCCCGCCAGACCTCGATCTTTGGCCGCGTTCTTGCGCGTTCCGAAATCATCGGCGAAATAGACGGGCTGACGCTGGCCGATGTGCGCGCTGTCGGCCGCAGGCTCTTGTCGAGCGCGCCGACGCTTGCGACCGTCGGGCCGACCGGCCGAGGTCTGACGGCCGACCGCGTCGCGGAGCGATTGAGGACGGGCTGATCCATGGCCTTGTTTCGACTGGGGCCGAGTCACGATCACAGCGCCATCGTACGGGGCGACGGCGTGTATCTGCGCCCTGCCGAAATGGGCGATTTTCCCGAATGGTCGCGTCTGCGCGAGCATAGCCGCAATTTCCTCACCCCCTGGGAGCCGGTCTGGCCGTCCGACGATCTGACCCGCGCGGCCTTCCGCCGCCGCATCCGGCGCCATGCCGAGGAAATGGCGCGCGACGAAGCCTTCCCCCTCCTGATCTTCCGCGCGCGCGACAAGGCGCTGGTCGGCGGTCTGACCATCGGTCAGATCCGGCGCGGCGTCGCCCAGGCGGCGACGATCGGCTATTGGGTCGGCGTCAATTATGCGGGGCAAGGCTACATGTCGCGGGCGCTCCGCGCGGCCGTCGCCCATTCCTTTTCCAGCCTGCGCCTGCACCGCGTGGAGGCCGCCTGCCTGCCGACCAACGTCGCCTCGATCCGCGTGCTCGAGAGCGCTGGTTTCAAGCGCGAGGGACTGGCGCGCTCCTACCTGCGCATCAATGGCCGCTGGCAGGACCATATGCTGTTCGCCGTGCTGGAAAACGACCCGCCGCTGCCGCCACGCCTGCGCTCCCGCAACGAGCTGGACGGCGAGCGCGCCTGAGCCTGCCTTGCCCGCACGGGCGAGAGGCTTTACCAGTCAAACTTCCGACACGAACAGGGCGCACCCCCCGGTCTGAATTTCGCCTGGGCGGCCGCCCCCGAGAGAGAGAATTCGTGCGTTTTTTTCGATTGCTTCTGGCCGTCCTGGTTCTGGCCCTCGAATGCCTGCCGGCCCACGCGATCGAATCCGTGCGCGTGCCGCTGGATTCCCAGGCGATCGACCTGACGCGCGCCATCGAATCCTATTCGTCTCAAGGCGACCGCCTGCAGGTCTCGACCGCGCCGGGCTCGGACGGCATCGTGCGCCGCATCGAGGTGCGCGCCAAACAGGAGGGCGCGCGCCCGTCCTGGATCGTGTTCGCGCTCACCAACGACACTGACGAGCAGATCGAGCGCCTGCTGGTCGCCCCACATTTCCGGCTGGTCGGATCGGGCGTCATCTGGCCCGATCTCGGCGCCGTGCGCATCAATGCGATTACCGCGAGCCAGGGCTTCCCGCCGGAGGCCGATGACAACCCGGACGCCGACGTCTTCCGCATCACGCTCGATCCGGGCACGACCGTCACTTACGTGGCCGAATTGCGCACGCCCAACCTGCCGCAGCTCTACCTCTGGGATCCCGACGCCTACAAGGATCGCGCGACGAGTCTCACGCTCTACAAGGGCATCGTCATCGGCATTTCCGGCCTGCTGGCGCTGTTCCTGACCATCGTCGTCGTGGTCAAGAGCGCGGTCATCTTCCCCGCCGCAGCCGCGCTCGCCTGGGCGGTTTTCGCCTATGTCTGCATCGATTTCGGCTTTTTCGCGCGCGCCTTCGGCGTCGGCGTGGAGGCGGACCGGTTCTGGCGCGCCGCGGCCGAGACGATCCTGTCCGCCACGCTCGTGGTGTTTCTGTTCGCCTACCTCAATCTCAACCGTTGGCATGTGCGCGCCTCGCATGTCGTGGCGCTCTGGGTCGTCTTCCTGCTCGCGCTGCTGGGGCTTGCCTGGTACGACCCCTCGGTCGCCGCCGGCGTCGCGCATATTTCGCTCGCGACCGTCGCGGGCGCGGGCCTGCTGCTCGTCGTCTATCTTTCGACGCATGGCTACGAGCGCGCGATCATGCTCATCCCGACATGGTTCCTGCTGCTCGCCTGGGTCTGCGCGGCGGGCTTCGCGGTCACCGGCGCGCTGTCGAACGACATTGTGGGCCCGACTCTGATCGGCGGCCTCGTGCTGATCGTCATGCTGATCGGCTTCACCGTCATGCAGAACGCCTTCGCCTCGGGCGGGCTCGCGCAGGGCGCGATCTCCGATGTCGAGCGTAAGGCCCTGGCCGTGACCGGCGCCGCCGACGTCATCTTCGACTGGGACGTGCCAGCCGATCACATCTACGTCAGCCCCGAAGTCGAGGCCCATCTCGGCCTCGAGCGCGGCGACCTCGAGGGCCCCGCTACGAACTGGCTCGAAATCCTGCATCCCTTCGAGCGCGACCGCTATCGCGCCTGCCTCGACACGTTGCTCGAACAGCGCCGCGGCCGCATCAACGAAGAGTTCCGGCTTCGCGCGGCCGATGGACATTATCTCTGGTATCGCCTGCGCTGCCGCCCGGTCGTCGGCGCTGACGGCGAAGTGATTCGCGTCGTCGGCACGCTGGTCGACGTCACCGACGAGCGCACGGCGCAGGAGCGCCTGCTGCACGACGCCGTGCACGACAATCTGACCGGCCTGCCCAATCGCGAATTGTTCTTCGACCGGCTGGAGGCCGCGCTCTCCTTCGCGCGCGCCGACGCAGCGCGTCCGACGGTTCTGTGTATCGACATCGACCGCTTCAAGCAGATCAACGAGACGATCGGCATTTCCGCCGGCGATTCCATTCTCCTGACCGCTGCGCGAAGACTGTCGCGGCTGTTGCAGCCGCAGGACACGCTGGCGCGCGTCTCCGGCGACACATTCGCCGTGATCGTGCTGTCGGAAAGCAATCCCGAGCACGTCGTGCAGCTCGCCGAAACGATCCGCCGCGCGCTGGCGACGCCGGTCTCCTTCGCCGAGCGCGAGATCGCGCTGTCGGCCTCGGTCGGCATCGCGCTGTTCGACCCGCAGACGCACGCCAAGCGCGACGACATGCTCAAGGATGCCGAGATCGCCATGCGTCACGCCAAGCGCGTCGGCGGCAACCGGATCGAGGTGTTCCGGCCGGGCATGCGCGGCCAGCGTTCGGATCGTCTCGCGCTGGAGGCCGATCTGCGACGCGCATTGTCGCGCGGCGAGATCAAGGTCTATTTCCAGCCGATCGTCCGGCTGGAGGATCGCACGGTCGCCGGTTTCGAGGCGCTTCTGCGCTGGGACCATCCGAGTCTCGGTCGCCTTGGCCCGGACGTGTTCATCCCGATCGCGGAAGAAACCGGCGTCATCGTCGAACTCGGCGTCTTTGTTCTCGAGCGCACGGCGCGCGAACTCGCCGCCTGGCAGAAGGCGCTCGACGTCGATCCGCCGATCTTCGCTTCCGTTAACGTCTCCTCCCGCCAGCTGCTGCGCCACGACCTGCTACAGGACGTGAAGAACGCGCTGACCCGCTCCGACGTCATCCGCGGAACTCTCAAGCTCGAACTGACCGAGAGCCTGGTGATGGAGAACCCGGAATATGCCGCGCAGATGCTGACCCGCATCAAGAACCTCGGCGCCGGGCTCTCGCTCGACGACTTCGGCACCGGCTATTCGTCGCTCGCCTATCTCCAGCGCTTCCCCTTCGACACGATCAAGATCGACCGTTCTTTCGTGCAACAGAACGCTTCTGGCGCGCGACCCGTCATTCTCCGGTCCATCGTCGCGCTCGCGCATGATCTCGGCATGGAAGTCGTGGCGGAAGGGGCGGAAACGGAATCGGACGCGATCGAGCTCTACCAGCTCGGGTGCGAATTCGCGCAAGGCTACGCCTTCGGCCATCCGATCAGCGCGCTCGATGCGCGCAAGCTCGTGGGCGCCGCGACAGAGGCAGCATGATGGACAGACGTATTTTCATCGGCGGCGCCGCGATGGCGCTCGCCTCGGGTTTCGCGCGCGCCGAAGACGAATTTCGCGGCGACGATGGCAAGCCCGCGCCGACCTGGCGCCTGCCGTCGGAAATCTCGCTCGACCTGCCGGGCCTGATCGTCGCCGGCGGCAAGAGCCCGGACGCGATGCTCTACGAATTCTTCGACTACAATTGTCCCTGGTGCAAGAAGTCGGAGCCCGACCTGCACAAGCTCGTGGTCGGCGACAAGGACTTCAGCCTCATCCTCGTGCAGAACGCCATCCTGTCGCTGGGCAGCGTGCAGGCTGCGAAAGTGGCGATGGCCGCGCGCGCGCTCTACGACGACAGGAAGGCCTATGCGCTGCATCGCGCCATGCTCGCCCATCGCGGCCCGATCGACGGCATGGGCGCGCTCGGCCATGCGAAGAAGCTCGGCCTCGATGCGAAGAAGCTGGAAGAGAAGGCCGACGGCGAGGATATGCGCAAGCAGCTGACGCTGCATGTCCAGACCGCGCGCGCGCTCGCCATGGACGCGACGCCCTCCTTCGCCATGAACGGCATGGGCGTCGGAGGCTGGCCGGGCCCCAAGACCATCGCGCGCATGGTCAAGAACGTGCGCGCCTGCGAACGCATCACCTGCTCGTAGCATGGCCCGCTACGACTTCGCCGCCACGCGCCTGTTCGTCGAGGACGCGCTTCATGCGGGTGCGAAAATCGCGGCGGGCGCGGACCGCGCCAACTTCCTGCTCAACGTCCTGCGCCTGAAGGAAGGCGACAAGATCCTCGTCTTCAACGGCCGCGACGGCGAATGGCTGGCCTCGATCGCTCAGGCGAAGAAGCGGGAAGCGATTCTCGCGATCGGGGAACGGACGCGCCCGCAGGAGGGCGGACCGGACATCGACTATTGCTTCGCGCCGCTGAAACACGCGCGGCTCGACTATGTCGTGCAGAAGGCGGTCGAGATGGGCGCGGCCCGTCTTTGCCCCGTCCTTACGCGCCGCACTCAGGTCTCGCGGCTCAACCTCGAGCGCATGCGCGCCAATGTGATCGAGGCCGCCGAGCAATGCGGCGTGCTGCGCGTCCCCGAGGTCGCGGCCGAAGTCCCGTTCGAGCGGATGATCGCGCAATGGCCGCAGGACCGACTGCTCGTGTTTTGCGACGAGGACGCCGAAATCGCAGACCCCGTCGAGGCGCTCGTCGCGGCGCGCGAAAGAGGGGCGCGGGCGGTCGGCCTGCTCATTGGCCCGGAGGGCGGCTTCGACGAGAAGGAGCGGGCGCTGGCCCTGTCCGCCCCAAATGTCCTGCGCATTTCGCTCGGTCCCCGCATCCTGCGCGCGGACACGGCGGCTGTTGCAGGAATGGCGCTTATCCAGAGCGTTTTCGGAGATTGGGCGGGATCAATGATCTAGGACACGATCTTGCCACTATGTTCGACCAAATGGACAGCTCTTCGCTAGACATCAGCCGGAACGCCGTTCCGAGAAAGCTCTGAGGGCGCGATGCGAAATCCAGACGGCAAGGGCGTGGCCCGACCGATCATCAAGTACTCGGCGTCCGGAGTTTCCGCTCTCTGCTTTGCGGTTTTCGCTGCTCCCGCCATTGCCGGCGGCTGCATGTCCTATAGCGCCGAGAGCGCCACGATCAGCGGCGCCGACAATTGCCTCAACGTCGGTCGGCATGTGCGCGTCGAAGCGCAGGTCATGCAAGGCGCGGCGAGCCTCGGCTCCGGATTCCTCTCGCCGCCGGGCGATGGCCCCCGTCCCGCCGCGATGACGCCGGACGGCTCGACGCGGCTGCGCATGGGCCCCTCCGCGGGCGGCGTCTTCCGGCGCTGATCGCGCCGGCCGGCTGCTTCAGAAAACGCATTCTTCGAAAGCCGGCAGGACGCTGCCGCCCCAGCGGGTCTGGTAGCGTTCGATCAGGTCGGCCGCCAGCGGTCGGCCGCTCTCGGCAAACCCCTCCAGCACCACGAGATGGCGCGTTTCGTCCTGGCCGCCGGCGTCGACGCGTGCGCGGCGCGCCAGGCCGCGCCGCGCGATCGCCAGCGTATCGACCGCCACATCCCGCAACTTGCGCCCGCGAATCGTGGCCGCGAGCCCGAGGCGCGGCGCCTCGTCGCGCAGCTTCTGCCGGTCCTCGGCGGTCCAGTCCGCGACCAGCCGCTCGGCCTCGTCCAGCGCCGCACCGTCGTAGAGCAGGCCGACGAACAAGGCCGGCAGCGCCGAAATATGCGCGCGCGGGCCGACGTCGCAGCCGCGCATTTCGATGTAGCGCTTGACGCGGACTTCCGGGAACAGGGTCGAGAGATGGTTCGCCCAGTCCGCCATCGTGGCGCGTTCGCCGGGCAATTGCGGCAACCGGCCCGCCAGCAGATCGCGGAAACTGCCGCCGGCGACGTCGTGATAATGATCGCCGCGCTTCACGAAATAGAGCGGCACGTCCAGCGCGTAATCGACGAAGCGCTCGAAGCCCATGCCCGGCTCGAAGGCGAAGGGCAACATGCCCGTGCGCGCGCCATCCGTGTCGCGCCAGATTTCCGAGCGCATCGACAGCATGCCGTTCGGCTTGCCGTCGGTGAAGGGCGAATTGGCGAAGAGAGCGGTCGCGACCGGCTGCAGCGCGAGCGACACCCGCAGCTTGCGCACCATGTCCTGCTCGCTCTGGAAGTCGAGATTGACCTGCACGGTCGAGGTCCTGAACATCATGTCGAGGCCGCGCGAGCCGACCTTGGGCATGTAGCGCATCATGATGCCGTAGCGCTGCTTGGGCATGATCGGCGTCTGCTCGCGCGTCCACAGCGGGCTCATGCCGATGTCGAGGAAGCCCATGCCCAGGGGGGCGGCGACCGCCTTCACGTCCGCCATGTGCTGGTCGAATTCGGCTTCCACCGCATGGACATTGTCGAGCGGCGCGCCGGACAATTCGAATTGTCCGCCGGGCTCGAGCGAAATCGCGCCGCCGCCCTGTTCGTCGAAGAGGCCGATCAAGGCCGCCCCGTCCATGATCGGCGCCCAGCCGGTGCGCGCCTGCAATCCCTCCAGCAGGGCGCGGATGCCGTTGTCCGCGCCATTGCGGCCCTCGTAGGGCACGGGGGACTTGTCGGCCGAATAGAAGGGAATCTTCTCGTGTTCGGCGCCGATGCGGAACTGCTCGGGCGCCTTGCAGCCGGCCTCCATCCACGCCACGAGCTCGTCGCGAGACGAAATATGCGTGGTGTCTGTCACATCGCGCGCCATGCGGGTCCCTTGCGCCACTCGTGTCGGTCTAGGCCGGAACAATCCGCATCGGCGGGCGGCGTCCGCCGCTTTGATAGTCGGACGCCGCCGCCTGCGCAATCCGCAGGCAAATCACTTCGGCGGGAGACGATCGGCGCTTTGGCCTTGATCGGGGAGGGCAAGCCGGCCATTTAGGGCTCAGGCGGCCATATCGGCCGCAGGGAACATTTCCGG
>JAGRKN010000103.1:7745-8143 GCA_020442275.1 Rhodoblastus sp. | reverse complement strand
ATCGAGGCGAAGACCGTGTAGAAGACCGTGAAGAAGACCGAGCCCCAGAAGATCTTGTCATCCGACAGCCAGTCGTAGTTCTCGAGGCCGATGAACGAGCCGGATTTGCCGATCTTGGCGTCGGTGAACGACAGCCAGACGCCGAGGCCGAGCGGATAGGCGAGGAACAGGATCAGGATGCCGGCGGCCGGCAGCATGAACCAGAAGCCCAGCCAGTCGCGATGCGAGCGCAAGCGCTCCCATGTCGAACCGCCGGTTGAAGTCGTCGCGATCGCCGCGTCGGTCATAAGCTTTTCCCGATGAATGTCATCTCCCTCTCCCCGCTTGCGGGGAGAGGGTCGGGGTGAGGGGCCCAGCATGCGCTGAGCGGCTAGGCCCCTCATCCGGCCTTCGGCCAC
>JAGRKN010000103.1:7195-7665 GCA_020442275.1 Rhodoblastus sp. | reverse complement strand
GCCGTCTTCATGGTGGTCTTCACGTCTTCCTGTCCGGTGCAGTAGCGCGCGAACATGTCGACGACGATGAATTCCGCCATGGCGGCGGCGACCTTCGGGCTGAGCGTGCCGATGCCGGAGGCCGGCAGCGTACGCTTGGCCGCGTCGCGGAACACGGTCGTCTTCGGGTCGGCCGTCCACACCGGATTCTTGTCGTAGGCGGCCAGCGTGTGGGACAGGTAGCCCTGCGCCCCTTCCAGCCACGGATTGTAGTTCTGCGCTTCCATCATGAAGGCGACGAAGGCCTTGGCGGCGTTCGGAACCTTGGTGAAGTTGAAGCCGAAGATCGGGAAGGCGAGCTGCAGTTCCGCGGGCTTGCCGAGCGGTCCGACCGGCATGTAGGCGTGGTCCATGTCCTCGGCGATCGCCTTCTGCTTGGCGTCGCCGTTCGCGCCGGCCGTCTTGGCCGCGACGTAGATCGAGATGCCGTT
>JAGRKN010000103.1:864-7115 GCA_020442275.1 Rhodoblastus sp. | reverse complement strand
GCGCAGCCCGGAATGAACGTGTCCGACAGCGCCTTGCAATATTCCAGCGCCTTGGCGGTCTCCGGCGAGTTGATGATGATCTTGTCGTTCTTGTCGACGAGCCAGGCGTTGTGGCCCCACAGGATCCAGTGCAGCCAGGCGTTGCCGTCGCCGGACGCATGGCCGAGCGCGAAGCCCGCGGGCGTATCGTTCTTCTTCATCGCCTTGCAGAGCTCGAGGAAGCCCGGCATGTCCTTCGGGATTTCCTTGAAGCCCGCCTTGTTGATCGAGGAGATGCGGTAGTTGACGTAGCCGCCGTTGACGGCGACGGGAATGGCGATCCACTTGCCGCCGGCCTTGCCGTAGGCTTCCGGCGCCGGGAACCAGCCGCCGTATTTCTTGCCGAGATAGTCGGCGACGTCGTCCATCGGAAGGCACTTTTCGGGGAAGAGCTGCGGCGTGGAATGCAGAGACCAGATGAGGTCCGGGCCGGTGCCCGTGTTGGCGGCGACCGAGGCCTTCGGCTGGATGTCGTCGAAGCTCTCGTTGGAAATGTTGACCTTGACGTTCATCGCCTTGGAGAAGGCGTCGACCATCTTCATGAAGGCGTCGTCTTCTGCCTGCACGAAGCGCTTCCAGCGCAGCACGTTGAGCGTGGCGCCGGCTTCAGGCTTCCAAGGGCTCGTTTGCGCGAAGGCCTTGGCCATGTCGTAGAGCGTGCCGCCAGCGACGCCGGCCACGGCCGCGCCCTGGAGAATTGAACGACGCGTAATCAGGGTCATCTTGTTCCCTCCGTTGATATTTGCTCGGCGCGCGGCTTCAGGCCGCGAGCGTTTTCCCGCTGTCCGGGTCGAACAGGTGGACGAGATTGGGATCGCAGGCGATCCGGATGGTTTCGCCGGGGCTCGGCATCACGCGGTCGCGGAACAGGCAGATCAGTTCCTGTTCGCCGGTCTTGGCGACGACCTGCGTCTCGGAACCCATGGGTTCGACGACGACGACATTGACGGCCGCGCCGTCGCCGTTCGTCGCAAGGTGTTCCGGGCGCACCCCGAGCACGACAGGCTTGCCGTCGCTGGCGGCTGGCGCCCTGGCGATCGGCAAGGCGAGGCCGGAATTGGACTTGAAGACCGATCGGCCGCTCTCGGAGCCCAGCTTGCCGTGCAAGAAATTCATCGCGGGCGAACCAATGAAGCCCGCCACGAACATATTGCCGGGACGATCGTAGAGGTCGAGCGGCGCGCCGATCTGCTCGACGATGCCGTCGTGCATGACGACGATCTTGTCGGCCATGGTCATGGCCTCGATCTGGTCGTGCGTGACGTAGACGGTCGTCGTCTTCAGCCGCTGATGCAGCTCCTTGATCTCGGTGCGCATTGCCACGCGCAGCTTGGCGTCGAGGTTCGACAGAGGCTCGTCGAACAGGAAGACCTGCGGATCGCGCACAATGGCGCGGCCCATGGCGACGCGCTGACGCTGGCCGCCCGACAACTGCCGAGGATAACGCTCGAGCAAGGGCTTGAGGCCGAGAATATCGGCGGCCTGCGAGACGCGCTTCTCGATCTCGGCCTTGTCGGCTTTGCGCAGCTTCAGCGAGAAGCCCATGTTGTCGTAGACGGTCATGTGCGGATAGAGCGCATAGTTCTGGAAGACCATGGCGATATCGCGCTCTTTCGGCGGCACGTCGTTGACGACGCGCCCACCGATCGAAATCTGGCCGCCTGTAATATTCTCGAGGCCGGCGATCATGCGCAGCAAGGTGGATTTGCCGCAGCCCGACGGGCCGACCAGCACCACGAATTCGCCGTCCTTGATGTCGACATTGACGCCATGGATGACTGCCGTCGCTCCATAGGCCTTGCGCACGTCCCGAATCTCGACAGACGCCATACCCGACTTCCTCCCCGGCGTCTTATCGCGCCCGTGCGACCCTGGTTCGTGCGGCTGCTTGCCGGCGCCGGATCGCTCGCGCATGATGCAGGCGACGCAGTAAAATGCAAGCATGCAAATGCGCGACCGATGTGACGAGGACGTTACACCGGGCGCAGGCAGGAGATACCGTGTCCGACTTCGAAACCCTGATGTTCAGCCCGATGCCGCCGCTGGTGGTGGAGGGCGTCGCGGCCTGTTCGCGCCTGCACAAATTGTGGGAAGCGGCGGACCGTGAGGCGATGCTCGCGGAAATCGCGCCGCGCATTCGCGGGATCGCCACCGGCGGCGGCCATGCGACGATGGGCGGCGAAATTCTCGGCCGATTTCCGAAACTGGAAATCGTTTCGTCCTTCGGCGTCGGCTACGACCATATCGACGCGACATGGGCGGGAAAGCACGGGATCGTCGTCACCAACACGCCCGACGTGCTGAACGACGAGGTGGCCGACACCACCTTCGGCTTGCTCCTGAGCGTCGTGCGGCAATTGCCGCAGGCCGACCGTTATGTGCGCGAGGGCCGCTGGCTGAAGGCGCCGTTTCCGCTGACAGCCTCTTTGCGCGGGCGCACGCTCGGCGTGCTCGGTCTGGGTCGAATCGGCCGCACGATCGCGCGGCGCGCCGAAGCCTTCGGCATGAAGGTTGTCTATCACGGCCGCCGCGCGCAGGATGACGCGCCGTATCTCTATTACCCGACGCTGGCTGGCATGGCGCGCGCCTGCGACATATTGGTGGCGATCACGCCGGGCGGGCCGGCGACGAAACATCTCGTCAACGCCGAAGTGCTGGAGGCGCTCGGGCCCAACGGCATATTCATCAATGTCGCGCGCGGTTCAGTGTGCGATCAGGAGGCGCTGATCGCGGCGCTGCGGGACCGCAGGATCCTGTCCGCGGGTCTCGACGTTTACGCTGACGAGCCGAATGTGCCGCGCGAATTGATCGAAATGGAGCATCTGGTCTTGCTCCCGCATGTCGGATCGGGCACGAAACACACAAGAGACGCGATGGGGCAACTCGTCGTCGACAATTTGAGATCGTTCATTAGCGGTCGCGGGCCGTTGACGCCCGTCGCCGAAACGCCGTGGCCGGCCACACGGCGCGCGCCCTGAGGGGCGCAAAGCAGGAGGGTATGAATGAAGCGCCTGTCCTCAAACAGGGGAATGCGCGTGGCGAGCAGGGCATGGCTCGTTGCGGCGATCGCGGCGGCTTCTCCCGCGGCGGCGCTGGATGCGCAAAGCGAACAGACCGCCGCCGGCGTCTGGCGTCTCAGCCAGGGCGCGGGCCGCGAATGCACGATCCAGTTGCGCGCCGAGGCGCGCGGCGCGGGCCGGGCGGTCGGCATTCCGCCGGGCTGCCGTCACGCCATGCCGGCGGTCGCGAAAGTGGCGGGATGGAAGCTGCCCGAGCCGCAACGACTGGAACTGGTCGACAAGGGCGGCGCCTCCGTGCTCGCCTTCGCGCAGGAGAATGGAGAACTCAGCGCGAAGGGGCCGAAGGGCGAATTCTATGCGCTGACGGCCGCCAACGAAGCGCGCAAGCCGCGTCGTGAGGCGCAGCCGGCGAATGTGTCGCACGGCCCTAGCGTGCCCGCGAGCGAGCTTCCAGGCCGTTATTCGATCCTGCGCGATACGAACAAGGATACGGGCTGCATGCTGACGCTGCATCCCGGCGGCAGGGCGCAGCTCGCGCCGGCCTGCCGCGACAACGGCATTTCCGTCTTCGATCCGGTCGGCTGGTCTTACGCGGGCGGCCGGCTGGTGCTGCGCGCCCGCAAGGGCCATCACGCGAATTTCGGATATACAGCCGACCAGTCCTGGCAGAAGGACGCGAAGGAAGGCGGCAAGATGCTCGGCTTCAGGAAGATGTGAGGAAGTGAGACCTTCTCCCGCACGGCGGGAGAAGGGAATCTGTCGTCACCCTCCGACCTTGCCGCCCAGTTCGTCGGCGATATGCGCGCGGACGATGTCCTCGAACGAGCTTTCCGCGACGAAGCCCAGAGCACGCGCGCGGCTTGCCTCGAAACATTCCGGCCAGCCCGACACGATCTTGACGATGGCTTCGTCCGGCTTGCGCTCGATCAGCGAGACCGCGGTCGCGCCGGCGACCTTGCGCAGCGCTTCGATCTGCTCGCCGACCGTCACGCAGACGCCGGGCATGGAGAGGTTGCGGCGCGGGCCGATCTTCTCGCCGTCGATGGTCGCGGCGTGCAGGATGAAGTTCACCGCGGCGCGCGGCGTCGCATGGGTGTGGCGCACGGTTTCGGGTACGGGCAGGATCGCCTTCTGGCCGACGAGCGGCTCGCGGATGATGTTGGAGAAGAAACCCGAGGCCGCCGCGTTCGGCTTGCCCGGCCGTACGCAGATCGTGGGGAAGCGCAGGCCGACGCCGTCGAAGAATCCCTTGCGCGTGAAGTCCGCCAGCATGAATTCGCCGCAGGCTTTCTGCGCGCCGTAGCTCGTCAGCGGCGTCAGGTGGAAGTCGTCGGGGATCGGATCGGGGAAGGGCGCGCCGAAGACGGCGATCGACGAGGAGAAGACAACGCGCGGCCTGTAATCGCCCCCCGACATGATGTTCTCGGCGCGGATGGCGTCGAAAATGTAGCGCGTGCCGTCGAGATTGACGGCGTAGCCCTTGTCGAAATCGACTTCCGCCTCGCCGGAGACGATCGCCGCGAGATGGACGATCAGATCCGGCCGGTCCGCCATCAGGCGCGGCGCGAGGGCCCGATCGGCGATGTTGGCGGCCTCGCTTGTGACGGTGAACGCCGCGCCTGGAAGTTCCCCGGCGGCGACCACGTCGATCATGTGCAGCGCCGTGACCGGCTTGCCGCCAACGGCGCCGTCGCGGGCGAGCCGCTGGCAGAATTTGCGGCCGATCATGCCGGCCGCGCCGGTGACGAGCACTTTCATCGTATTTCCCCTGTTTTTCGAGATTTGTTGTAATTTGGCCACGTCATTTTTTGAGACACCCAAAGCACTGGAAAGATTACGCAAGTGCGAGATGAGGCTATTGATTCGGGCGTCCGGGTGCCTTCATTCGACGAAAATCGGGCATGATCTGCCCCATTCTGTCCCAATCCGTCCTTCAACAGGCGGCTCCCGGCTGGGAACCCCCGACCCATCAGGAGTTGATGTTGAAGAAGACTGTACTTGTTCTTGGTATGACCATGCTCGCCAGCGGCGCCGCGGATGCGGCCTGGACCGGAAAAGCCTCGTACTATGGCGGTCGCGGCCGCACCGCGAGCGGCGGCCATGTCGGCCATCTGACCGCCGCGCATCGCACCCTGCCTTTCGGTTCGAAAATTCGCGTCACCAACCTGCGCAACAAGCGTTCCGTCGTCGTGACGGTCAACGATCGCGGCCCCTTCGTGCGCGGCCGCATCGTCGACGTGTCGACGGGCGCCGCCGGCGTGCTCGGCATGAAGTCGTCGGGCGTCGCGCCCGTGCGCGTGGAACTGGTTTCGCGCTGACATCGGCTCAACTTCTCAGATCGTCATGCCGCCGTCGACCATGTACATCTGGCCGGTCGTGAAGGCGGCTTCGTCGGACGCCAGATAAAGGGCGATGTCCGCGATTTCGCGGGCCGTTCCCAGGCGGCCCATCGGCTGGCGCGCGACAAACATTTCACGCGCCGCCGCCTCGGTAATTCCGTTGGTGGCCGCCAGCGCCTTGATGCGCTCGTTGAGCGACGGGCTCTGCACCGTGCCGGGCCCGATGGCGTTGCAGCGGATGTTCTTGCCGATGAAATCGGCGGCGACCGACTTGGTAAGGCCGATGACGGCCGCCTTGGACGCGCCGTAGACGTAGCGGTTCGGCAGGCCGCGCACGGAAGACGCGATCGAGGAAATGTTGACGATCGAACCGCCGCCGCGCGCGATCATGCCGGGCAGGAAGGCGCGGATCGTGCGGTGCATGGATTTGACGTTCAGATTGAACGAGAAATCCCAATCCTCGTCGCTGGTCGTCACGGCCGAGCCGTGATGCACGTAGCCCGCGCAATTGAAGAGGATGTCGACGCCGCCGATCTCCTTCGCCATCGCGTCGACCGCCTCGGTCGAGAGCACGTCGAGCTTGCGGCAATCGGCGCCTGTCAACGCGGCGAGGCTGGCCTCGTTCAGATCGGTCGCGATGACATGCGCGCCTTCCTCCAGGAATCTTAGCGCCGTCGCCTGACCGATGCCGGCGCCCGCCGCCGTGCAGAACGCGATCTTGCCCTTCAACCTGCCCGACATTCCCGTCTCCCTAATCCAGTTTCTTGATCATGTTGACCTTGATGCGGTCGGGCAGAGCCTCCCGCGATTCCTCGACGAAGCCGTTGCGCGCGTACCAGTCGATGTTCTTGAG
>JAGRKN010000103.1:0-645 GCA_020442275.1 Rhodoblastus sp. | reverse complement strand
GATCTGCCTGTAGTCGGCCTGCAAGGGCATGGGCGTCGCGCCGAGGAGTTTGCCGTTCTCCTCGTAGGCGGCTTGTTGCAGCGCCAGCAGCGCGTCGAAATCATTGTCCGTTGCGCGACGAAGGATCATCAGAGCCCTCCTGCACCCATGAGTTCGCCAAGGCTTGCGCGCTGTCGCCCGTCCGCATCGAAATTGCCGGGCGCGAGCCAGGTTTCGAAGGCGGCGCGGCGCGAGGGCCATTCGCTCGACAGCATCGAATACCAGGCCGTATCGCGATTGCGGCCCTTCACGATCATGTGCTGGCGAAACACGCCTTCGAAAGTGAAGCCGAGGCGCATCGCCGCGTGCCGCGAGGGCGCGTTGAGGTCGTTGCATTTCCATTCGAAGCGGCGATAGCCGAGTTCGTCGAAGATGTAGCGCGCGAGAAGATAGATCGCTTCGGTCGAACCCGTCGTGCGTTGCAACGGCGTTCCGAAGGTGATGCCGCCGATCTCGATCACGCGATTGGCGGGATCGATGCGCATGAGAGTCAGCGCGCCGACGGCCCTGCCGGATCTGTTGATCACGGCCCACGGAATGGGATCGGGGGATTGCGCCTGCGCGGCGACCCAGGTCTCGAAGCTCGCGAAATCGGGATAGGGGCCG
>JAGRKN010000394.1:8837-10294 GCA_020442275.1 Rhodoblastus sp. | reverse complement strand
CAATCGTTTACGATGAAATCCGCGCTACCGGCCGTCGCCTACCTGCGAAAGTTCTCCCAGACCTTCCACGACCGGTTCCACAGGCGCGTCGCGGCGCGTCGCGGCGCGCTACGACGGTCGGGCTCGCGACCTGCCTCATATGTCAGAAGCAGGTACATGCCGATCAGGATGACGTCGAGCGCGACGACCAGCAGCCCGCCGCCGAAGAAATCCGGCATCAGGAAGGCGACGAGGATCTGCGACAGCGCCACCAGCAGCCACAGCACGCCGCCCCAGGCCGTCGCCAGCCAAAGGCCAACGGCCGCGAGCAAGTCCATCACGGCGAAATAGACGATAGCGACCGCCGTCGGCTTCGGAATGGTCGAGAAGAGATCGGTCGGCGCGGTCAGCACGATCTGCCACTGCGCCAGCCCCTGCAGGATCCAAAGACCTGCGACCACGCGCATGAATAGAACCAGCAGCATGCCCCAGCGCGTGGCGTTCGGATCGAGCGTTTTCTCGCCGAGCCGGATCGCGGCGCCGGAATCCATATCCTGAGGTCGCGTCACGAAGTTAATTACACGACGACCAACAAGACCTACTCGCTTTCCCTCAACGACGCTCATCCGATCTCAACCACCGCCGTCGTGACATCCTCGACGCGCGCCGGCTTCCAGGCGGGTTTTTGGTCCTTGTCGATGATCGTGGCGCGCACGCCCTCGTAGAAATTGGTCCCATGGCAGATGCGCGAGACGATGCGGAATTCAGTACGCATCGCTTCTTCGAAGGAAATTCCGGCGCCGACCTCCATCTGCCGGAGCGCGACGGCGAGCGACAGCGGCGCCTTCTGGCCGATCGTCTTCGCCGCATCTTGCGCGAAATCCGAACCGTCGGCGGCGAGCCGCGCCAAGATCGCGCCGACGCTCTCGGCTGAGAAGGCCGCATCGATCGCGGACCGATTCCGCACGATCGCTCCGGTCTCGGCCGGGCTCTTGAAGTGAGCGATGGCTGCGGCGACGTCCTCGCGGGCCTCCAGCGCCGCGACCAGCTCGGGAATCTTCGCGCGAGACACATGGGCGTCGGCGAGCCCCAGCGCGACCGCGTCGCCCGCCTTCGCCCGCGCGCCCGTCAGCGCCAGATAGGTCCCGGTCTTTCCGGCGAGGCGCGGCAGGAACCATGTCGCGCCGACGTCGGGAAAGAAGCCGATGCCGACCTCCGGCATGGCGAAGGCGAAGCCGTCGCCGGCGATGCGGTGCGAGCCGTGCACGGAAACCCCGACGCCGCCGCCCATCACGATGCCGTCGATGACGGCGATATAGGGTTTCGGATAGCGTTTGATGCGCACGTTGAGGACATATTCCTCGCGCCAGAAGTCGAGCTGGGCCTTGTGGTCGCCGGCCGTCCCCTGCTCCCACAGGAGCCTTATGTCGCCGCCGGCGCAAAACGCGCGGTCGCCGGCGCCCTCGACCACGACGGCG
>JAGRKN010000394.1:0-8766 GCA_020442275.1 Rhodoblastus sp. | reverse complement strand
CGCCTGCGGGCGGTTGAGCGTGATGTGGCCAATAGCGCCGCGGCGCCGGCAGATCGCTTCGTCTGTGGTCATGCGGCAGGCATAGAGCATTTCGGCCCGCCATGGGAAGACGCCCGCGGGCGGCCGCTATTTGCCCGCCGCCTCGAGCTGCGGTCGCATGACTTTCAGAACTTCGTCGGCCACGATCGCATGCGCCTCGGCCGTCCGGTGAAAGGCGCCGCTGTAGAGGGCCGCGAAGCCGAGCTGCACCTTGTCGGTCGGCCAGGCGCACGGTTGGTTCCAAAACGAGCAGTTCGGC
This sequence comes from Rhodoblastus sp., assembly GCA_020442275.1. GTDB lineage: Bacteria > Pseudomonadota > Alphaproteobacteria > Rhizobiales > Beijerinckiaceae > JAJXWB01. Next base: position 8,468 of record JAGRKN010000394.1, on the reverse strand, counting down.
CGCTCGTCATGCGAATTGGCGGTCATGAACGCGTCATCGACCGAAACGAACAGGCGTCGCTTGTGCGCGTATGGCAAGTAGGCATTGGGCGCGAACGGTCCGAACGACCCGCCGCTCTCGTGCGGAACGACAAAATCGGCGCTCTCGCCCGGGCTGGCCGCGCATACGCCGCGCCCGGCGAAACGCGACTGATGGGACGTCACGAATTTGAATCCCGCCTGGTCATGCAGATCGGCGGGACATTTGTCGCCGCCAGCGGAAAGGCACGCCAGCCGCTTGAAGAAATCCTTGGCGTAGGCGTCGACCTTGGCCAGCCGATCGGCGCGGAAACCGAACTTGTTGTGCAGTTCCATCCCGCGCGCGCCCGCGCAGAGCGCGTCGTTCTCGTTGACCTGCATGCGTTCGTACCCGGTCTGCACGACCTCGTCCGGCGCGACTCCGAGCAGTTTTGCAATCGCGTCACGTGTCGCCAGAAGCCGGGCGTCGAGCATCGACAGATAGGCCGGCACCGGCGGGAAGGTCATCCGCTGCTTGGTGAACAGCTCCATGAGCGTCGCGACATCGGCCAGATCGCCGCTGGAATCCATGATCGAATGGCCGACCAGCGCGGCGAAGCCGATGTCGTTGCCACCCAGGGACAACATCAGCGCGTCGATGTTGCGTTTCAGCTTTCCGTCCTTGCAGCCCTTGATGAAATAAGTCTTGGGTTCCGTTTCCGGGCTGCCCCAGTGGATCGGCGCCGTCATGTCGAAGCGCGCGGTCTTCCCGCCGACGCGCGTGACGCAGACGAGATCGAGCAGCGTTTCGAACTGACCGCGCACATTTTGCGGACCGCCCTCGTCCGGTTCGCGCGCCGGCTTGGTTCCGAACAGACCCTCGGTCGCCTCGGCGCCGGTGCAGGCGAGATGAACCAGCGTGACCGCGCGATGCCTCTTCTCCAGCGCGAGTTCAAGGGCGACGCGGAATTGATACGAATATTGCGATCGGTGGCAGTCGCGGCTCGTCCAGACCGCCCGCTTGCGTCGAAAGGTCGTCAGCCCTTCGTTCGTCAGGAGATCGTCGGAATAGACCTGCGGGCTGGTCCTGCGCAGCGGAAAATTCTTGGGCTGGCCATCATAGGACATCGGACGCGACGCGTGGAAAAGCACGGGGATGTCGGGATTGCCCTCGCCTGACGCAAAGCTGTCGCCGAGCCCGACGACCAGCAGGTCGTGCACGACGATATCTTCCTGCGCGACCAGCGCGCCGCCGTCCGCGGCGCGTACGGTCACATGGGCGCCAGCCGGATAGGGAATGTCCGAAATCAGGATTTCCTCGGCGCACGGCGCCGTTCTGGAGCCGATCGCCTGCCCGCCGGGCTGCGCCGTCCAGCTCCATGCACAGCTCTTTCCAGAGTTCGCCGCCACGAGCGCCGCGCCGAGCCGAGCGCGAACCGCATGCGCCTTCGGGTTGATGTAGTCTTCGCTGCGGAATCCCGCGCCCGTCTCGCGCGAACAGGAGGCGCGATATTCGTAACGTCCACCGACGCCGACGGGGCCGTAGCATGTCTCGTCGAGACCGACGCTGCGCGCCGCCCAGCCCTTCCGTTGCCGTTCGTAATTGGCGCCGGCGGAAGCCGCGCAAGCCGCGTAGCTCGACTTGTTCGCGCAGTCCGGATCGTTCAGCCGCCGCTCGATCTGCTCGACAATGTCCGCCGGCGTGACCCCGCCATTGGCCGCCACGATCGCATCATAGGCCTGGATGTGCCCCGCGAGCGCGCTTTCCTTGCGGTAGAAGCGGAATGGGTTGGCGACGGACCATTCGATATCCGCCGCGCTGGCGGTGTCGAACGACGCGAGCAAGGCAAACGCCACGACTCCTGACAGGCCCTTGTGCATGCGATCCTCCCCCGATCGAGCCGCGGATCGCAGGCTAGTCCCTGCGCGCGTCCAAGGACTATGCTTGTCCTCACACTCGCACGGACCTAGATTGCCGCAAAATTCTAGGGGACGACCCATGGACGCCAAGACCGCGCTCGCGCGAAAACTCGACCTCACCCATCGCCCGCGCCGCAACCGTCGCACCGACTGGTCGCGCCGCCTGGTGCGCGAGAATGTGGTTACGATCAATGACCTGATCTGGCCGATCTTCGTCGTCGACGGCGAGAAGGTGCAGGTCCCCGTCGCCTCCATGCCCGGCGTCTTCCGCTATTCCGTGGACGAGGCCGCCAAGGCCGTGGCGCATGCGGCTTCCCTTGGCATTCCCGCCATCGCCCTCTTCCCCTACACCGATCCCGACCTGCGCGATCCCACGGGTTCGGAGGCGCTGAACGACCAGAACCTCGTCTGCCGCGCCTGCCGCGCCATCCGCGAGGTCGCGCCCGACATCGGCATCGTCACCGACGTCGCCCTCGATCCCTATACCAGCCACGGCCATGACGGCGTGATGGAGGGCGAGCAGATCCTCAATGACGAGACCGTGCACATTCTGGTCGAGCAGGCGCTGAACCAGGCGCGCGCCGGCGCCGACGTGATCGCGCCCTCCGACATGATGGACGGCCGCGTCGGCGCGCTGCGCGAGGGCCTCGACGCCGCGGGCTTCGGCCATGTGCAGATCATGTCCTACGCCGCCAAATATGCGTCCGCCTTCTACGGCCCGTTCCGCGACGCCGTCGGCACCAACAAGACGCTGATCGGCGACAAGCGCACCTACCAGATGGACCCCGCCAACACCGACGAAGCCTTGCACGAGGTCGAACTGGATCTCACCGAAGGCGCCGACATGGTGATGGTGAAGCCCGGCATGCCCTACCTCGACATCATCCGCCGCGTGAAGGACACGTTCGGCCGGCCGACCTTCGCCTACCAGGTGTCCGGCGAATACGCGATGATCATGGCCGCCGCCAACAACGGCTGGATCGACGGTGAGAAGGCGATGATGGAAAGCCTGCTGGCCTTCAAGCGCGCGGGCTGCGATGGCGTGCTGACGTATTTTGCCGTGCGCGTGGCGGAGAAGTTGAAGACGGAAGGCGTGGCGTAGGGCGCGGAGCCCCGGAATTCGCGATCTCTACGACCGATGGATTCGGTTTGTCTTCGATCGCACTGAGAGTGCGGCGGAAGTGCTTTTCGACAGTGGAAACAGCGAAGAATTGTTCGCCGCGACGCCGGAGGAAGAGGTTGCTCTGATCGAGATGACCTGCCTGCGCGCAGGAACCGATCTGGCGGCATTCTCAGACAATCAGGTCGCGCGAGGTTTACAATACATCTTCTACAATACCCATTCAGACACCGTCTATTCGATCTGCCGAGACGGGGTCGCCCTCGATCGACGAATTTCCGCCGTCTTGGCGATAAGAACTCTGTACACGGATTGCTTCGCGCGGCGCTGCAATCCGGTTCTAAGCCACGCCGGCGCCGCTGTGGGGGCTGACAATCCGCTCAACATCGTCTGCTACATGCTCTGGGATATGTCCCCGCTCGGTCTGTGGAACAAAACCGTGACGCAGGTCATGAACTTTGCTCTCGACTTGCGGCATCCTGCTTGCGTGGAAAGCGCGCTGCATGGGCTCGGTCACCGCGTCGATATGGACACGACAGCTGTCGAAGCGATCGACCGTTACATCAAGTCCGGTCCGCCGGCGAACCTGATCTCCTACGCGTGGGCGGCGCGTAAAGGCGTCATCAACTAGAAGAGCTCAGGGCAAAGCATGATCTCGATAGTTCATGATGCTCCGGCAAACAAAGTCACCGTGCTCTTGGATGAGAGCGCCGCCGACTTGCTCATCGAGACATTGCAGAAGCTCAAATCGCTTGGCGGCCATCTTCATCTCGACGCGAGCGAGGATGATCGCGGTGATCTTGCGCTGGTGTCGCCCTATCGTCATCCCGTAGTCGTCGACGAACTGGAATTGAACCTTCTTGATCCCGAGGCTTGGACGGGAGGTTAGACTCCCAACGCGAGCACAAGCGTCATCGGCTGGCCCACGCCCGCGACAAACCCGTGGTGCTCGTAAAAGCGCTTTGCCTCTTCCGAAATCGCATGCACCAGAACGCCGCGAATGCCCATGATTGCAGCCGCCTGGCGGATGCGCAGCACGGCGTCCTGCAGAAGGGCGACGCCGAGGCCCCGCCCCTGCTGCGAAACATCGACGGCGAGGCGGCCGATGATCGCCATTGGCACGGGATCCGGCATGTTGCGCCGAACCTTGCCGGGCGCCTCGGCCAACGCAAGTGCGCCAGACGCGATCGCATAGTAACCGAAGACTCTACCCTGGCCGTCCGCAACCACATATGTGCGAGAAGCGCCGCTCGCCTGATTGGCGCGGGCGCGGCGCTTCAACCAGTCGTCGAGCGCAGCGACCCCCGATGCGAAATCAGCAACATTGTGCTCTGCGCCGAGCGCGACCGGCGCGTTGAGCTTCACTCGACCCAAGGCAAACGCGCATTCATCAAGCGCCGATAGCCTTCAGAGTCCGGCGCAGCGTCGAGCGCGGCCACGAATTGCGCGTAGGTCTCGGGATCGACGCGGACGACCGTCTGGTCCAGCAGCACGTTGCGCGCTTCGTTCAGCGCCGCCAGAAGCATGAACTGCGACCGATTGGCTCCGACGACCTCCGCCGCACGATCGATCAATTCCCGATCTTGTTGGCGGGCGCGAAGATGGATGTTGACGTCGGCTATGATGGTTTGCCCGGACATTCCGTCAACATGGCGCGGCGTCTACACATTGTCAACACATCTCTGTTTCGCCGGCAAATTAGATGCGGCATGGAGGCCGCTTCACCTCGCCAACGCGTCCAGCCCCTCCTCCGCCTTCTCGGCCTCCGCCCGCGCGTCCGGCGGCACGGGCAGCAGCACCGACACGCCCTGCGCGCCGATGCGCGACAGGAAGGCGTAGCCGACCTCCAGCACGCGCCCGTCGCGTGAAAAACGCGCGCCGGTCAGCCAGCTCAGCGGTACGCCCCACACGTGCAGCACGCCGTTGAACAGCGAGCCGCGCTCGCCGACGATCGCTTCGCCGCCGCGATAGACGAGCTGCGCGGCGATGGCGCGCTGGCCGAGCCAGTAGGCGATCAGCATCGTGATCATGACGGCGCCCGCCATCGACAGCATGAAAGGCGCGGCGTCGTGATCGAACAGCGCGAAGGCGCCGAAGATGACGACGACGAAGAACGCGACCGCCGCCAACGCCTGCCGCTTGTCGGCGCGATCGGCGTCGCGAGCTTTGGGGACGAACGAATTGAATGTCGCCTCGTCGACACGCCAGCGCGCCAGCACGCGCCGCCCCTCCAGAAGTTCGCGACGCACATGGTGGAAGCGCAGGAACAGGCCGGCGACCGCGAGCCCCGCGATCAGCGCGAAGATCGCGAGCAGCGTCGCGGCGTGCATCGAAAAGCCGAAGCGCCGGAACAGCGCGTCCTCGTCGAGCCAGAGCGCGGCGAACCACACGAGGCTGGAACCGGAAATCAGAAGCGCGGCGACGAGCCCGCGCAGCGGATCGAAACGCACGGCCTTACCTCGGGTTGCGACAGGGACCGCGATCGCGCGGGGCGCCCTTCACCGCGAACAGGTCGCCCGGCGACAGCATCCCCCGCACCACGATCCGCCGCCCCTCGAACCGGCTGAGATCATATTCCCTGAAGCCCGGCCCCCTGGCGCGAATGACATAGCCATCGTCGCTGGTGAACACGCCGCCGTTGACGCACCCGGTGATGGTGCGCGGCACGGGCCGCGAGGCGAGCGCGGGCGCGCCGCAGGCGAGTACGTCAGCCGCGATCACGGCAGCGCCAACGATCATCATGCGCCTGTTCATGGCTTGCGCCCTCCTTGTGCGCGCCCGCTCAGGGGCACGGAACCACCGACAATTTCAGACCACGCAGCAGGAACCAGCCATGCCCGCGCATCGCGACCTCGATCTTCGTCGTGAGGAACGGCGCGAACGTGCGGCTCTGCGGCGGCAAAACCGGGCCGCCTGGCCCCGGCGAAAAGTCGCGATTGACGACGGCGTCGCGAATGTCGAGGGCGGTGAAGGCGCCTGACGGCCCGAGCAGCCGAATTTGAATCGCGCTGCCGGCCGTATCGACGTCCGTGCCCGCGCCCTGAAGCGCAAGACCCGCGACGCAGACCGGCGTCGCCAGAACGCGAACCGCCGACGCCGCGCCGTCGCGCGCATTGCGCCACTCGCCGCCATCGAAGGGGTCGCCCTGGACGAGCGATGTACTGTCGAAACTGTCGCTGCCACGGATCGAGGGCGAAGGCGGTTGCACGGGCTGCGGAGCCGGCGCGGCGCCCGGCGGCTGGGGCGCCGGAGGCGTCGGAGGCGTCGGAGGCGGAGCCGCTGGCGCGGAAACCGGCTGTTGCGGCGGCGGTTGCGGAGCGACGGGCGCAGGCGTGGGTTTAGGCGTCGAGGGCGGCGCCGCTGGAGCGGGCGCGGCCGTCGGCGGCTTGGCCGGATCCTGCGGCGTGCCGGGAATGAATTCGACGTTCAGCGTCAGCACGCCCGCGAACTGCCGACGGTTCGGCGGATCGTGCCGGGCGGTCAGCGTCGCCGTCCAGGTCTTCTTGCTGAAGTCGCGCAGCCATGTGCATTGCACGCGATACGGCTGCCCCTTGATCGGGTCGCGCGGCGTATACGCGCAGGCGCCGCCGAAGCCGAGCGCATCGTTCGACAGGCGCTTTTCCGTCAACCAGAACCCGCCCGCGCCGCCGGCATAGGCGCTTTCCGTAAAGGTCATGATCACCGTGCCGGGCGCCGCCGGAACGGCAAAATCCTGCGCCTTCTGGTCGATCGGCGCCGAGGGCCCAAAACCCCGGTTCGATGCATTGACCTTCAGTTCGACCAGCATGACGGCGCTGGCCGGCTGCGCGGCGAAGCAGCCGCCCGCAAGCGCGAGCAACGCCACGGAACGTGCGACAAATTTTTGTGCGGACATGCCCTACCCCAAGCTCTACGGCGCGGATGTATGCAAGCGCCCGCGCAGCGGGAGGCGCCTTGCTCCGCGTCAAAATGTCCGGGGTTTTGGAAAGCGGCTGTCGCATATGACACGCTCGAACCGGCCAGATCGCAGTTGGCTGGCGCATGACAGTAAGAACGACGACGGCAGCGGCATTGCTTGTGGTCGCGGCGCGCGATGCGCCGCGACCGTTCGAATTGCCCGTTCGAACCGGCGCCGCCGGTTGCGCTGTCTCTCGGCGCTATCCCGCGTCGCCGATCTCTAGATCAATTCTGCATGCGCACCATCGTGCGGGTCCGATTGCAAATGCGCGGCCAGACATCGCCATTGGAATATTTGATGGTCTCGACGGTCGGTTCTGTCGTTGCGATCACGAGGTTCCGCGAATCCACGCTCATCGCACCCGTGAAGGGAGGAATGTCGACAGTGTACGTCTGGCCGGTGCGCGGGCCCGCAACGAAGGTCCCCGTGTAGGAACCAGGCGTCATCTGCATCGTGAAGGTGCCGTCGCCGTTGACCGTGTAAGTGAACGAGTAACTGAACGTGTCGGCCGAGGCGCTCGGCGGGAAAGACGGATAGTCGGACGGCCCCGGCGTCGGCCGCAGAGCCAAGCCGATCCCGCGCCCGGTCACCGTTCCAGTTCCATCGCCGTTGAACGTGCGAATGCCCGCGACGGACGAGGATACGGAAAAGGCGGTAGTGGCGACGCCAGGCGTTTGGTTGATTTGGAGATTTGATTTGAAACCCGAATTCGGCAAGGCCTGTCCGGGCGTCGGATTGGTCGGCGGAGTGGTCGAGCTCGCTATTGTGCCGGGCGAGACGAGACACATATGGGAACCGGTGAATGCGTAGGAGCCCTTCAGCTTCGGCGAATCCGCAATGGCTCCGCTTGCGGCCAAAGTGAACGCGAGCGAAACCGAAAACTGCGTGACAGCTTTCATGGGTATGCCCTCAACCGATTGTAGCGTCTGTATAAAAGACGCCAGTCGCCGCATCCGCGCGGATTAAGGCGCCAGAGCTTCAGCGCGGCAAGAGAAAAATGTGCCGCCTGGCTACTTTACCCCCAGATTGGGCGCGGCTCCGCGCCCGGCGGAGAAATCTCCGACCGCCGAACCGCCGATCCGCACGCAGGTCGTCGTGCCCGGCAGCATGGTGAAACCCGGCCCATAGGATGCGCAGGGATTGGGTTTCTTCATATCTCCCGTCGCACCGACCTTCGCACGACGCAGCGGCTGCTCGACGGCGGGAGCGCCTGTCGCGGCGAGAACGGCTGCCAGCGCGAAGATCGCCGGCCATAGGCGGGCCGGAGCCCGGCGGTCGCGGCTCACCGCGTCCACCGCGGCGCGCGCTTGTCGAGAAACGCGCGCACGCCCTCGCGAAAATCGTCCGTTGCAGCAAGCGCGCTCGCCGTCTCCAGTTCCAGCGCCATGCCCTCCTCGAATGTCATGCTCCCGCCGAGCGTGATCGTGCGGCGGATCGCGGCGAGCGCCTGCGCGGGCTTTGCCGCCAACGCTTCCGCATAGGCCTGCACGCGGGC
>JAGRKN010000393.1:2800-3142 GCA_020442275.1 Rhodoblastus sp. | reverse complement strand
CTGCAAGGGGGCAAGTAAGATGCGTACTCCTGTTCTTCTCCTTCCCCTCCTGGCCGCGCTCGCAGGCTGCGCTTCAGACGCGCCGACGACCGGCTTCGTTTCACGAGTTGACTCCGGCTCACCGGAAACCACGCCGGTGAGCGGCGCCGACGCCTCCATGATGCTCGTGCAGATGCCTCAGCCTGGCGGCCTCGTCACCAAGGTGCGCGAAAAATCCTACGCCAACGGCATCAGCCAGCAGGCGATCTTGGGCGGCGAGGTGTCGGGCCTCGGCGAGAATCATCTCGAAATCTCCGTGCAGACCTCCGCCTCGAACGGAGCGGCCGGGCTGCTGAATATCGG
>JAGRKN010000393.1:0-2547 GCA_020442275.1 Rhodoblastus sp. | reverse complement strand
GTGCACCTGTGCCGCAAGGACGCGACCGTCGACGATCTGGCGGCGACTGTGGAAGGCATGACGCTCGCCTCGCCCGCGATCGTTCAAAACGCGCTGAATCCGGCGCGCCGGATCGAGGCGACCGCGCCTGTGCGCGACGCCGGACCCAATCGCGGCTCGGCCGTCATCGCCAGTTCCGCGCCGGCCGGCAGCCTGGAAAGCGCGCTCGGCGCGCAGAAGCAGACGCAGATCGCGTCCGACGAGACGCCGAAACGCAAACGCGCCACGCGGGTCGCACGTCGCAAGGCCGCGCCGGCGCCGCAGGAGGCGGAAGAGGGCGTCGTCGTCGCGCGACGTCAGGCGCCTGAGGAACAGCCGTCGCAGCCGGTCTACGCTGGTGGGCCGCGTTATCTCGCGCCGGTGGCCGGCATGCCGGCCAGCGCGCCGGTCGTCTACGGAACGCCCGCGCCGATCGCTTCCGCCGCGCCGTCGACCGCGGGGCTCGACCCGAGCCTGCCCGCCGCCGCCTACCGGGGCCCGAGCTCGCGCCCGCGTTACTGAGCGCGGGGCGGGCTTCTGACGCAGTTCAGACGGCGCCGCATCGATCACGGTATCGATGCGGCGCGCTGTCGCGGCCGCGCCGGACCTGTGGATTCCCGACAATTCTAGGCGTTGGCGCAAAGCATTTTCAGCGCCCTTGCGTCACAATTGCGTCATGGTTCGGGGGAGATCGCGATGACGCCTGCGGATGTCGACACGCTGCTGGAAGCCGCCATTCCGAGTTTCGGGCGAACGACGCTGACATTGGCCAAAGCGCCGGAAGACGCCGGCGGATTGTTGCGCCTGTTCGAGCGCGCTCTCATCGTCGGCAACAGGCGCGGCGCGCTGCTCGCTGAAATCCAGGTTCCCTTGTCAGCTTTCCCAGATCTTGCCCCCGCCTTCTGGCATGTGCCAATTGAGGATTCGAGCCGCGACGGGGTCGTTCGGCTCTCGTTCGAGCGGCCGGACCTGTCCAACGCCGCCTGAGCGCCCCACGCGGCGGCCTCTTTTCGAAAACGCGCGTCCGATTCACAATGGGGCCGAATCATCCCTTTGAAGTTGGCGCGTCCGGACATCTCGACAGAAGCCGGAGCCCGAGGGGATTCCCGCAGCACGGTGGGGAGACGGGCGCATTGGCAGGACGGCGCAAGCGCGTCACAGGCGGAGACCCGCCCGCTACGGCGGCGCGCCAGCAATTCGCGGCGCTGCCGTTTCGTGACGGAAATGGGCTCGAGGTCATGCTCGTGACCTCGCGCGAAACCCGCCGCTGGGTTCTGCCGAAGGGGTGGCCGATCAAGGGCATGAAGCCGCATTCGGTGGCCGCGCGCGAGGCGATGGAGGAGGCCGGGTTGACCGGCAAGGTCGCCAAGGAGCCGATCGGCTCCTATCGCTATATCAAGCGCCTGCGCAACGGCGCAGGGATCGCTTGCGAGGTCGGGGTCTTTCCGATGGCGGTGGAGAAGCAGCGTCGCAACTGGCCGGAGCGCGACCAGCGCGCAACGAGCTGGTTCGCGCCGCAAGACGCCGCGGCGCTGGTTGACGAGCCGGAACTGCGCGACCTGATTCTCGGCTTCGCGCCCGCGCAGCGGGAATCTTGATGCGAGCTGCGCTTTTGGGATGTCGATCCGGACGCCGTGTCGATCCAGACCATGTGAGAAAATGGTCGGAGTGAGAGGATTCGAACCTCCGACCCCCTCGTCCCGAACGAGGTGCGCTACCAGACTGCGCTACACTCCGATGTCCCGCCGCCGCAACGGCGCGAGCCGCGCCCTTATAGTCAAGGCGCTCGCTGGCGGCAAGACCGCTTTCAGCCTTTTCGGATGGCTCGTGGCGGCCCCTTTCCGGGCCGCCGCTCGACGAAGTGCGCCGCCTCGACATGCAAACGCCCGGCGTGGCCTGACCCAAACGAAATCCGGGCGGAAAGCGGCATGGCGAATGGCAGGCGGGGTTGCGGGGCGCAGGGCTGCGCTCTATGGTCCGCGCCCGCCGGTTCTCCGGCGCGTTGGGGCGTCGCCAAGCGGTAAGGCAGCGGATTTTGATTCCGCCATACGGAGGTTCGAATCCTCCCGCCCCAGCCAAACTTCAGCTAACTCTTTGGCCCGCATAGGAAACATGCCTTCGCGCCGCCCGGCGCTGAGGCGATGTACCCCCAGCTGTATCACCCGCCTGTACACCAGGGGTGAATCGCATGGGCCTGTGTGCAAACGTCTATCGTCGTGGCGCCGTCTATTGGTGGCGCAAGAAGGCTCGTGTTGGCGCCAGCAGCGCATTCCGCACCCTCGCCGTGAGCTTAATGGTTCGGGAACCCGCACGCGCCAAAATGCTCGGTGCAATTCTCAACGCCCGGTTCATTCTTCTCGGCCCGAAGCTCATGTCAGGCGAACTTTCGCTCGAACAGACCCGCGCAATTTTTGCTGACTTTGTTCGGCACGAGACCCGTCGATGGGACGATTCCACATTCCGCGTCGTGACCGGTCAGGAATCTGCCTTCTTCGACGGAGATGTGATTGGCCTGCTGCCGGTTTCGTG
>JAGRKN010000392.1 GCA_020442275.1 Rhodoblastus sp. | reverse complement strand
TCGTCGCCTTGAGATGCAGCGAGAACAATACGCCCTTCGCCTTGGCGTCGGCGATCTGCTCCGCGTAGAAGGCGCGCAGAGCCTTGGCGCTCATCGACGTCGCGTCGATCACCTCGCCGGCGTCGAGCGCGGTCTTCGCCTTCAAGACCGTGGTCTTGCCATCGGCGCCCAAGAGTTCGATGCGCACGTTGGTCGCGGCGGGAACGGTGGTCGAGACTTCGGAGCCGTAGAAATCGCCGCCCGTCATGTGCGCGACATGCGACTTCGAATCCGCGCTCCACGCGCCCATCTTGTGCGGGTTGTTGCGGGCGTACTGCTTGACGGCGCCGGCGGCGCGGCGGTCCGAATTGCCCTCGCGCAGCACCGGGTTCACGGCCGAGCCCAGCACCCTGGCGTAGCGCGCCTTGATGTCCTTCTCCTCGTCGTTCGCCGGGTTCTCGGGATAGTCCGGCACGGCGAAACCCTTGCCTTGCAATTCCTTGATCGCGGCGCGCAGCTGCGGGATCGAGGCGGAAATGTTCGGCAATTTGATAATGTTGGCTTCGGGCTTCAGCGCGAGCTGGCCGAGTTCCGTCAGTTCGTCGCCGATCTTCTGGGCATCTGTCAGCTTCTCGGGAAAATTCGCGAGAATGCGCCCGGCGAGCGAAATGTCCTTCAGCTTCACCTTCACACCGGCGGCGCCGACGAAGGCCTCCACGATCGGCAGCAGCGAGTAGGTCGCCAGCGCCGGGGCTTCATCGACCTTCGTCCAGACAATTTCGAGATTCGACATGTTCGGGCTTCCTCGCCTGCGTCGCCGCGCCTGAAGGGCGGGCAAAATTCTGACCGGCGCCACCACTACGCATTTCGCGCCGGCCCCTCAATTAGAATTGTGTCGCATGGCCCTTGGCCGGGAAGCGCCCGTTGGCTGCGACAACATGCGCCATGGCGCATATGCGCCCGACCGCATATCAAGGTGGCATGGAAGATCAGGTCGCCTTTCTCTCCGCTCTCGCCGAACCCACCCGTCTCGCGGCGCTGCGCATCCTCTGGGATGGCGGCGAGCATTGCGTGTGCGAACTCATGACCAAGCTCGGGGCGAGCCAGTCGCGCATGAGCCGGCACATGAGCGCGCTGAAGGCCGTCGGCCTGGTCGCCGACCGCCGCGACGCGCAATGGGTGCGCTATCGCCTCACGCCTGACCTCGCACCATCTGCGCGAGAAATCCTCGACGCCGTGATGGCGGCCGTGGCCGAGCCGAAGCGGAGGGCGGCATGAGCTTCGGACTTTCCACCCATCCGCAGCGCCCGGCTTCGTCGGCGACATGGGTCGCCGCGACCATCGCCGCAGTCGCCGTCTGGTTTGCCCTCTATCGGCAGCTCGAGCCCGTCTCGGCCTGGCTCGTCGCCCTGCTGCCGGTCGCGCCGGGCAGCCATATCACGGAAGCCCTTCGCTTCTTCGTCTACGACACGCCGAAAGTGCTGATGCTGCTGACGCTGGTCGTCTTCGGCATGGGCGTCGTGCGCAGCTTCTTTTCGCCGGAGCGCACGCGCGCTTTGCTCGCGGGACGGCGCGAGGGCGTCGGCAATGTCGCAGCCGCCATTCTCGGCGTCTTCACGCCCTTCTGCTCCTGCTCGGCCGTGCCTCTGTTCGTCGGCTTCGTCTCGGCGGGCGTGCCGCTCGGCGTCACTTTTTCGTTCCTGATCGCAGCGCCCATGGTCAACGAGGTCGCGCTCGGGCTCTTGTTCGCATTGGTCGGCTGGAAAGTGGCGGCGATCTATCTCGGCTTCGGCCTTGCCATCGCCATTGTCTCCGGCTGGGTCATCGGCCGCCTGCATCTGGAAGGCTGGCTCGAGGAATGGGTGCGCGAGCTCCGCGCCGGCGAGGCCGAGCTGCCGCCGGACCAGCAGACGATCGTCGACCGCATCCAGGCCGGGATCGAGGCCGTGCGCGACATCGTCGGCCGCGTCTGGGTCTGGATCATCGTCGGCATCGCCGCCGGCGCCTTCATCCACGGCTATGTACCGAACGATCTGCTCGCGTCCATCATGGGCAAGGGCCAGTGGTGGTCCGTGCCGGCGGCCGTGCTGCTCGGCGTGCCCATGTATTCCAACGCGGCGGGCATCATCCCGGTCGTCGAGGCCCTGCTCGGCAAGGGCGCGGCGCTCGGCACCGTGCTCGCCTTCATGATGAGCGTGATCGCGCTGTCCTTCCCGGAAATGGTCATCCTGCGCAAGGTTCTCTCGCTGCGCCTGATCGCCGTTTTCGCAGGCGTCGTGGCGCTGGGCATCGTCGCCGTCGGCTATCTCTTCAACGCCCTCTTCTCCTGAAAGGCAGGCCCATGAAAAACGTCAAGATCCTCGGCTCCGGCTGCAAGCGCTGCATCGCGACCGCCGACATGGCGACCGCCGAGGCCAAGAAACTCGGGATCGACATCGAGCTCGAAAAGGTCACCGACTTCGTCGACATCGCGAAATTCGGGATCGCCTCGACGCCGGGCGTGGTGATCGACGGCAAGGTCGTCCATGCCGGCGGCCTGCCGAAGCCCGAAGACATGGCGAAATGGCTGGCGGCCTAGCCTCTGCCCATGAATGACCTCGCGACGCACGACCGGGAGGCCGTCCGCTACCGCGTGACCGGCATGGACTGCGCGCATTGCGCGGCAAAGGTCTCGACCGCTGCGCGAGGAGTCGCGGGCGTGCGCGACGCGCAAGTGTCGATCGCCTCGCAGATCATGACGCTGCAACTGGACGATCCGAACAAATCGACGCCCGAGATCGAGCGCGCCGTAACCGCGCTCGGCTACAGGCTCGACCGGATCGAGGACGACGGCGAGGCAACGCCCCCTGCACACGTCGCGCCGGCCTACAGACGGGCGTTGTGGATCGTCGTCATCCTCAATCTCGGATGTGGCCTCGTCGAGATCGTCGGCGGATGGCTCGCCGGCTCGCAGGCTGTCGAGGCGGACGCGCTCGATTTTCTCGGCGACGGCGCAATTTCGTTGCTCGGCCTGATCGCGATCCGATGGGGTTTGCGGGCGCGCGCAAACGCCGCGCTGCTGCAAGGCGTGTTTCTCGCCCTGCTCGGCGTTGGCGTGCTGGCGGCGACCGCTTACCGCGTCTTTGTGCAACACGCGCCCGAGGCCGGTCTGATGGGCGCGCTCGGCCTGATCGCGCTCGCCGTCAATGTGGCGGCGGCGGTCGTTCTCATCCCCCACCGCGAGGGCGACGCCAACGTGCGCGCGGTCTGGCTGTTCAGCCGCAACGACGCCATCGGCAATCTTGCCGTCGTGATCGCCGCCGGCCTCGTCGCCTGGACCGGTTCGGTCTGGCCGGACCTGATCGTCGCCGCAGGCATCGCCGGACTGTTCCTCCAATCAGCTTGGTCGATCGTCGCGCACGCCCGCGCCGATCTCGGCCGCGCGAGCCGGGAGGCGGGCTGACCTTCGCTGTCTTGCAAGCGTCATATATATCCGTCATTCTGGATATATGGATGATTCACAGACGCTGACGACCCTTGCGGCCCTCGCCCAGCCCACACGCCTCCAGACTTTTCGCCTGCTGGTGGCCCGCGAACCCGAAGGCGTTCCGGCCGGCGAACTCGCGCGCCTCGTCGGCGTGCCCCAAAACACCATGTCCGCGCATCTGGCGACGCTGGCGCAGGCCGGCCTTGTTTCGGGCGAACGCCAGAGCCGCTCGATCATCTATCGCGCCGATCTCGCGCGCTTTCGCGAGACCATTCTCTTCCTGCTCAACGATTGCTGTGGCGGGCGCACCGAAATCTGCGCCCCGCTGATCGCCGACCTCACGCCTTGCTGCCCACCGAAAGCGAAATCCGATGACTGATCGCATCTTCAATGTGCTGTTTCTGTGCACCGGCAATACAGCGCGCTCCGTTCTCGCCGAAGGCATCTTGCGCAAGGAGGGCGCCGGCCGCTTCAACGCCTTTTCCGCCGGCAGCCAGCCCAAGGGCATCGTCAATCCCTTCGCGCTGAAGACGCTGGCCGCCTACGACTATCCGGCCGACGGCTATCGCTCGAAGAGCTGGGACGAATTCGCTGCGCCAGGCGCGCCGAAAATGGATTTCGTCTTCACGGTCTGTGACAGCGCGGCGGGCGAAGCCTGCCCGATATGGCCGGGTCAGCCGATGACCGCGCATTGGGGCATCGAGGACCCTGCGGCCGTCGAGGGAACCGACATCGAAAAGGAACGCGCCTTCGCGGACGCCTTCCGCTACATGCGCAACCGCATCGGCGCCTTCATAGCGCTGCCGATGAAGAGCCTCGATCAGATGGCGTTGCAGAAGAAGCTCGGCGAGATCGGCGGCATGGAAGGCGCGTCTGGAGAAAAAGTCTGATGTCGACCTTCGAACGTTTCCTCACGCTCTGGGTCGCCCTCTGCATTGTCGCGGGCGTCGCGCTCGGCCATTTCATGCCGGGCGCCTTCCACGCAATCGGCGCCATCGAGATCGCAAAGGTCAATCTGCCGGTCGCGGCGCTGATCTGGCTGATGATCATTCCCATGTTGATCAAGATCGACTTTTCCGCGCTCGGCGAAGTGCGCCGCCACTGGCGCGGCATCGGCGTCACCCTGTTCATCAACTGGGCGGTCAAACCCTTCTCGATGGCGGCGCTCGGCTGGTTCTTCGTCGGGCATCTCTTTCGTCCTTATCTGCCGGCCGACCAGATCAACTCCTATATCGCCGGGTTGATCCTGCTCGCGGCCGCGCCCTGCACCGCGATGGTCTTCGTCTGGAGCAACCTGACGAGAGGCGAGCCGCATTTCACGCTGTCGCAGGTCGCGCTCAACGACACGATCATGATCTTCGCCTTCGCGCCCATCGTCGGCCTGCTGCTCGGCCTCTCGGCCATCACGGTGCCCTGGAATACGCTGGTCCTTTCGGTCGTCCTCTACATCGTGATCCCGGTGATCGCGGCGCAGATCATGCGGCGCGCCCTGCTGGCGTCGGGCGGCGAGGCGGCGCTTGCGGCCGCGCTGGCGAAGCTGCAGCCTCTGTCGCTGATCGCGTTGCTCGCGACCCTCGTTCTGCTGTTCGGCTTTCAGGGCGAGCAGATCCTGAAACAACCCGCGATCATCGCGTTGCTGGCGATCCCGATCCTGATCCAGGTCTATTTCAACGCGGGCTTCGCCTATCTGCTCAATCGCATCAGCGGCGAACAGCATTGCGTCGCCGGCCCGTCTGCGTTGATCGGCGCAAGCAATTTCTTCGAACTGGCCGTGGCCGCGGCCATCTCGCTGTTCGGCTTCGAATCCGGCGCCGCGCTCGCGACCGTGGTCGGCGTACTGATCGAAGTGCCGGTCATGCTGACGGTCGTCTGGATCGTGAACGGCAGCAAGGAGTGGTACGAGCGAAAGACGCCGGCCGCGGCAGACGCGACGGGAAGCGACCGCCATGCCTGAGACCACGCCCCAGATCGACGAAGCCTCCTTCCATCCGATCGACCGCGAAAAACTGCTCGCGCCGCAAATCTCCACGCACGCGCCGCGCATTCTGCTGCTCTACGGCTCGCTGCGGCAGCGCTCGTTCAGCCGGCTCGCGACAGAAGAGGCCGCGCGAATTCTGGCGCGTTACGGCGCCGAGACCCGCACCTTCGACCCGCACGGCCTGCCGCTTGTCGACGACGCCGGTCCAAATCATCCCAAGGCGAAAGAACTTCTCGATCTCGTGACGTGGAGCGAGGGCATGGTCTGGTGCTCGCCCGAACGCCACGGCGCGATGACGGGCGTGATGAAGACGCAGATCGACTGGATTCCTTTGTCGCTCGGCGCGGTGAGGCCAAGCCAGGGCAAGACGCTGGCGGTCATGCAGGTCTGCGGCGGCTCGCAATCCTTCAACGCCGTCAACCAGCTGCGCATTCTCGGCCGCTGGATGCGCCTCGTCACCATTCCCAACCAGTCGTCGATCGCGAAAGCCTTCATGGAATTCGACGACGACGACCGCATGAAGCCGTCGCCCTATTACGACCGGCTCGTCGACGTGATGGAAGAGCTCATGAAATTCACGCTGCTGACGCGCGACCGCGCCGACTATCTCGTGGACCGCTATTCCGAACGCAAGGAGAGCGC
The DNA here is from genome assembly GCA_020442275.1 of Rhodoblastus sp. GTDB lineage: Bacteria > Pseudomonadota > Alphaproteobacteria > Rhizobiales > Beijerinckiaceae > JAJXWB01. The sequence goes on along the minus strand of JAGRKN010000392.1, from coordinate 3,587 downwards.
GGAGCAATTGTCGAAGCGCGTCAACCAGCGCGCGATCTGAGCGCGGCGCGACGGCGGTCCCTGGTCTCTCTCGCCAGGCGAAGTGATCCTGTGCGATAGAACACCGAAGATCGGCGAATGCCCGCGCAGGATCGGGGCGAATTCAGATTCAAGCCGCATGCGAGGCCGCGCCGATGAATGTCCTGTCCCGAACCCTTGTCGCCCTGATGCTGCTCGCGCCAGCGAGCGCGCTGGCGCAAGCATCGAAGAATCCGACCCCGCCGCGCGAAACCCAGGCGGCGTTCGACGGTTTCATCGCGAAATTCCGGACGGCGCTGAAGGCCCACGATTCGGCAGCCATCGCCGGAATGACGAAACTGCCCTTCATGGGCGACAAGGCCAATTCCGACGCCGCGCAATTCCGGGCGAAGGCCTATCCGCAATTCCTCACCGCGAAGAATCGCGCGTGCCTTCAGAAAAAGAAGGCCGCCTACGATCGCAACGGCGAGGGGAACGACAGTTTCTTTATATTCTGCGGCGAAAGCATCTTCACCTTCACGAAGACGCCGTCAGGTTTTCTCTTCACGGATGTCGACGCGAACGATTGACGCGCGCGCTCAGCGCTCGACGAACGCCCGGTTACGCTTTTCCAGCTCCTCGCCGTAGCGACGCAGCGCATGGGCTTCCGATAGGCGGCCGATCACGCGGCGGTTCGTATCGTCGGTGACGACGGCGAGCACGTCGGCCTCCTCGGCGGCGAACATGTCGAGCGCATCCTTCACGGTCGCACGCGGCGTCAGATACGCCTTCTGCTGGTGGGCGAGCTTGGCGATAGGTTCGATCGGATCTGTCTCGGCGGCGTGGATGTCGCCGACCAGCACCGAGCCGCAATAGCGCCCGTCCGCATCCGTCAGCATCACTTCCTTGGTCACGCCGAGCGGCACGCGAATGCGCGCCTGCCCGACGGTCGTGTCCTCGGGCAGCGTGCGCACGTCCTTTCGCATCAGGCGCGCGACGGAGAGATCGCGCATCCAGCCGACGTCGTGCGGCCCGCGAATGGTTTCTCCGCGCAGGTGAAAGCGCCACGTCGCGAAAGAATAGCCGAAGGTCCCGCGCACCACGACCGTCACGATCAGCGAGGCGATGAAGGCCGACAGCGTCACCCCGAAATCGCCGGTCATCTCCAGCGCCAGAAAGGTCATGGACATCGGCGCGCCGACAATGCCGGTGCCGAGCGCGGTCATGCCCACCACCGCCATGGCCGCCGGCTCGGCCCGCGCGGTGAAGGCGACGAGCGCGGTGACATCGGCATAGCAGCGCCCGACATAGGCGCCGATCATCAACGAAGCGAAGAACAGGCCGCCACGAAAGCCCGAGCCGAGCGAAACGGACGAGGCCGCGAATTTCAGGACGAGCATGGCGAGCAACGCCATGGCGGAAAATTCCGGCGAGGTCGCGAGCAGGATGGCCCCGTGGCCCGAGCCGAGCGCGGCCGGCGTCGCCATGCCGATCGCGCCGACGACGAGCCCGCCGACGACGGGCCGAAGCCAGCCCGGCTTGACCAGCGAATTGAAGACACGCTCGGTATTCGCCACCATGCTCATCAGCGCGATGGCGACGCCCGAACAAAGAAGCGCGACCAGCACGATATGCGCGAAGGCGGTCGGCGCGAGCGAATCCCCGCCGGGCGGGCTCGTCAGCAGGCTGTGGTCGACGAACAGTCGCGACACCAGCGTCGAAACGACCGCGCTCGCCGCGATCGGCGCGAGCGAGGCGACGGTGTATGAGCCCAGCACCGTCTCGAAGGCGTAGAAGGCGCCGGCCAGCGGCGCATTGAAGGCCGCCGCGATCGCGCCCGCCGCGCCGCAGGCGACCAGCAGCCGCATGTCGTTGCGCCGCGCGCCGAGTTCGCGCCCGAGCCGCGACGAAAAGGCCGAGCAAACCTGCGTATAGGCGGCTTCGAGCCCGACCGACCCGCCAAACCCGTTCGAGACCATCGTCTGCGCGGTGATGAAAAGCGAGCCGCCGATCGACATGCGCCCGCCGAGCAGCGCATTCGCCTCGATCGCATCGTGGACGCGGCCGCGAAAGCGTGGCGCGACGAATTTGGCGAGCAGCGCGAGGATGATCCCGCCCGCCGCCACCACCGCGACCGCGCGCCACGGCGTGAGCGTGGGCGCAAGGCTCAGCCGCAAGCCATGCGGCAGGCCGAACAGCCATTCGTGCATGTATTGCGAGGCGAGCGACATGCCCGTGACGAACAGGCCGCTGACCGCGCCGATGACCAGCGCGACGACGACGACGCCAGCCTCGCGCGTACGCACGAATGCGCGCGCCCACACCGGAAAGAGACGACCGAAGACGCGCGTCGGCGCGACGGCCTCCGCAGAATGCGGGTCGGCGACGGAAAAATCGGATCCTGCGGGCTTCGGTTCGTTCATGTCCGGGCTGTCGGCGGGCGTCGCAGGCATGCGGCCGCCGGCCTGAACCCGGGATGAACCGCGCGTCGCGCCGCGTCAAGGCGGCGCGGCGCATGGGTCGTGAGCTCGAGCGCGGGGGCCACGGGTAGGCGACGCGCGCGCCGCACGACCGCCGTCCCGACGTTGCAGGGTCCGCAGTCCAACCGATCCGCGCGCTTAAATCTTCCTTCACCACGTCGCGGCAAGCTGGCGGCGGAGTTGAAGTCATGCAGTCAGTCGAGCGCGTTTCCGCCACCCCCGAGCCCGGCCTCTGGTCCCGCCTGCCGGCGCATACATTGTTCGGCGCCCTCGGCGTCGGCGTGATCGCGCTGGTCCTCTCCCACCCCGCCGTCATGTCGCTCGCCGGTCTCGACATCGCCCGCCAGCGTCCAGGCGCGCAAAGGGTCGACGCCACGCCCGTCGGCACGATCGCCCCGGCGGCGAAACGCGACTCGACAAGCGCCCCGCACGCAACTATTCGCGGCCTGATCGGCCTGCGCGCCGCGATCCGCGAACAGCGCTGACCACTCACAGGTTAACCATCTGATTTCAAACGACACGATCAGAACAAAAAAAGAACTTGGCAAAAAGAACAAATCGCGTACAGTGCTCTCAGACGGCGGCGATTGCCCTATCTAACCCGCCCGTGCCAGAAGGAGCACAGATCGTGAGCCAAGCGAATCTCCGCCTCGTGGAAGGGACCTCCGTGGACAAGACCAAGGCGCTCGACGCCGCCCTGTCGCAGATCGAACGGGCCTTCGGCAAAGGCTCGATCATGCGTCTCGGCAAGAACCAGAAGGCGGTCGAGATCGAAGCCGTGTCCACGGGATCGCTCGGGCTCGACATCGCGCTCGGCGTCGGCGGCCTGCCGCGCGGTCGCGTGGTCGAAATCTACGGTCCGGAATCCTCGGGCAAGACGACGCTCACGCTCCATGTCATCGCCGAGGCCCAGAAGCGCGGCGGCGTCTGCGCCTTCGTCGACGCCGAACACGCGCTCGATCCCGTCTACGCCCGCAAGCTCGGCGTCAATCTCGACGATCTCCTGATCTCGCAGCCCGACACCGGCGAGAAGGCGCTCGAAATCACCGACACGCTGGTGCGCTCCGGCGCGATCGATGTGCTGGTGGTCGATTGGGTGGCGGCCCTCAC
>JAGRKN010000391.1 GCA_020442275.1 Rhodoblastus sp. | reverse complement strand
CGATCAGCGGCGCGCCGGAGGAGAGAGCTTCCACCGCCTTGATCGACAGGCCGTGGCCTTCCGTCGTCGGCAGCAGCACGAGCCCGGCGTTTGCGTAGATCGCGCCGATATCATCGACGCGCCCGAGGAAGAGATGCTTCCACGTCTCGTAGAGAGCGGGATTGCGCGCCTTCAGCGCGCCATCGACATTGCCGGCGATCTTCACCTGCGCATGCGGCGCGCGCGGCGCGACATGTTCGAGAAACCACTCGACGCTGAGCGTGTTCGGAAAATTCCCGCTCGCCACGATCACGATTGTCTCACCGCCGGGCCCCGTCGGCGCTTCCTCGACGGCGGGATAGACCAGCGCATTGCGCATGTCCGGCAGAAGCCTCTCGAACGTGTCCCATTCCTCGGCGTTGAGATGGACGAGAAGATCGGCCTTGCGGAGAAGTTCGAGTTCGGTCGCCAGCAATTCGTCGTAGGTCGCGCGCGGCGGCACGACGAAAATGCCTTCGTTGCGCAGGTCGTATTGCAGCGCCTGCACGTCCTGCGTCTCGATCACGAGCGGCGCGGTCGCCGACAGGTTGCGCGCGGCGGGGATGCAGAAGAAATGGTTGCAATGGATCAGGTCGATCCGCCGTCCCGCGAGTTCTCCCGGCAGGCGCGCGAATTTCGTCATGGCGGCGGTGGCCCGCGCATGGTCGCCATGGATCAGCGGCCAGTAGAGCTCGCTCCAGAAGGCGGGCTTCGCGAAAACCGAACCCGGCATGTTGGCGTAGTAGCGCTCGTCGGCCGGCATGTCCTGCGTATGGGAAATGTAGTCCTGCCAGCGCGGGCTCGAGAGATCGGACTGGCCGGGCGGCCATTCCCGCACGGCGAGCGAGATCACACGCGCGCCGAGGCGCTTGTAGACCGCGGCCTGGCTGACGTTGACCTGATAGGAGCCGCAGGAATGCCATGCCGCATGCACGACCGCGACCGTCTTGCCGGCGAGCGGAAGTTCCTGATCTGCAACGTCTTTGGAGGCGGCTAGCGTCAATTCGTCGTTCCGGCCGGTCGATAGGGCCTATTGTCTAGGCGGCCCCGGATATGGGACAAGGCGCCCGCGCGCGCCGGGTCCGGAAAGCCTTGGATCGGCGGGCCCTGATTTAAGGACTATTGCGTGTCGAATCCAGAGCAAACGGCCGCAGCCCCGAAGCGGGGCATGGCCATCGTCGCCAATGACAAGATCGCGGAATGGCTTCTGCCCTTTCTCGAGAGCTGGAAGCGCCACGACGCCCATATTCCGCTCTATCTGATCCCTTACGACGACAATCTCACGATCACCCGCAAGGCCGCGCGGGCCTATGGGGTGGAGATGGTGGAAGAGGTCGACAAGCGTGTGGATCGGCTCGCCGCTGATCTCTATCCGCTCTTTCCGGGCTATCGCCGCCGCCTGCGCAAGCTTCAATCGCTCGCCCTGCCGCTCGACGAGGTCATCTACATCGACGTCGACATCGTGCTGTTCCGCGATTTCTCACCCATGTTCGGCCTGCTGAAGAAAGGCGAGACCGAATTCATCGTCGCCTCGCCGTCCTTCGAATACGTCTACAACAAGAAGAAGGACGAATATCCCGACCTGAAGGACGCGCTGCTGTTCAATGACGGCTATTTCGTCACGTCCAACAAATTTCTCGATCTCGACATGTTCGTCGAGACAATGACGCGCGACGCGAAACTGTTCCACAAGGTGCGCAAGCGCGGCATGCTGTTCGCCCAACCCGTCGTGAACTTCACCTGCCACCGTAACGGCATAAAGATTCGCCTGATGTCGGACCTCATCCCCAACGCCTCGCACGAGACCTTCTACAAGGCGAAAGGCGTGACGTTCAAAGACGGCGCGCCGCTGGATTTCCAGGGCAAGGAAATCTACTTCTGCCATTGGGCCGGGTTGCAGAGCACGCCCGGAAAACTCGCCTTCGACGATGCCTGGCGCGACTATTCCGAGGCCGCCTGGGCGAAGGTCGGGCGGTAGGCGCTGGCGGACAATGGAACAGACGCCGCGAATTCTCTCCGTCTATCTCGGCAAGCGTGTCCTGATCACGACGCTGGTCGTGCAGGTCGCCCTCACGATCCCCGTCGTTCTTTCGGCGCTGTTCCACCAATTGCCGCCGGCCGCGCTACGCGGCGGCCTGCTCGGCCCCGCGCTCGTCGGCACCCTGCCGACCGTCACCTATATCGCGCTGCCGATCTCGGTCGGGGTCGCCGCCGCGCTCGAATTTTCGCGCATGTCGTCGGAGGGCATGGTGGCCGTGCTCTATTCGCTCAGGCTGTCGGCCTGGTCGATCGCGCGGCCGGCGATCGTCTGTGCGCTGGCCGCCACGGCCTTCGGTTATTTCTGCTCCTGCTGGCTCGCGCCGCGCTATGTCGGCGCCATGCACGACGTGCTCAACGTCATCCGCCACTCGCTCAACCACCGCATGCTCGAGCCCGGCCAGTTCTATTCCTTCGACGAGGGTCGGCGCATCGTCTATTTCGAGCGCTGGGAGACGCCCGACATCGCCGCCAATGTCTTCATTCGCCAGCGCTCGGCCGAGAAGAAGCTCGAGGAAACGATCACGGCCAGCCGCGCGGAATTCCGGCGCAACGATTTCAGCGTCGTGATGATTCTCACCCATGGCCAGATCCAGAGCCGCCCGGACGATGGTCGCCGCGTGCGCGTCTCGGATTTCGACGAATACGCGATCTCGCTGCCGATGCAGGGCGCCAAGGCCTTGCCGTCGCGCAACTGGAAAGGCGTGTTCGAACTGAACATGCGCGATTTTCTGGCCTACATGAAATACGCCATGGCCGATCGCCGCAATTTCGCGGAATGGGCCTCGGAGGCGGTGAAGCGTCTGGTGATTCCGGCGCTGGCGCTCGCCCATACCCTGCTCGGCATCGGCCTCGTGCTCAATGTCGCAAGCGCCACCGGGCGCCGCTCGGCTGCGGGGGGCGCGGCGGTCGCGGTCCTGCCGGCCGTCCACATCGGCATTCTGGTCGCCGCCGAAACGCTCATTCGCGCCAATCCGGCCCTGGCGATCTTCGTGATCGGCTTGGCCTTGGCGGAAATCGCCTGCGGAATCTGGCTGATCCGGCGTCAGCAGATCGGTGACGCAAGACGGGCTGCGCCCGCCATGCCCGCGCTGGCGGGGGCCTGATACTGCACCCTCGTCCTGAGGACTTTGTATCCTAAGCCGCCTCGCCGCCGCCGATCACCGCATTCGCCTCGTCCTCGTCGTCCTTGCGGACCGCGGCCTTGTAACGGGGGATGATCTCGTCGGGGTCGCCGACCTCGCGCACCACGCCGGCGTCGATCCAGATCACGCGGTCGCAGAGCGTGCGCAGATAGTCGAGCCCGTGCGAAACGACCAGAATCGTGCCGCGCTTGGAGAATTCCGCGATGAAATTCTCGCACTTCTGCGCGAAAGCCTCGTCGCCGACCGACAGCGCCTCGTCGACGATCAGAATGTCGGCGTCGACATGGGCGCAGATCGCGAAGGCGAGGCGGGCGACCATGCCGCTCGAATAGAGCTTCATCGGCTGGTCGAAGAACATGCCGATCTCGGCGAAATCGGCGATCTGGTCGAGCTTGGCGATGATCTCCTTGCGCTTGAGGCCGAGGATCGCGCCGCCGATGATCGCGTTCTCGCGGCCAGTCAGCGCGCCGTCGAAGCCCGAGCCGAGCGCCAGGATCGGCGCGATGCGGCCGTCAATTTCGACGGATCCGGTCGTCGGCTTGGTGATGCCGCACAGGATCTGTAGCAGCGTCGTCTTGCCCGCGCCGTTGCGGCCGATGATGCCGACGCACTCGCCCTTCTTGATATCGAAGGTGACGTCGCGCAGCACCCAGTGCTTCTTGTAATAGGTCTTGGCCCAGCCGAAGAGCGCCTGCATCAACTGGTCGTTGCGATGCAGGTAGAGCTGGAACGCCTTGCCGGCATTCCGGCAGGAGATCGCGAAATCAGAGGACATCGACGATCACCGATTTGTATTCCTTGAAGAAGGCATAGCCGAACAGGAAGACGGCGTAGGAGGCGACGACGCAGCCCAGATACATCCACGGGCTCGGGAAACGCGCGTAGATCACGAGATCGCGCAGCATGGCGATGTAGTCGCCGACCAGGTTGAGCTTGATCCAGGGCTGCAGGCCGGCCGGAAGCTGCTCGATCTGAAAGAAGACCGGCGTCGCGAACATCAGGAGCGGCACGATGGACACCATGAGATGGGCGACGTCGCGGGTGAAGGCGCCCAGAGCCATCAGGAACCAGACCGTGCCCAGCATCAGCAGCATGAAGGGCAGGATGATCAGGGGCGTGAAGATCACCGTCCAGGAAATCGAGTGAACCGTGACCAGGCGCACCGCCAGCAGCGTGAAAAAACTGATGCCGCCGTAGACGATCGCGCGGATCGTGGAGGTCCAGGCGATGGTCTCGGAGGGGAATATCGACTTCTTGATGAAGTGGACGTGCTCGTGCAGCAGGGTCGGCGAGCGCGCCGCCAGTTCCGCGAAGACGTTGAACAGAATGAGGCCGCAGAAGCTCGCCGCCGCGTAATCGTAGATCGGCACGCCCGATGCGATCGCCGGCGTCGCGATGGTGAAGATCGCGGTATAGGCCAGCAGCATCGCCAGCGGCGCGAAAATCGCCCAGATCCAGCCCAGGAAGGAATCGCGGAAGCGCGACTTCAATTCGCGCCGCACCACGGCGCGGATGAGTTCGCGGTGATGCCATGCCCGTTCGAACGGCTCGATCAGGAAATTGGACAAGGTTCGGGTTTCCAACTCTCGGACTGGTCGGGACGTTCGTCGTTGCGCTCGGCCGCGGGCAAGATCAATCGCTCGAGATTACAACTCGTTTTGCGTCGGCCTGACGGCTCCGGCCCCAATGGACGGGGCCTGCGGACGAATCCGCCAGCCCTGCCGGCGCCCTCCCGCGCCGCCGCCTTCCGAGCCCGCGCTGTAGACCAGTTCCGGCCGGCTTCGTCAACGCCTGAGCGCTTCCCGTGGCGACTTTGGCGGCAGGGGCTTTATTTCCGGGCGCGACTGCCTTAACGAAGGCCGGCGCGAACCGCCCGTGCCGGTCGCTGTCTGCCTGGGCCAGAATCCGGGCTCCGAATTAACGTCCGGCGCGGCGATTGGCGGCGACCGGACGGTCCAAGAACCCGAAGGGGGCGCCCGTGGAGCTTTACGACCAGATCGTCGAAGTCATCGCCAAGGAGGGCATGGTCGAGGCCGACAAGATCAAGCCGGACGCGACCATCGAGAGCCTCGATCTCAAGTCGATCGACATCGTCATGATCCTCACCGCCATCGAGGAGAAGTTCGACGTCTACATCCCGATGGACGGCGCTTTCCAGGAGGCCAAGACCATCCAGGATCTTGTCGACGCCCTGGCCGTGCACATCAAGAAAGAGAAGAGCTGAATGGCTCAGGGCCGTCGGGTCGTCATTACCGGCATGGGCGCCGTTTCCGGCGCCGGCCTCGGATGGAAACCGCTCTGGACCGCCGCCCGCGACGGCGCGAGCGTCATTCGTCCGCTCGAATTCGCGCGCGACTATCCCGGCCGTATCAGGATCGGCGCGCAGGTGCCCGGTTTCGACGCGGCCGCCCTGATCGACCGGCCCACGCTGATGTATTGCGATCCCTTCACGCAATACGCCATCGTCGCCGCCGACCAGGCGGTGGCTGAAGCGGACCTCGAGCGCGGCAATGTCGGCGGCGCCGATTGCGCCGTGATTCTCGGCTCGGGCATCGGCGGCATCCGCACAGTCGACGACGGCCTGTTCAACCTCTACGCCAAGGGCGTGAAGCCCGAGCCGCTCAGCATCCCCAAGCTGATCGCCAGCGCCGGACCCTCGATGCTCTCGATTCGCTTCGATGCGCACGGGCCGGTCTTCGCGGTCGCCAGCGCCTGCTCCTCGGCGAGTCAGGCGATCGGCATCGGCATGCAGATGGTGCGTTCCGGCATGGCCGAACGCGCCATCGTCGGCGGCGCCGAGGCCAGCCTTTCTGTCGGCACCCAGATGACCTGGGAAATGCTGCGCGTCCTGACGCCCGACAAGTGCCGCCCCTTCTCCAAGGGCCGTAACGGCATGAGCATCGGCGACGGCGCGGCCATGTTCATTCTCGAGACCGAAGAGGCGGCGATTGCCCGCGGCGCGAACATCCTGTGCCGGCTCGTCGGCTACGGCACATCGGCCGACGCCCGCGATCCCATCCGGCCGGACGTCGACGGCGCCTCGCTCGCCATGCGCCGTGCGGTCGAGGATTCCGGCGTGTCGCCGGACGAAATCGCCTATGTGAACGC
>JAGRKN010000102.1 GCA_020442275.1 Rhodoblastus sp. | reverse complement strand
CTGCATCTCAACGCCGAGGAAGACGAGGCGTTTCGCAAGCTGTTGCCGGGCAAGCGCCACGAATTGATCTATCCCGCCGTGCCGCCCGTGCCGACAGGCCCCGGAGGACACGAGGTCGTACTGGTGTCGAGCTGGAACCGTGCGAATGTGGAGAGCGCGCTGTGGTTCTTGCGCGAGGTCGCGCCGCGCGCGCCCGAAATCGCGGTCCGTATCTATGGGTCTGTGGCCGGCGGCGTGAAATCCGCCGACGCGACGCTGCATGAAAAATATCGCGACTGGTTCGCCGGCCGCGTCGAGCATATCGGCGACATCTACGCCCATGCGAAGCTGGCGCTGCTGCCGACGACAAGCGGCACCGGTCTGTCGATCAAGAGCGTGGAAGCGATGGCGAGCGGCCTGCCGCTGATCGCCACGCCTCACGCATTTCGCGGCATGAATCTCGATCCAGCCGGCCTCGCCAACGTCACGCTGGCAGAGGAGGCCGAGGCCTTTGCTATCGCCTTGCGCAGCGCAGCCACAACGCCCATGCCGACGCGCGCCGAACGCGAAGCAAGCGCGACGCGCGCGACCTATGAGGCGCATTTCAGCGAGGCCGCCTATTGCGCCCGCCTCGCATCCATCGCCGCGCCGCTGATCAGCTAGGCGCGACACGCGGTTGCCGGCGCCCGCGCGTCATGCGACCAAATGACATGACCCTCTCCATCGACGCCGCCGGGCGCGAAAAACTCGTCGAACTCTGCGCCGGCTTCACACGCCTGTCCGAACCCACGGATATGCAGGGCCTGAAACACGCCGCTGTCGCGCTGGTCGTCGTCGACGGCATGAACAAGAACGATCCCTGCCTGCTGCTCACGCGCCGCTCGCCGCGCCTGCGCAGCCACGCGGCGCAATGGGCGCTGCCGGGCGGGCGCTGCGACAAGGACGAGACGCCGGTCGAGGCGGCGCTGCGCGAACTCGACGAAGAACTGGGCCTCAAGATTTCGAGCGACGACGCGCTGGCGGTTCTCGACGATTATCCGACGCGCTCGGGCTATGTCGTGACGCCCGTCGTCGTCTGGGGCGGGCGCATCAAGCAGATCACGCCCAATCCGGACGAGGTGCAATCCGTGCATCGCGCGCCGATGACGCAGCTCTCCGACGATTCGCGCGTGGAATTCCTGACGATTCCGGAAAGCGATCGCCCGGTCATCCGCCTGCGCGTCTGGGATTCGACGATCCACGCGCCAACGGCGGCGTTTCTCTATCAGTTCCGGGAGCTCTGGGCGGGGCGCGTCACTCGTGTGGCGCATCTCGAACAGCCAGTCTTCGCCTGGCGGTGAACTTCATGCCCGAGGCGCGCCGATCGCCGTGCGCGCCGCCTTCCAGGCATCCGAGACGCTGAAATTCTGCGCGGCGCGCTGCGCGAGATCGTGCGCGCCGGCCGTAGCCAGCGTGTCGACGACGGCTTGTTTCACGCGCGCGAGAAAAAGACGCCGGCCGAGCGCGGTCAATTCCGCGTCGCATTCGATCAGCCCGTCGAGCGTCGTCGAATCGAGACTCGACGTTTCCTCGAGGCTCAGGATGACCGCCTCGGCCGCCCGGTTGGCGCGCGCGCGCGCGACGATGTCGACGAAAACGAGATCGGCGTTGGCGAAGAAGAGCGGCTCCGTCGGCCGCAGAATTTCGATGCGAGGATCGATATCCACGCCGGCGTCCGTCGCCTCGATGAAGTCGTGACTGTTTCCGAGGCGTCCGAGCACGACGACTTTCGGCGTCGCCATGCGCTGCAGGATTGCGACGATGGACAGGGCCACAGCCAGAAGCATGCCGTCGACCACGCCGAAGATCATGACGCCGAGCGCCGCCGCGAAGGCGACATATTGGTCGCGGTCGATGCGCCAGAGGCGCAGCAACGGCGTCGGATCGAGAGCATGCAGGAGCGCGACGACGACGACTGAGGCGAGCACGGGTTGCGGCAGCCGGGCAATGTAGGGCCCGGCGTTGGCGACGAGCAGGATCATCGCGAGCGCCGCCACGAAGCCCGCGAGGCGTGTGCGCGCGCCGCCCGCCTCGCAGGCGGACGAGGCCGAAAAGCCGGCGCCGACAGGCATGCCGCGCACGAGACCTGACAGAAGATTCGCGGCGCCGAGCGCGAGCAATTCGCGATTGGCGTCGAGACTGTCGCCGTGGCGCAACGCAAGGCTACGCATCGAGCCCCAGGATTCGGCGTAGATGATGAGAAACAACGGCGCCGCGACCTCGGCAAGGCGCGTCCATTCCCGCCAGGAGAGATCTGGCAGGCCAGGCCAGGACGGGATCATGTCGATTGCGCCGACGAGCCTCACGCCATGCGCCGGCAGGTCGATCCCGAAGGCGAGCACTACGCCGGCCACGAGAACGATGAAGGCGCCGGGCAGGAACGGGAAGCGTCTGAGGACAAGCAACGCAAACAGGGCCGCGGCGCCGATCGCAAGGCTCGCCATGTTCCAGTCGTGATAGCGGCGCGCGAGGGCGCCGAGCACGACGAAGGGATTGCCGGAAACGCCGGCGAGGCCAAGCACGTTCGGCAACTGACGCACAACGATTGTGATGGCCAGACCGAAGGCGAAGCCGCGCAGCACTGGCCGGGAGATGAAGCTCGACAGGCGACCGAGCCGCAACGCCCCGGCGATAACGAAGAAGGAGCCCGCCAGAAGAACGGCGCCGATGGCGAGCGCCTCGCGGTGGGCTTGCGGCGTGTCGAAGGCGATCGAAGCCGCGGAGGCCGCGAGAATAGCGGCCGAGGACGAGGTCGGAGACACGATCGCATAGCGCGAGCGGCCCGCCGCCGCGTAGACCAGCAGGCCGATGATCGCCGCGAACAGGCCGTACTGCGGCGCAAGACCCGCGATGGAGGAATAGGCCACGGCCTCGGGCAGCAGGAGGCCCGCGACCGAGAGGCCCGCGATCAGGTCGTAGCGCATGACGGCGCGGCCTTCCCGATTGGCGGGCGTGGATCAGTCGGCGCGGCCAAGCGCGCCTTCCTGCTCGCGCTCGAGAATTTCGCGCGCTCGATCGGTCAGGCGATCGACGAGCGTCGCGAGCTGCGCGCGGTCGCTCGCGGAGAAAGGCGCCAGCAACGCGTCATTGCTCGCCTGCGCGGCGGCGATCATGCGCGCATAGGCGCGTCCGCCGGATTTCGTGAGGCTGATGAGCGTTTCCCTGTTGTCGCGCGGATTGGCGCGACGCTGAACCAGCCCACGCTTTTCGAGCGCCGACACCGTGCGGCTGAGCCGCGTCTTGTCGAGCGCCAGGCCGCGCGCGAGCTCGTTCAGCGAACAGGGCGCGCGCAAGCCGAGTTCCGCGATCGCGCCCCATTCGCCGACGGATATGTCCAGAAGGCGGCGGTATCGAATCGCTGCGGCGCGGCGCAGCACGTTGGAGAGAATGAGTATGCGGCGCGCGGCGAAAGCGTCGACTGGCGCTTCTTGCGCCGAACCACGTATAACAGATGTCGCTGCGGCTGATTTGGCTGCGGTCATGCCGCAACGGACCAGATGGCCGGGCGGAAAGCAATAGTCGATGAAGGCGGCAAAAGCCGCCTTATGCTTTCTTCGTCCCGCGTTCCTTCATGAAGGCGTCGTGGCGCGCTTTGAGATCGCCCGCCAGTGCATCCGCGATCAGTTTCTTCGTCTCCGGCACGCCATAGAGCGCGACGAAGGAGCCGAAGCGCGGGCCGCGATCCTCGCCGAGCAGCGTCTGGTAGAGCATGTTGAAGAAGTCATTCGACACGCCCGGCCGCTCGGGCGTCGCCGTTTTGGCCTTGAAGTCCTGATAGCGCGGCGTGGCGCGGCCGACGTCGTAGAGATGCGTCTGGATGTCCTCCGCGCTGGCATCCGGGGCGAGCGCATCGAGCATGGCCGAGACGCGCGCGAGAACATCGCGCTCGACATCGTCGGGCAGCCGGTACTTCTTTTCCAGCCGCACGAAGTCTCGGAAGTAGGCCACCGCATAGCCGACGAGCTTGTCGAGCTTCGGGTGATCTTCCGGCGACGCGCCGGGCGCATAGCGCTTCAGGAATCCCCAGAGCACCGCCGGGTCCTCGCTGTTGGCGACTGCGGCGAGGTTCAGCAGCATGCCGAAGGAAATGCTCGTCCCATGCGCATCGGCCTCGCCCGCGTGATGCAGCACTTCCGCCGCCGGCGGATTGCCGTTGTGGATATGCCAGACGGGATTGCCGAGCCGCTCCTTCCACGCCTGGTTCGGATAGCGGTCGAGGAAACCCAGATATTCGTCGACCGTGCGCGGGATGACGTCGAAATAGAGACGCTTGGCTGCGGTGGGCTTCTGGAACATGAACTGTGCGAGGCTTTCAGGACTCGCGTAGGTCAGCCATTCCTCGATCGTCAGGCCATTTCCCTTGGACTTCGAAATCTTCTGGCCCTTCTCGTCGAGGAAGAGTTCGTAGTTGAAACCTTCGGGCGGCGTACCGCCGAGCGCGCGCACGATCGAGCCCGACAGCTTGACGGAATCGATCAAGTCCTTGCCGGCCATTTCGTAATCGACCTTGAGCGCATACCAGCGCATCGCCCAGTCAGGCTTCCATTGCAGCTTGCAATGGCCGCCGGTGACAGGCGTCTCGTAGAGATCGCCCGTCTTCGGATCCTTCCACGAAATCGTTCCCTTGGCCGCATCGTGCGCTTCCAGCGGCACCTGCATCACGTGACCGGTGACGGGATGGATCGGCAGGAAGGGCGAATAGGTTCCTGCGCGCTCCTCTCGAAACGTCGGCAGCATGATCTTCATGATCGCGTCGTAGCGCGCGAGCATGTGCAGCAACGCGGCGTCGAATCGACCGCTCTTGTAATATTCGGTCGAGGACGCGAATTCGTATTCGAAGCCGAAGGCGTCGAGAAAGGCGCGCAGCCGGGCGTTGTTGTGCGCGCCGAAGCTCGCATGCGTGCCGAAGGGATCGCGCACCTGGGTCAGCGGCTTGTGCAGGTCTTCGGCCAGCATGTCCTTGTTGGGCACGTTGTCGGGCACCTTGCGCAGGCCGTCCATGTCGTCGGAGAAGGCGAGAAGCTTCGTCTTCACCTTGCCCTCGGTCAGAACCTCGAAGGCGCGGCGGACCATGGTCGTGCGCGCGACTTCGCCGAAAGTGCCGATATGAGGCAGGCCCGAGGGGCCGTAGCCCGTCTCGAACAGCACTTCGTCCTTGGGATGCTTCTCGAGTCGCGCGACGAGTTTGCGCGCTTCCTCGAACGGCCAGGCCTGCGAGACGCGGGCGGCTTCGAGGAGGGTCTGGGGCGCAATAGGATCGGCGGACATGATTTTCCTGCGGTTTTGAAGCCGCGGAAACTAGGGAGAGCGGGCTTTCAGGTCAAATCTTGCCACGCTCGCGTCGCCAGGCGCCGGGGTTGGTGCCCATCGCGGCTCGGAAATGGGCGTTGAAGGTCGACAAATCGTCAAAACCCGCGTCGAAGGCAATTTCGGAAATCGGCCGGTCGGTTGCCGCAATGGCCGCGCCTGCGCGGCGCAGACGCATCAGCAGCAGATAGCGATAGGGCGTGAGGCCGACGATGCGGGTAAACGATCGCAGGAAATGAAACTTGCTCACACCGGCGATCGCCGCCAGCCGATCGAGGTCGAGCGCCTCGTCCGCATGGGTTTCGATGAAGCGCAGGACATCCGCGACGCGGCGTTTGTCGCGCGCAGCGATCTTCCCCCTTGCCGCCGGCGCGCCGGCGGCGGTTCGCGCGGCGGCATGGGCGAAACGGATCGCCGCTTCCTCGGTCGCCAACGCCTGCGCGTCGACAAGCGCTTCTAGGCGCGCGGCGAGCGACGCGAGGCCGAGCGAGGCCGGCAGGGCGGGCGTTGCAAATTCGAAGTCGGCCTCGCCTGTGGCGTCGCAGGCGATCTCGGCGAAATAGTCGGCGCGAAACGCATAGGAGATGCAGCGGTCGCCACGGCCATGTTCGTGGCCGCACTCATAGCAGCGGCCGGCGGCGCCGAGCAGAATGCCGCCCGGATGCAGGAAGGCCGCGCCCGCGTGCGTACGATAGTCGAACGTACCGGATGCAACGAGCGAGATCGACACGTCGTCGTGGCGCTCCTCGAAAGGCCGGTCGTCGGGGCCGGCGTCGCAGACGAATTCGCTCAGGCGCCAGCCCACGCCTGAGGCGATGTGACGGATGTCTGGCGCGCGTTGCTGCCGTTGAAGGGACATGCGCGCAGAATAGCAATTTTCCCCAAGCCCGACAGCGCGCCTTCGTTCACTCTCGTGTCATCGGGCCGCACGGCCGCAGGAAAAGGAAAACCAGATGCTCGATCATATCTCGATCGGCGTTCGCGATCTCGCGCCGACGCAGAAATTCTACGACGCCGCGCTCGCGCCGCTCGGCTATACGCGCGGCTACGGCGATGCGACGCAGATCGGCTATGGCGCCAAAAAGTTGCGGTTCTGGGCCGCCGTCGCCGACCGCCCCGTGCCGGCCGACATGGAATCCGGCCTGCATTTCTGTTTCGGAGCGCCTTCACGAACAAGCGTCGACGCCTTTCACGCGGCCGCCCTGAAGGCGGGCGGCAAGGACAATGGCGCGCCCGGATTGCGCGAAAAATACGGGCCGAACTACTACGCGGCCTTCGTGATCGATCCCGACGGCTACCGGCTCGAAGCCTATTGCAGCGCGGAGGCGTGAGACGTGGCGTCGGTAACGAAAGAGATTCAGGTTGGCGTTTCCGCCGATGAAGCCTGGGACGCGATCCGCGACATCGGCGCGCTACATACGCGGCTCGTGCCGGGTTTTGTGACGGGCACGCAGTTGGAGGACGGCGGCGCCGCGCGCGTCGTCACCTTCATCAACGGCGTGGTCGTGCGCGAGCCGATCGTCGCGCTGGACGAGGAGCGGCGACGCCTGGTGTGGACGGCCGAGGGCGGGCGCACGACACACTACAATGCGTCCGCGCAGGTCGTGGTCGATGGTGGCGGGGTCAAAATCGTGTGGACCGCCGACTTCCTGCCGCACGAGGCGCGCGGCGCCATCGACGCCGCGATGACGGCAGGCGCTGCGGCGATGCAAAAGGCGCTCAGCGCCCCCTGAATTTCGGCTTCCGCCGCTCCATGAAAGCCGCGACGCCTTCGGCGTGATCTTCCGAAAGATTGGTCAGCGTGAACTGGTCGCGGTCCATGTGGCTGGCGAGGTCGTCGAGCGCGCCCGACAGGCGGTTGACGGTCGTCTTTGTCATCATCGTGGGGATTGGCGGCTGCGCGGCGATCCTTTCGGCAAAGGCGAAGGCTGCCGCAAAGGCCTGTCCGTCTTCCACCACCTCCTCCGCCAGCCCCCATTTCTCGGCTTGCGCGGCGGAAATGCGGTCGGAGGCGCAGATGACCGCCTGCTTGGCGCGGGCGGGGCCGATCAGTTGCAGGATGCGCGGCACGGAGCCCCAGCTCATGTTCATGCCGAGCTCGACCTCAGGGATTCGGAAATGCGCCGACGCGCCGCAGATGCGGAAGTCGAGCGAGACCGCGAGCGCCGCGCCGCCGCCGATGCAATGGCCCTCAATGGCGCAGATCGTCACCTGCTCCA
>JAGRKN010000101.1:15535-16647 GCA_020442275.1 Rhodoblastus sp. | reverse complement strand
GCAACGTGACGACGACGCTGTGCTATAGCGACGGCGACGACGGCCTCGGCGAGATCGACGATTATTTCGGCAAGAATCGCGCGGGTCTTGCCGCCTATCCCAATGTGCGCCTCGTCGGCATGGCGCGCTGCGATCACAATCTGACACCGCCGCAGGCGAGCGCGACGATGATCGCGGAGACGATGCGCGTCGTGCATGTCGCGCAGAACGCGCGACGCTGATTTCCTTCAGGCAGGGCGCAGGCGGGGGCGTCTGAGCGACGCGCGCGGCGCCGGACGCGCGGGCGCAAGGGACGGCGCGCGTTCCTTCGCATCGAGCGCGCCGACGAGGTACCACAAGAGCGCGGCCGTCTTGATCGAATAGATCGAGTTCGAGATCACCAGCAGAAGCGTGACGTAAATCGCGACGAAGACGCGATAGCGCCAGGAGACTTCGTCGCGCGCGGGCGCGAAGGCGAACAGAAGCCACATGCCGGCGAAGCCGGCCAGACCGATCTTCACCAACGTGTACGCGTAACCGGAATCCGCGGTGAAGGCGAAATTCGGGACGAGCGCGAACACGTCCGACCAGTCGAGCTTCGACAGGAACTGGCCGCCGAGCAGGATGCGGCCGCGCAGCGTATTGTCCCAGGCGACGTCGGGCCACGTGTAGCCGATCCACGCGAGCGCGACGATGAGCGTGAAGGGCATGACGGCGACGAGCACGCGGCCGGTGAGTCTGGAGAAGGCGAAGGCTGCGATCGAGAGCAGCGAGATCGACAGGCCGAAACGCGCGTCGGCGAAGACGAAGATGGCGACGACCGGTATCAGCCTGATCATCATGCGCAGCGGCCGACCCCATTCGCGCAGCACGATCCAGGAGAAGCAGATCGCGCCGAAATTGCCGACCGAGACGGGTTCGAGAAAGACGGAGGACACGCGGTGCTCGCCCAGCATCGGCAGGAGCGTGCGGCCTTCGTAACGCATGCCCGACGCAAACAGTCGATCGCCCGACAATTCCGCGGCTGCGGCCTGTACCGTGCCGCGCGAGACGTAATAGCCGAGGATGTCGAACAGGCGCACGAATTGTTTCAGGAAGCCGTATTCGAACAGGCCGACGGCGAGCACGATCCA
>JAGRKN010000101.1:665-15488 GCA_020442275.1 Rhodoblastus sp. | reverse complement strand
GCGGCGAAATAGAAGATGACCGGGATCATCAGGTCGCGCGCGGGCTTTGGGTCGAACGATCCCTGTAGCGACGCGAGAAACAGCGTGTAGGCGACATAGACGCCGAGGATGACGAAGAGATCGAAGTTGCGCCCGAGAAGCAGCGCAAGCGTGACGCCGATCAGCGCCATCTCGCAACCGATCACGATGCCGGCGCCGGTTCGGAAGATGTTGGTGTTGACGAAACAGAGCGCGAAATTGAACAGGACCGCGCCGAGCACGACAGCCGACAGGACGCGCGGCCGCCAGTCGGTCGTGGAGGCCGGATGCGGCGCCGCCGCGACGCGCGCGCGCATCTTATGTCGCCGGCAGGTCGCCGACGAGCGCGAGGCCGGCGAGCCTGTCGTCATAGTCGGCGAGCGCGTCGAACATCGCCTGCAGACGCGCGCGATCGATGCTGTCGGCGCGCAGGACGATGACAATGCGGTCGGCAAGATCGAGCGCGATCGGGGCGTCGGTGTCATCGACCGGCGAGGGGGCGTCGACGAGCACGAAATCCGCGCGGGACACGACCTGCTGGAAACGCCGGAGCGTCGCGCGCGCGCCGGTGGAAATATCGGAGAGGCGCGCCACTTCGACATGGCCGCGGCCAAGCGCGCGCCGGCCCTTGGTCTCGAGCGCGCCAGCGACCTTGTCGGGATCGCCGCTGGCGACAACCGCGACGTCCAGTTTGTCCCAGCGCGCGAATTCGGCGAGCGTGACGACGATTTCGGTCGTGGTTCGGTCGCCGGCCAGGCCGACAAAGGCGACGGTCTTTTCGCCCTCGCGCGGATCCGGGCGCACGCGCGCGAGCAGGCGGCGGAAGGCCGCCTGATCCGGCACGAGATCCGTCTTGCCCTTCGCGACCGGCAGGACGGCGAGCAACGGCAGGCCGGTCAGCGCGGCGAGGTCGTGGCGTGAGCGCACGGCGCCGTCGAGACGTTCGCGCGCATAGGCGAGGCCCGAGCCGAGCACGAGGCCGAACAGCAGAGAACCCGCCAGGATCAACGGCGCCGGGGCGCCGGCCGGTTTCAGCGCGGGCACGGCGGGCGAGATCACGCGCGCATTGGCCGTATCGATGTTCTGGCTTTCGCCGAGTTCCTTCGCGCGGCCGAGGAAGGATTGATAGACGACGCGATTGGCTTCCGCCGCGCGTTCGAGATCGCGCAGTTGCACGAGCGCCGAGCCGTCGTTGTTGTTGGCGGTGCGCACCATGCCGCTCTGTTTGAGCAGCGAAGCTTCGCTCGCCTTGGCGCGGGCGAGATCGGTCCTGGCGGCTTCCGCGATCCGGCCGAGTTCGGCCGCGATCAGGCGACGGGCGTCGCGCACCTGTTCCTGCGCCTGCATGAGCGCGGGATGGCGGGGCCCGAGCTGGGTTGCGAGCGAGGCCGCCTGCTGGGCCGCCTGCGCATATTGCGCGCGCAGGCTGACGATGGTCGGCGCGTTGAGCGCCTCGCTCAGCGCTTCCACGTTCTGACCGGATCGACGGAATTTGTCGACCGCCTCGACGCGCGCCTGCGCGTCGGCGATGCGCCCACGCACGAGACCGAGCTGCGTCGACAGGTCGGTGATCTGCTGCTCGCCAAGCGGGCGTCCCGTCACCGTCTGCACCAGCCCGTGCTCGGCGCGAAAGCGTTCGACTTCCTTTTCGGCCTTCTGCACCTGGCGGCGCAAGTCCTCGGCCCGCTTGGACAATTCCTCGCTCGCCCGCTTGGCGGCGTCCGAACGCGCATCGATCTGCGCGTCGAGGAAGGTGCGCGCGATGATATTGGCGAGCTTCGCGGAGAGTTCGGCGTCCTTCGAGGTGACGACGACGTCGAGCACGTAGGCGCGCTCGCCGCGCACCACTTCAACCATGTCGCTGAGGGTCTGGATCGCGCGCGTGCGCCGGTCGACCTGCGGCCGACCGAACAGGCGCGATATCAGGCCGGGCCGTCCGGCGAAGGCGTCGTTGTCGGCGAGCTTCTCGTGATCGACGACCGCGCTCAGGATCGAGCGCGACAGGAGGATGTAGCGCTGGTTCTCGACATCCACGAGATTGCCGTCGGCGTTTTCCGGCGTGCGCGTAATGTCGTTCTTGAGAATCTGCAGGCCGCGCGGATCGACCAGCAATTGCGCCGAGGATTTGTACTTGGCCGGCGACAGGAGCGCGAAGGCGAGCCCGAACAAGAGGGTCGCGAGCGTGACAGCGAGAATCAGCCGCCAGTTGCGGCGCGCGATCGCCTCGACGTCCAGGCGCAAATCGGCGGCCGTCCTGCGCCCGGGGGCGTAGTCGGCGGCTCGTTCCGCAATGGCGATCCTCTCGACCGCGTGAGACAAATTTCACCTGTGCACAATGCGCGTTGGCGCCACATTGCCTGTTCGATCTTTACGTTTCGTTTCCCAAACCACGTCTTTGTGAACCTGCGCGAAGATGCGGAGGTCGGAATGGCGCCGCCCCTGCTGTGAAAGCTGTCGTGCTGTTGCAGTGATCCATTTTGGGACGCCATGTCGAAGCCAGAACAGATTCGCGCCGACTTTGCCGCCATCGGGGCGCTCAATGTGGAGCGGATGACGCGCCGCGATCTCACGCTTCGCGTGCTGGGAGCTCTGGCGCCCGCCGCGGACCCGCTTGCGGTGGCCTTCTGCAATGCCCACACGGCCGAGATCGCCCTGCGCGACAAGACCTATCGGGAGGCGCTTGGCCGGTTCTGCGTCGTCAATGACGGGATCGGTCTCGAGATCGCCGTGCGTATTCTCGAACGGCGCGGATTTCCCGAAAATCTGAACGGAACCGACTTCATTCCGACGCTGTTCGCGGTTCTGCCCAAGGGAACGCGCATCTATCTGCTCGGCGCAGCGCCCGGCGTCGCCGCGGAGGCGGGGCGTCGCTTCGTCGAACGCTTCCCCCATCTGGAGCTGGTCGGCGCGCAACACGGCTATTTCCGCGCGGAAGAAGAAGCCGACGTCGTCCAGGCGGTGGCGGCGGCGAAGCCCGACATTCTTCTGGTCGCTCTCGGAAATCCCGCGCAGGAGCTCTTCATAGCGCGCCATTTTGACGCATTGGGCGCAAAGGCGATGTTCGGTGTCGGCGCATTGCTGGATTTCGCCGCCGAGCGCGTCGCGCGCGCGCCGGTCTGGATGCGCAAGGCGCGGCTCGAATGGGCGTTCCGGCTCGCGCAGGAGCCGGGTCGCCTGCTGCGGCGCTATACCATCGAGACGGCGGCCTTTCTGATTGCCGTGCTCAGGCTGCGCGTGCTGGAAGAGGCGCGATAAAGCCCCTGAACGTGCCGAGCGCCCACAGCGCCTTGTAGCGCGCCGTCGCCATGTCGCCGGTCGCCAGCGCCAGAATTGCGCGCGCCGATGTGCGGACGACGCGCATCGCCAGGTAAGAAACGCCGTAATCGTGCAACCGCAAGACGCGCCCGAAACCGCGCGCGTAATCCTGCGCGCGCGCCACGCCGCCCGCGCCGCCGACGGGCGCCTGATCGTGATGGACGCGCAGGTCGCAGCGGTAGAACCCGCGCGCGCCGGTGGCCAGCGCGCGCAGCAGGAAATCCGTCTCTTCGCCCGATTTGAACGGCGTCGGCGCGCCGACGCCGAGCGTTTCGTCGAAGCCGCCGATCTTTCGCGCGATGTCCGTGCGGATGAAGAGCGAGTTGGAATTGCCCGACAGCCAGACGTTGGATTTCGTGATCGTGGCGTCCGCGTCGAGAAACAGGCCGAGCGAATCCTCGCCCGCGGCGTCGGTCGTGCGGCCGGTGACGACGCCTGCGTCCGCATCGGCGTCGAACAGAGCGACGATTTTTTCGACGAGCGTATCCGGATACCAGCAATCGTCGTCGGGAAAGGCGACGATGTTGGCGCGACAATGATGCAGTCCTACGTTTCTGGCGCGCGACAGGCCCTTCTCCGACCGCACGTGGCGGATGTCGAGCGTCTGCAAGTACGGCGCGAGGATGGGGTCGAGCACGCCCGGCGCGTTCTGGTCGACGACGACCAGTTCGAAATCGCGAGAGGTCTGGCGCGCGAGCGAGTCGAGGAGGCGCCCGAGCTTTTCGGTGCGCCCGACCGTACAGCATAGGAGAGAGAGGCGCGGGGCGGCGGGGTCGCTCAAGGGTATCTCGTTTCGCGGGCCGGTGCGGCCGTTCAGACTTTCTTGCGGGGTTGCCGGCATATTGCCGGCTTCGACTTGCGAATGGGTGAACAGCGGCGGATATGCGGATCGTTCATGTCACGCGGCAGTTCCCGCCGGGGCTCGGCGGGATCGAGGAAGTCGTCGCCCAGCTCGTCGAGGCGCAGGTTCGCGCTGGCCACGAGGTGCGCGTGCTGACGCTCGACCGCATCTTCACGGACCCGGATACGCAGCTTGTCGCGCGTGAGGACTGGATGGGCGCGCAAGTGATGCGTTTCCCCTATCGCGGCTCGATGCGCTATCCCTTCGCGCCGGCCGTGCTCGGCCATGTGCGCGACGCCGATGTCGTGCATGTCCACGCCATCGATTTCTTCTTCGATTTCATGAGTTTCACGCGCCCTTGGCATCGCCGGCCAATGGTGGCGACGACGCATGGCGGCTTTTTCCATACCGAGGCCCACGCGCGCCTGAAGCGCCTGTGGTTTGCCACGATCACGCGGGCGGCGGCGCGGGGCTACGACCGGATCGTCGCCTGCAGTTCGCCCGATTTCGACATGTTCTCCGCCATTTCGCGGGACAATCTGGCGCTGATCGAGAATGGC
Source organism: Rhodoblastus sp. (assembly GCA_020442275.1). Lineage (GTDB taxonomy): Bacteria > Pseudomonadota > Alphaproteobacteria > Rhizobiales > Beijerinckiaceae > JAJXWB01. Next base: position 10,754 of record JAGRKN010000101.1, on the reverse strand, counting down.
GTCGACATTTCCAAATTCGCGGAGCGCGCCAGCCGGGAGGCCACGAAAAAGCTGGTCGCGATCGGCCGCTTTTCCTTCAACAAGAAGCCCGATCGCCTGCTCGACGCAATGGTGGAGCTCGGCAAGATCGATCCGGAATTTTCGCTCGACCTGATCGGCGGCGAATTCGACTGGACGCGCGAAAAGCTCGCCGCAGAAATCGCCGCGCGCGGGCTCGGCGCCCGGGTGCGGCTGCATGTGGGGGCGAGCAATGCGCAGATTGCCGAGATCATCGCCGGCGCGAGCCTGTTCGTCAGCGCCAGCGTGCACGAGGGCTTCGGCATTTCGCTGATCGAGGCCCTGAGCGCCGGCCTCTTGCCGGTGGTGGAAGCCAACGCCGCCTTCAAATCCTTCGCCGGGCGCGTTTCCGACGTCGTCCTGACGGACTATGCGCAGCCTGCCGGGGCCGCGGCCGCGATCATGGCCGCGCACGCGCGCCTCGCCGCTGATCCTGCCGCCATGCGCGCGCGACTCGTGGCCGCTGCACAACCTTTCGCCTGGCCCGGCGTCGCGGAACGCTACATGCAGGTTTACGCTGAAGCCGCGCGCTGAGGTCTACTTTTTCTTTCGCGTCTTGCGTGCGACGGGGCAGGCGTTCGGCAGGGCGCCGCCGGTCCATTTGGCGAGAACCTTCATCTGTGGCCGGTCCTCGCCGTCTTTCGGTTCTATCGACAAAGGATAGTCCTTCGGCCACCAGGCGCCGGCCGCCCAGTAGGTCCAGCCGGTCCACACGTCCGCGTTTTCAGCCATATGCGCGAGCATGGCGTCGAGCCCCTCCCGGCATTGCTCGTTGTCGCTGGCGCCGAACTCGCCGAGAAAGCCCTGGCTCTTGTTTTGCCGCAGCCAGTCGGTCGCGACGGACAGGGCGGCGACGACCTCGTCCTTCTTGCGGCACTGGCCGCTCGTGCCCGACCAGTCGGCGTCGAGATATTGGTGGAATTCGAAGGCATGGGCGCCCTTGTCTTGGATCGCGCGCATCGCCTCGCCGTTTGCGCCGTATTTGCCGTCCTTCTTCCAGCTGTGCGCGCCTGTCCAGTTGACGCCAGGCACGAGCACGAGGTTGCAGGCGCCAGTTGCGCGAATGGCGTCGATGGCCGCCTGGGCCGATTTAGCCCAGGTCGCGGCCTTCATGTCGTGCGGCTCGTTCATGAGGCCGAAGACGACATCAGACTGACCGCCGAATTTCTGTGCGAGCCTGCGCCAGAGGTCGGCGAAAGCGCGATCGGGAACGATGTCGGTGCCGATCGGGCCGCCGCGCCAGCGGCCGTAATTGTGAACGTCGAGAATGATCGACAGTTTCTGCGCCCGCGCGCGCGCGACGCTCTCTTGCAGGAGCGCGAGATGGCCTTCGTTCAAGTCCTTTTCCAGCGCCGGCTGCAGGCGCTCCCAGAGGAAGGGAAGGCGCACGACGGCGAAGCCCTTCTTTTTCGCCCATGCGAATTCGGCTTCGGATGGAAAATGAAAATCCTTTTCGGCCTTGCCCGACGGTTGGCCGAATTCCGCGCCAGCAAGGTTGACGCCGGCGGCAGGTTTTTGTTTTCGCGCGATCTCGCGGGCCGCGGCGGGCTGCCCGGCGACGAGTGCGCAAGCGATCGTAAAGGCGGTCCATCGAATCCGACAGGGAGTGTTCATTATGATCTTGGTTCCGACTCGCGCGCGATCTGGCTTGCAGGTTAGAGATGATCGACGAGAACGCCAGAAATCCGGCCGATCCGGCGTGGTGAAGCTTAACGGTTCCTTAACATGGCCCTTCCGCGCTTTGCGCGAAACACTTTGCATTCCAGCCTTGCTGGCGCGTCGACCGCGCTCGGCAGCCTGCTGAGCGTCGTCATCGTCGCGCGCATGCTGGGCCCCGGCGGCGCCGGCAATGTCGCGCTCGGCATCTGGATCGTCGGCACGCTCGTCACCCTCTGCGATCTCGGCCTGCCGATTACCATCGCGCGATTCGTGCCCGATCTCGAGGCGCGCGCGCTGCACGAGGATGCCGGCAATTTCGCGCGCGCCTTCTATCCCGCTATTCTTGGGACGACCGCCGCTGGCGGCGCCGCGCTCGTGGCGCTATGGCAGCTCGCGCCAAGTCTCGAAGCGCACTTGCCCATCCTGCCGTTCGACGACATCGCATCGACGGTGTGGCTGGCGCTCGCGGTTCTCTTCACGTTGCAGGCGATCGGCAATTACGGCCTTTCGCAATTACGCGGCGCGCAGAGGTTCGACGAGGCGGCGCGGCTCACGTCGATCTCGCTCGTCATCCAGCTGGCCGGCGTCGCGGCGGGCGGCTATTTCTTCGGGCCGGCCGGCGCGCTGGTCGGCTATGGCGGCGGCAGTCTGCTGCTCGCTCTCTATACGTTGACGCATATCCGGCCGGGCGCACAGGTCGACAGCGAACTGAGGCGGCGCGCATGGCGCTTTTCGCTCGCGAGCTGGGGCGTCGGGCTGATCGCGGCGATCGTCTGGTCACGGACGGAACTGGCCTTCCTCAACCATTATCGCGGCGCGCACGAGGCGGGTCTCTATTCCGCGGCCAATACGCTGGCGACCGTCGCCACCCAGGCGCCTCTTCTGATGACGGGCGGGCTGCTCGCGCTGTTCGCGCAGCTCTTCGCGGTCGGCGACAAGGCGGGGCTCCAGCGCACCTTCGCATCAGCGGTGCGCTTCATGTCCTTCCTGATCTTCCCGGCGTGTTTCGGCATGGCGGCGATCGCGCCAGCGCTGGTGCCGGCCCTGTTCGGCGCCGAATTCGCCGAAGCCTCGCACGCCGCCGCCATTCTTGTCGCGGCGCAGGCTTTCGGCGCCGTTTCGACCGTGTCGTCCGCGCTGCTGTTCGCTACCGAGCGGAATTATTTTCTCGTGCGCACCGGCGTCGCCGGCGCGGTGGCGATCGTCGCGGCGGGCGTGCTGGTCGTGCCGACCTATGGTTTGATGGGCGCGGTGGTCGCGCGCTCCCTCATCCAGTTCTCGATCGTGGCCGCGAGTTTCGTCTACCTGCATCGCGCGCTCGATTGCGCGAGCCCCTATGGCTCGGTCGCGCGCATCGTCGGTTCGGCCGCCGGCTGCGCGATCGCCGCGCGCGCGGTCATAGACGTCGCGCCCGGTCCTGCCGGAATCGCGCTCGCGATCGTTCTTGGAGCGGGCGTCTATTTCGCACTGGCGCGGCTGACGCGCGCGCTGCCGGACGAGGATCTCGGACGGCTCGCGGAGCTCGCCGGCAAGGCGCCGGGGTGGCTGTCGCCGCTGCTTTCGCCTGTCGTGCAGTTTTTCGCGCGATAGTCACATCGACAGCGCCAGCAGATCCTTGACGATGTAGTGGACCGCAATGGCGCCGAGCGGCGCGTCATCTGCTGGATCGTCCGCCGCGCCGAGTAGGGCGGCGTCGGGAACTTCAATTCCGTCGGGGAAATGCCACCGCAGCGCGCGGGCCTTGAGCACGAGGTCCGAGGGGCCTGTGGCGGGCCGCGACCAGAGACGGATAGCGGCGACGCGGACCTTCGCGAGGCTTTCGGCAAGCTCGTCCGCGGCCTCGCGTCCCTCGGCTCCCGTCGCTCCAAGAGCGGCGATCTGCGCGGCCCGCATCGACTTCAGGGCGGCTTCGAACGCATCGAAGGCATGGGAGATTTTCATGGCCGGCCACTCTGCACAAATTTGAATATGCATATGAAACGCTTGGCCAATTTGCCCGACAGTGCCACCGGTCATTGTTCGGCGTGACGAAGGTCACGCTTCGCGGGCGATTTGTTCTGGCGCAATCCAGAGGTGGTCCGCAGCCGGCGCGGCCCGACCGACCCAGACGCGCACATCGGCGTGCGCGACAGTATCCTCGTCGACGAACAGGACGAGATCGAACGCCCTATCCACGGCAAATCCTTTGCCGATCGCGGCAAGAGGCCGGGCGAAATGCAGTTCGTCGTGGCGCAAGGCGAGGGAGGAGACGGCGTAGGCGCGATGTTCCAGGATCGCGACGCCGCGCGCGGCGCCCCGGCGGTCCGCCCCGTCGATCACGAGCGGCCGCCAGCCCTCGGCGAGCGCCGCGGCGGCCAGGACTCGCGCCGCCTGATGGGCCGCCCGAGCGCTTTCTCCGAGCACGAAGATCCGTCGCGCGCCGTCGCTGGCGGAAATATCGAGCGCTGCGACCACATGCGCGGCGTCCGCGGTGTCGAGGGCGTTCGCGCGGATGATCGCGTCCGGTCGCCTGTGTCGCGCCCGGCGCGGCGGCGCGCGAAGTCGGGCCGCGCCGCCGAACAGCATGAAGCCGAGCAGGGAGGTCGCGACGACGACGGTGATGGATCGTGGCCGGTCCGGGTCCTTGGGCGCGCTGGCGGCCAGTTCGACGCGCGCCTGCCGATCCGGCGTGGCGAAGCGCTGGGCTTCGCGCTCGTAGCCCATCTCGGCGCGTTCCGCCTCCTCCCGCGCGGCGGCGATTTCACCGTCGCGTGGGTCCGGGCCCCCTTCCGCGCGCGGCTGTCGCGGCGCCATCGACGCCGAGGCCATTCTGGCGCGGGCGGCCTCGAGCGCGGCCTCGGCGCGGCGGGCCTCCGTCTCGATCCGGATCATTTCGGGATGGCGTGGGCCATAGATGCGTTCGGCCTCGGCGCGGCGTCCCCGTGCGGCGGCGGCGGCGCGCTGCGCCGTGGCGTACGTTTCCGCCGCCCTGTCCGACGGCGCGGGCGGCGTGGCTATTGCGCCCGTCGGCGCAGGATCGCTGGCCCGCAGCGCCGCGAGCCGGGCGCGGGCGAGGTCACGCCGGCGTTCGGCGCGGGCGAGATTTTCGCTGCGCGCGCGGTCCAGGCGACGATCAATCCGGGCGGCGGCTTCGTTGTGACTGGCGACGACGGCTTGTGCTATTGCGTCTGCGGCGACCCTCGCTGCTTCCGCGTCCTGCATGCGCACGCGGATGCGCGCGCTGCGGGCCGCCGGTCCCCGTTCGATCTCGATCCGCCGCGCAAGCAGATCGGCCGCGCGGCTCAGGCTGTCGGCCTGGGCGGGCTGCGCGCTGAGCATCGAAAGAAGCGTGTCGGGCATAGCGGGCCGCGCTTCCCGGGCGATCGCGGCTGCGGCCGCCGGCGCCAGCGCAGCTTGCCGCAGGACGGCGTCGCTGGCCGCCAGCGCGCGCAGGGCGGCCTCATCGTAGGCGGCGGGGATTTCGGCCGAGGCCTCGATGGCGACCGTCGCGGCGGCGACATAAGGCGGCGGGGCGAACGCACACCAGAGAGCCGCCGCGAGCCCGCAGATCAAAGAGCCGGCCGCGCCGGCGAGAGCGTTGAAGCGCCTCTGCACGTTCGCTTTCGTCTGGAAGAATTGATTAACGATTATTCGAACATGGTTAACGAAAGCTGACCTTGCCGCGCCCACCGCTGGCGACGTTCTTGCAGACCTCGACTGAAATCGAATTTTCGATCGCCATAGTCCCGAAACGGGACAGCGGCGCTCAGCGTGGGTCGAACTAGATGCGTCGAGGCGGCGACGACAAGAACGACACGATTGCCCGCCGGATCCGGCCAGCGCCGGTTCCGGACGCGAGCCCCTTGCGGCTCGACTGGTCAGACTGGCTGCCGCGCGGTCGCCTGACCTTGCTGCGGTCGTTCTTCGGGATGCTAGCAGGGCTGGCCGATGCCACGACGATCATCGCCAGCGCTGTCGCAGTCGGCATGGCCTATCATTGGGGCGCTTACGGCGACGGAGGACCGGTCGGCAATTTCCTGGAGGTCGGCCTGTTCGTCTCGTTGATGTTCGTCACCGCCAACACGATGCGCAACGAATATGCGCTCTCGAACTTCCTGCAGACGGCGGGCCACGGACGACGCACAGTCCATCTCTGGAACATCGTGTTCGCCTGCGCGCTCGTCTTCGGCTTCGCGACCAAGACGACAGGCGAATTTTCGCGCGCGACGATTGTCGGCTTCTACCTTCTCGGCCTCGGCTGCCTGATCGCGACCCGCGCCGCCGTCGTACGGCTCGTGCGCGCGAGCGCATCGGTCGGCGGCCTTCCGCTCAAGCGCGTGTTCCTCGTTGGCCATGAGGCCGACGTCGAGGGATTTGCGGCGCGCTACCAGCCCTGGGAAAGCGGCATGCAGGTCGTGGCCGCCGCCGTGCTGCGCGGACGCGACACGCTGGAGGAGGATCTCGCGCTCGCGGCCGCTTCGGCGCGCATGCTGCGGCCCGACGATGTCTTCATTCTCGCGCCCTGGTCGGAAAGCGAGACGATCGACGCCTGCATCGATGTCTTTCTGCGCGTGCCGGCCTCGATTCATCTGGGTCCGGAGCGTGTGCTCGACAGGTTCGGAGACGCGCGCATTTCGCGTGTCGGCGCCGTCTCGAGCCTTCATCTCGTGCGCCGGCCGCTTTCGTCGGGAGAGGTCGCGCTGAAGCGCGCGTTCGACGTGCTGGTTGCGGCGGCGGCGGTCGCGCTGCTGTCGCCGCTCTTCGCTCTGGTCGCGCTCGCTATCAAGCTCGACAGTCCGGGGCCGGTCTTCTTTCTGCAGCGACGCTACGGCTTCAACCAGGAGCCGTTCCGCATCTTCAAGTTCCGTTCGATGCGAACCATGGACGACGGGCGGCACGTGCAGCAGGCGCAGGTCGACGATCCCCGCATCACGCGCGTCGGACGGATTCTGCGCGCGACCAACATCGACGAGTTGCCGCAGCTCTTCAACGTCTTGTCGGGCGAGATGTCGCTGGTCGGCCCGCGTCCGCACGCGCTGGCGCATGACCAGATGTACGAGCAGGCGATCGCCTTCTACGCGCGCCGCCACAATGTGAAGCCCGGCATCACCGGCTGGGCGCAGGTCAACGGATTGCGCGGCGACACCAGCGGCGAAGGCAAGATGCGCAGCAGGGTCGAACACGACCTCTGGTACATCGACAATTGGTCGCCGCTGCTCGACCTGCGCATTTTGTGGCTGACGGTGTTTTCGCGGAAGGCGTACCGGAACGCGGTGTAGCCTTGCCCGTCATTGCGAGCGTAGCGAAGCAATCCATCCCCGCATCTAGACAAGGTTGCGGGGATGGATTGCTTCGTCGCGACTTGCGAAGTCGGATATATCCGACTTCGTGAAATGCTCCTCGCAATGACGGCTGCTCGTGGTCCGATTACCCGCGATTGTAAACGTCCTCGATGCGGACGATGTCGTCTTCACCGAGATAGCTTCCCGTCTGCACCTCGATCAGTTCGAGATCGATCTTGCCGGGATTGCCGAGGCGATGGACGCAGCCGATCGGCAGGTAAATCGACTCGTTCTCGTGCACGAGATGACGTTCGCCGTCGCGGTCGACCTCCGCCGTGCCCTTCACGACGATCCAGTGCTCGGCGCGATGGAAGTGCTTTTGCAGCGACAGGCGGTCGCCGGGCTTGACGACGATGCGCTTGACCTGATGACGCGCGCCATTGTCGATCGACTGGTAATAGCCCCAGGGGCGGAAGATGCGACGATGCTCGGCCGCCTCGCGGCGGTTGGTCGCCTTGAGGTGATCGACCAGCGCCTTGACCTGATCCGATTTCGAACGATGCAGCACCAGCACGGCGTCCGGCGTGGTGACGACGACCACGTCCTCGACGCCGACGACGGCGGTCAAGTGTTCGTCGGAACGGATGTGGACATTGCGGCCGCCGAGCACGACGCCGTGGCCGCGCACGGAATTGCCGTCGGCATCGCGGTTGGAGAGTTCCCAGACGGCTTCCCAGGTGCCGACATCCGACCAGCCGATATCGGCCGGCACGAGCGCCAGTCTGTCGGAGCGCTCGATCACCGCATAGTCGATCGACTTCTTCGGCGCGCGGCCAAAAGCCTCGGCGTCGAGCACGATGAACTTGAGGTCGGGCTTGGCCGCCTCGACAGCCGCTGCGGCGGCCTCACGCATGGCCGGCTCGAACTTGTCGAGTTCGCCCTNNTGACGTCGGCGCGGAAGACGAAATAACCGCAGTTCCAGAAATAGCCCTCAGCAACATATTTCTGCGCCGTGGGCAGGTCAGGCTTCTCGACGAAGGCCTCGACCTTGCGGACGGGCGAGCCGTCTTTCAGCGGTTGGCCGGCGCGGATATAGCCGTAGCCGGTGGCGGGCCCGGTCGGGCGAATGCCGAGCGTGACGATCGAGCCGGCGGCGGCGGCTTCGGCCGCCTCGCGGCAATGCTGGATGAGCTTGGGGCGGTCCTGCACGACATGGTCGGCGGCAAAGACCACGACGACCGTGTCCGGGCTGCGGCGGGCGGCCATTTCAGCCGCGACGGCGACCGCCGGGCCGGAATCGCGGCGCATCGGCTCGAGCACGATATCGGCCTCGGCATTGATCGCCTGCAGCTGGTCGACGACCAGAAATCGGTAGTCGACGTTGGTTAGGACGATCGGTTTCTCGAACAGCGGGTCCTTGAGCATGTCGACCAGCATCTGGAAGGTCGAGCGCTCGGAAACCAGGGGAATGAACTGTTTCGGCAGCGAATCGCGGGATTCTGGCCAGACGCGCGTGCCGGCGCCGCCACACATGATCACCGGAAGAATCTTTGTCATCAAGGATTTCCCGCCCGTCTGAAATCAGGGCGCCAGCGCCCCCGGCCGCCCGCCTGCGGCCTTATTTCGGGTTGGCAGCCTGATAATCCTTCACATCGGAAAAAACAACGTCCGGCCAGCGCTCCTCCTCGTAGCGCAGGTTGAAGGCCGACGTGGCCATGAAGACCGGCGCGCCGTCGAGGTCCTCGGCGATGGAGGCGGGATAGGCGCGTAGGAACTTGTCCAGTTCCGCCTTGCTGGCCGTGACCCAGCGGCAAATCTCGAACCGGCTTTGCTCGAAGGTCACGTCCAGCCCGTATTCGGCCTTCAGCCGTTCGGCCAGAACGTCGAGCTGCAGGGCGCCGACGACGCCGACCATGGAGCCCGAGCCGTCGTTTGGCGTGAAGACCTGCACGACGCCTTCCTCGGCCATCTGCTGCAGGGCCTCCTTCAGCTTCTTGGCCTTCATGGCGTCGCCGATGCGCACGCGGCGCAGGATTTCCGGCGCGAAGCTCGGCACCCCTCGGAAAATCAGCTCCTCGCCTTCTGTCAGCGTGTCGCCGATGCGCAGTACGCCATGGTTGGGAATGCCGACCACGTCGCCCGCATAGGCCTCGTCCGCAATGGTTCTGTCTTGCGCGAAAAAGAACTGCGGCGCGTTGAGCGCCATGTTCTTTCCGGTGCGGATCAGCTTGGCCTTCATGCCGCGCGACAGTTTTCCAGAAGTGACGCGCAGAAAGGCGATGCGGTCGCGGTGGTTGGGGTCCATGTTCGCCTGAATCTTGAATACGAAGCCCGTCATCTTGTTCTCACGCGGATCGACGTGGCGGCTCGCTGTGTCCAGTCCGCGAGGCGGCGGGGCGAGTTCGGCCATGGCGTCGATGAGGTCGCGGACGCCGAAATTGCGCAGCGCCGAGCCGAAGAAGACCGGCGTGAGGTGACCCTCCAGAAACGCCTGCTTGTCGAACGGTTTCGACGCGCCCATGGCGAGTTCGATCTCGCCGGCGGTGTGCGCCGCCAGCGCTTCGCCCGCGAGCGCCGCGATCTTGGGGTCTTCCGGACCCTCGACCTTCATCGGTTCGGCATCGGCCTCGGCGTCCAGTTTCCGCACGACATTGTGCCGCAGGTCGTAGGTGCCGCAGAAGGCGCGGCCCGAGCCGATCGGCCAGGTCATGGGCGTGGTGTCGAGCGCCAGCGTCTTCTCGATCTCGTCCAGCGTCTCGAAGGGGTCGCGCGCCTCGCGGTCGAGCTTGTTGACGAAGGTGACGATCGGGATGTCGCGCAGGCGACACACTTCGAAGAGCTTGCGGGTCCGCGCCTCGATGCCCTTGGCGGCGTCGATCACCATGATGGCGGAATCAACCGCGGTCAGCGTGCGGTAGGTGTCTTCCGAGAAGTCCTCGTGGCCGGGCGTATCGAGCAGGTTGAAGACGCAATCGCCGTATTCGAAGGTCATGACGGAGGTCACGACCGAAATGCCGCGCTCGCGCTCGATGCCCATCCAGTCCGAGCGGGTCTGGCGGCGGTTCTGCTTGGCGCGCACTTCGCCGGCGAGCTGGATCGCGCCGCCGAACAG
>JAGRKN010000101.1:0-651 GCA_020442275.1 Rhodoblastus sp. | reverse complement strand
GTGAGCGTGGTCTTGCCCGCGTCCGGATGCGAGATGATCGCGAAAGTGCGGCGGCGGGAGACAGGATCGGCTTTGGCGAGCGGGGCGTTCAAATTTCAGGTCCTCGGGCGCGACCGCCGCGCCCTCCCTTTCTCTCTCGCGCAATAGCGCTGGAGCGAAAGTGTGGGGGCCTGTCGGCGCGACGCGCTCTCTATCACTCCGCGGCGCTATGCGCCAATGGCGCCGTCTGGGCGGGCTCAAGGCCGCGCTCCTCGCGGTCGTGGGAATGGTCCTTGGCGATGAATGTATAGATCGCCGGCGTGACGAACAGCGTGAACAGCGTGCCGATGCTCATGCCGGCCGCGATCACGATGCCGATGGCGATGCGGCTTTGCGCGCCGGCGCCAGACGCTGTCACCAGCGGCACAACGCCGACCACCATGGCGGCCGTCGTCATCAGGATCGGGCGCAGGCGCACGCCGGCTGCGTGCTCGATCGCCTCGCGGCGGCTCATGTGCTGCTCCTCCTGCATGCGGTTGGCGAATTCCGTCATCAGGATGCCGTGCTTGGAGATGAGGCCGATCAGCGTGACGAGGCCGATCTGCGAATAGATATTGAGGCTCGCCAGCCCCATCACGCTCATGAGGTTGAGCGGCAAGAGCGCGCCGAACA
>JAGRKN010000100.1:27311-27570 GCA_020442275.1 Rhodoblastus sp. | reverse complement strand
CGGTCATGCACGACCGTGCGCTGGGGGTGACGTAGATCAAGCACGTTTCCGAAGCCTTCTACAGTTACGACGTAAAGTACGAAAAAGGCGGGTCAATCCACGTCCTGCCCGCACAAATTAAAGAAAATATTTACCAAAGGATTCAAGAGTTGGCAGTTGTAGCGCACAGAGCGCTCGGCTGTCGCGGCGTGAGCCGGACGGACTTTCGGTACGACGACCGCCCCGGAGGTACGGGCGAGCTCGTCGTGCTGGAGGTCAA
>JAGRKN010000100.1:25216-27282 GCA_020442275.1 Rhodoblastus sp. | reverse complement strand
CTGAGTTGGCGGCCCATGCGGGCCTCTCGTTCGGCGAGCTGGTAAGATGGATGGTGGAAGACGCGTCCTGCGATCGTTGACGGAGCAGCTAGGCTCTCCGTTCGCTTTCGCGTTTGCGCGTCCCCAGTTCGCCGCCGCCGCCGTTTCCCGTCCTGCGCCGCGCGCGCGCGCCCCGCGCCGCTCCGGCCTCGAAAAGCTCCGCGCCGCCGCCATTCATCCGCTGGCGACCGGCGCGCTGGTCTTCGGTTTCCTCGGCGCCGCCTTCGCCTATTCCGCGGTGCGCGGCGGCGCCTACGAAAATTTCATCCAGACCGTCGGCACGCCCGGCGACCTCCTCGCCCGTGCGATCGGCATGGGCATAGACACGGTCACCATTTCCGGCATCAGCGAACTCAAGGAAACCGAGATTCTCGCCTATGCCGGCGTGAAGGCGCGCAATTCGTTGCCCTATCTCGACGCCGAAGGCATGCGCGCGCGGCTGCGCTCCGTGCCGATGATCAGCGACGCGGAAGTGCGCAAGCTCTATCCGAGCCGCCTCGCCATCACCGTGGTGGAGCGCCAGCCCTATGCGCTCTGGCAGAAGGACGGGAAGATTTCGATCGTCTCGGCCGACGGCATGCCGATCGACACGCTGCATGACGAGCGCTACGCGCGGTTGCCGCTGATCGTAGGCGACGGGGCCAACGAGCGTCTCGACGAGTATCGCAAGATCATCGAGGCCGCCGGCGACCTCGCGGGCCGCATCAAGGCGGGCGCGCTCGTTTCGAAGCGCCGCTGGTCGCTGTTCACGACCGACAATGTCGAGGTGCGCCTGCCCGAACTGCAGCCCGAGGCCGCCGTCGAGAAACTGGCGCGCCTGCAGCGCGATCACCGCATCCTCGACAAGGACATCATCGCGCTCGATATGCGCGTGCCTGGCCGCACCGAGGTCCAATTGAGCAACGAGGCGGCAAGCGCTCGCCTCGAAAACCTATCCCGCAAGACCAAGGGGAAGGTCTGATGGGCGTGTCTGTGAATCTGCCGCGTATGCGTCCTCTGTCCTCGCGCAAGAGCGCCATCCTGTCCGTGCTGGATGTCGGCACGAGCAAGATCGTCTGCCTGATCGCGCGGCTCGATCCGATCGAACCCGGCCAGCCCTCGCGCGGCCGCACGCACGGCTGCCGCATTCTCGGCATCGGCCACCAGCGCTCGCGCGGCATGAAGGCCGGCCAGGTCGTCGACATGGAGGAGGCCGAGACCGCCATCCGCCTCGCCGTCGACGCCGCCGAGCGCATGGCCGGCGTGCAGGTCGACAGCATCATCGTCTGCGCCTCGGGCGGCCGCATTTCCTCGCAGCATTTCCAGGCGAAGGTGGCGGTCGGCGACCGCTCCGTCGGCGAGCCCGACGTTCACCGCGTGCTCGAGGCGACTTGCGTGCGCAGCGCCCGCGACGGTCGCGCCGTGCTGCACTCGCTGCCGACGAGCTTTTCGGTCGACGGCGCGGAAAACATTCGCGATCCCAAAGGTATGATCGGCGACGAGCTCGCCGCCCATCTCCATGTCGTCTCCACTGACGCGGCGGCGGTGCGCAATCTCGGCCTCGCGGTCGAGCGCTGCCATCTCACGGTCGAGGCCTTCGTCGCCTCGCCTTACTCGTCCGCGCTGGCGACGCTCGCCGACGACGAGGCGGAGATCGGCGCGACGGTGATAGACTTCGGCGGCGGCTCGACCTCGGTCGCGGTCTTCGCCGGCGGCGCGCTGATCCACATGGATTGCGTGGCGGTCGGCGGCAACCACGTGACGCTGGACGTCGCGCGCGGCCTCAACGTGCGCCTCAACGGCGCCGAACGCCTCAAGTCGCTCTACGGCAGCGCGATCCTCGCGCCGACCGACGAGCGCGAGACCATCTCGATCGAACATGTCGGCGACGACGCGGGCCAGACGACGCATCTGCCGCGCTCGCAGCTCGTGCGGATCATCCGTCCGCGCGTGGAAGAAATCGTGGAACTCGTGCGCGACCGGCTGCGCCAGCAGGGACGACCCCTGCATGCGGGCTCGCGGATCGTGCTGACGGGCGGGGCGAGCCA